>JACQRB010000014.1 GCA_016206685.1 Candidatus Omnitrophota bacterium | reverse complement strand
GGACCTCATAGACTGCGTTCCCCTCTGCAAATCTCAGGTTGGACGTCTGCCGTACCTGTGCAGTCGTGTATTGAGCGCGGACTGGAAGTTGTGGATTGTCTTTCTTGACCTTCTTCGAATCAAACGGATAGGTGCTTGCGCCTGCTGAAAAGTCGAAGTCATCGTAGTCAACATGGAAAGTTACTCGCTTCGGTTGAGCGACGGAATTATGATTGTCGTCAACTTGAACGGAGGGGTGACCGGTCAGTGTGATAATTTCTTTCCCTTCGTTGTCCTTGATTTCTTGCTGTAGACCAATCACGTCAGAGGACCTGAAGAGGCGAGCAAGTCTTGCCCTTAATCGCGCTTGATCGCTCAGTTCGGTGTCGGCAAACGAGTGTCGCGCTGGATGCAACTTGACTTTCGTAAAATGGACATTCCCATCCTCATCAACATAGGTGTTATTCGAGAGGGTGTGGAGAGACCCGTTGATCACTTTGACCGACCAATCAGGAATTTTGTACTTGCCGTACTTGCCGTTGTAGAGGAAGAGGTCGCGCACGCCGGTCAGCTCGAAGGCGCCTCCTGCGCCACGGCGGGCATGGGCGATCTCTTGGAGCAGACCATTGCGCCTGGTTTCGCGCGTGAACTTGACGGCACGATGCCCGTTGGCGTCCTTGCCCCAGTCTGTCCGGTCGTATGAGAGGAGGATGGTGTTGCCAGAGAGCTGCATCGTGAACAGCTTCGACTGGCTCTTGGCAAGATCCTTGTTCTCGCCGGCTCTCGTCACGATGGAGTCGGACTGAACCGCGATATCCAAGCTGCGCAGGAAGTTCTCGCTGTATCCCTCGCGCGCCGCGTACCGATAGACTGTTAATGACTTGTCAGAAAATTTTGAGGTGATTCCTCGGAGTGTCGCCTCTCGCTCATCTTTGTTTTGCCCTGCAAGCTGCAAGATGAGCTCTTTGGTGAGCGAGAACTCCAACGTGCCTTCCCGCTTGCGCCCAAGCGCGTTGTCACGAGTTGACCGTCCCTCGATGTATCCCAGGAGTTTCTTCGCCTCATAGACGAGGGTGTGTTTGAGCGAGGCTTCCTCGCCCAATACGAGCGACAGACCCCGGATGTCCGATAGGTCGCTGAGATACTCAACACCCCCAAGCTCTTTCCATGGTTCGTCATTCGCATACAGCTTGAGCCCCAACCCGCCGCTGGTCTCGTCAATCTTGAGGACGTTGAGCGAGCCGACGTTGACCTCTTGCCATGTCGCCACAGGCGTCTTCTCATCAAGCTTGAGCGCTTGGATGGTGGCAATCCTGGCATGTCGGGAGCGCAGGAGAGCAGCGAGGCTTTTGAATCCGTCACGTTCAAGTATGTGGGCAAACTTCTGGTCAAGCGCATAGGCAACGCTGAACGCGACGTGCGTCTTCCGGCCGACTTTTCCATCTGCGACCTCAAACGTTTCCCGTTTGATCTCTTCGTTCCCTTGGTCGCGGGAGATGAGGCTGATGGAAAGCGGCTTCCCGGCTGTTCCGATTGCGACTTCCGGAGTCACCGCGATTGGTTTATCCTCATGCTTTGCGTCAAATGCCGCGAACCAGGTCTTGTTGCGGCGGATGTCTCGAATCTCGAAGAAGTCAATACCGGGTTTGCCAAGAACAGCGTTGACTTCGGCGCGAGAGGAGACGTCAACTACAGTGGCAGGATCGCGGCGAACCGCTTCCCCAAGGAGCTCGCCGATGGCGCGGGTTGCCTCATCGTAGGCGTAGGTCTTCCTGCCTTGGGGCCTGCCAACCACACGATCAACCTGCCGCTCATACGCGAGGAGATTGATGACCTGCTTGCCGGATGTGAAGAAGAATGTGAAGAAGAAGTAGAGCGGGTCCGGGGTAATGGTCGCAATGGGAACGCCTTGCCGGCTCAAAAGCTGTGTCTCGCGCCACGCCGCTTTGCCGCTTGCCTGGTCAACCTGATAGATGCGGGCGGCCTTGGTCGCGTCGCTGAGCTCCGGAGGGACCGTCGCCAGGACATTGCGGACCTGGTCGTCCACGCTGTATCTGAGCAGCCGCCCAACGGCGTGGATTTTATGCCAGGGTGCGTGGGACGCATGGCTCGCCGTCACCGTGTAGTCATCCATACCCGCAAGCTCACGCCCTGGCTGCTGCTTCAGGTCCACCGTGATGCTGCCGGCTTCACGCTTGACGGTTAAGATGCCCCGTTCCTGGTCAATCGCGCCCAGGAGTTGCCGTCCGCGACGGAATTCAATCAGCGTCCGCTTGATAGAGCGCTGACCCGCTGCGTCATAGCCGTATTCGGTCCGCTCTGAAGCGACTGCCCCGGCGAAGTGCTCTTGCCAGGTCCTGTCGGTGAAGAACTCAGAGCCGTTTCGAGAGATGGTCTTGGACTCGTCGGTCGTGATCTGCGTTCCCTCAACCGCCACATACCCGCGACCACGCGCAGGAATCCGCCCAAAGTGGAACTCCTTGTCGTAGATCAGCTCGCTGCCCTGGCTGCCTGCCGTCACCTTGACATCGCGACCGAGGCGGTCACGCGTAATCTCCTGGACGAGTCCTTCCTTCAGGTCCTGTTGGACGACGGTCAACTCGCGGGTGTCGGGGTTCCACGACTTCCGCGTTTCCACGATGTGCGGTCTGGCTGCCTTGACCGGTGTGTCGTTGGTACCGGCGTTGCCGTAGATGTCCGCGCGCTCAACGACGCCGTCCTTGTCGTAGCGGATGACGGCGATTTCGCCGGTCTTGGGGTTAAAGGACTCGATGGGTTGAGAGAAAAGCCCGTAGGTGTTCAACCGCCACTCGAACGTGACCGCATCGTATTCCCATTTGATAAGGCGCGGCTTGTAGAGCTCCTCTTCGGTGAAGGTGACGGCGTCGCGCTCGTCCAGATGGACGCTCTGCGTATGCGACCAGCCGATGGCGGCCCGGTTCGGCTTGGGGTTCTTGCGGTCGCCCGAGAGGTTGGCAAACGTTTCCGTGCGCGTTTCCTTCTGTGTCGCCTCGTCGTAATAGTGTCTGATGATGTCGCTGTCCGTGCGGGTTTCCCGCAGCAGTCCATCCCGGAACACGAGCGTCTCCCGCTCCCCCTCGACGTCCTGGTTGCGCGGGAAGAGGATGCTGACTAGCTTCCCGTCCAGCTTGAAGGCGGCGAACTGCTTGCGCAGGATGGCATTGCGTTCGGCGACAGGGAGGCGGCTGATGGCGTCCCTGACAGCTTTCATCTCGGCGGGGTCCGTCCGAACGATGTGCCCCTGCGCGCTTGGAATCGGTTTGCCGATTTCCTCTTTTCCACCCGCCGCGCGAATCTCGTTGAAGATGAGCGCCCCTGTCTCCGTGAGGGCGCGCTCGAAATTGAGGGCCTCTTGCAGTTCAGCGCGAGCGCGCTCGTAGCCTTCGCCTACCTCACCCAGCGAGTACATGAAGACGATGCGGTTGCGCCTGCCTTGCGCGTCTTCATACACGAACTCGCTGCCGTCAGGGTTGTAGTAGATCAGTTTCTCCTGGCGCTCCTCGAACTTAGCTAACTTCTTGAGTTCATCAGGCGTGATGGAGCCGTCGTTTCGCTTGTCACGAAGGAGCTTGCGCTCCACCAAACCGGCAAACAGCTCCTTCTTCGGCTCGCGCTTCTCCTTGCCGAGCTCGGCTATTGGATAGACGGCTTGTTCCTTGGTGATGGTTGCCTCAACAGGCGGTCGCGTAATCGGCTCCAATTGAACCGAGGAGGAGTCTTCCTTCGATTCGTCGGTGAAGGGGGTGAGGAAGTTATCCCCATATCTGGCTATGCCATCCTGCCCTTTGGATGCCACCGACGCATAACCCAACGGCGTGTACCAGCCAAACCCTGACCAGAAGTCTTTGCGGGTTGCTTGCGGCAACGTGCCATCCTCGCCCTTCATGCGCTCCAGTTGGTCGGCGTAGAATTTCGCTTTCTCAAGCGCCTTGTCCGCAAGGCCCTTCCGACCGAGCGCGGAAAACTTCCTGGCTGCCGTTTTATAGACCAGGATCATTTCGCCAGTCACCTCGGCGAACCCTGCCCGGAGCGCCTTGCCGTCTGTGTCAACATGCCGCCGCGCAATCCTGCCGGCATTGTCTTTGTCAGCCAAGTCGAACAGCTTCAAGTCCTTGACAAACGTTCCGTCCCGCTTGGTGTAATTCTCCGTCACCCCGAACCGGCTCTCGATGCGCTCCAGATAACTCCAGAAGGCGTCCGCGTCCATGCCAAGCCCGCCCTTGTCCTTTGAATCGAAGAACAGGTCCGTCTCGCTGAGAATCCAGCGGCTCTGGGCGTCGGCTGAGTATTGATCCTGCCCTTCCTCAGCCCTCATCAGCCCCTTACTGGGATCCCACATGCGCTCCCCCACCCACGTGCGAATCTGCGCCGCCGCCTCTGGGCGACCGGCTGCCTTGAGGAAAGCATGGACGAGGGCGTTCGGCTCTCCAAATTGTTTGGTCAGCCGCGCCGACTGCTTGACTCCACCGCCGTTCGAGGCACCCTGCATCTCCACGAGCCAATCCGCGATATCCTCAACCAGGTGGTGATACCGTGTATCGCCTGTCTTCGCCTCGTAGGTCAGAAATGCCAGACCGATGGCTGCGTTCGGACCGACGGTGGGTTCCTCGAACGAGCCGCGACGATACGCGTCAAAGGCTGCCGCGAATCCGCCGAATTTTCCGACCGGGCTGTCCTTCTGAGCTTGAGCGACAGCTGTTAAGTACTCAAAGATTCCCTCGGCGATATCCCAACTGCCTGACAGCATCGCCCGGTGCGCCATCAATGCCTGGTCCCACAGGTAGGCGCTGGCGCGGTACAACCGCGCTTCCCAATCGTGTCCTTCAAAAAGCCAGGTCCAGATGCGCTGCCGGTACGTGCCGGCGAGGGCTGAGACCTGCTGGATGAAGCCGCCTTCCTTCAGTCCCTTCCTCCACCCGTCGTATCGCTCAAGATCCTTGTGAACCTCTTTCTCAGCCTGCTCAAGACCCTTCTTGCCCATCATGATGACGCGGTATCTCTCCCCGCCGTCCGGAAGCCGCTCGATGCCCAGATACACCGGAATCTTGACCTGCTGTCCCGATTCGAGCTGAATCACTTTACCAATGGGGATCTTGTCAAGATGCTCGAACCGCTCTTGCGTGTATGGGGTGACTGAGGACGAGAACCACCCGTCGGTCACTTCGTACGCATGCGACTCGGACATCGCCCGCAACACGTCCTTCTTCAGGGCGAGCTCCGAGAAAGTCTGGATGGGAAAGCCGAAGAGCTCCACAATGAAGCGCGGGGTGCTTGGCGACGTCTCAAACACTTTCTGCCAAGCCGTCTCAGGCGGGGCGAACGCCTTGTGGAGCGCATTGACCACGCTCAGGGTGTCAGGCCTCAAGCTCACCGCGCTGAAGAACGTATTCAGGAATGACCCGCGACCGAATTCGCGGACGCTCATCAGGTTCAGTTGGCGACCGGTCGCCGCCAGGGAGATGAGCTGACCAAGGTTGACCTCGGTGAGGGAGAGGTATTTCGCGCGGAGGATATCCACCGCCAGCTTAAACCTGGGCTGGTCAAACACAATCTGCTGGGTCCCTTTGAATCCCCCCCGCACTTTGACGGTGTCCTGCTCAAGGACTGCCCCGGCGATATCCGCAAACAGCGTGAAGGCGTTCAGAAGGAAGCGCGCGGTCTGCTCGGTCCGTTGGGCTCTGACAAAATGGAAGAACCGCTCGTCATCGAAGTCGCTGAAGCGCTCCACCAGATACGTCTTGGCGTCGTCGCGCAGACGGGATTGCTCCTCGGGCTTGAGCGCAGCCCACTGCTCCTTGGCGGTTTCACTCTCGCGTGCGAATTCGTCGTCGCTCAATCGCTGACCAGCCCGCTGTGCTTTCTGCCGAACCATCAAGAATTGTGCAAAGAACTCCACCTGTTGCTCCGGCGTGGGGGTCGCAGCTTTCAGCTTGTCATGATACAGGGCTTCAAAAGCCATCCGGGCGATGTTGCTAATGGGAATCGGCACGCCCTTCCCCGCCACAGCCAAACCGATATTGATGGGCACCAGGATCAGGTCCAGGACCCTTCGCTTCTCCAAAAAGTCCACGGAGTGCAGCAACGACTCCATTTGCACGTGCAGGAGGAGTTGCGCCATCTTGTTATCCACCAGCCGCGACTCAAGGAAGTTTTGACCGAGGATGATCTCGCCTCGCGCCAATGGCTCACCGTCCTTCTCGAGGTCATACCGCTCCCCTTCGTACTCTTTGCCTGCTCTCACGCCTATCTCGCGCTCGATCTCATTCGGCGTTTTCCTGGCGAACGTCAGCCCCATCTCGTCCTTGTTAAGTGGCCAGAATTTGAGCGGGCTCTTATTCCCGTCCTTCTCCTTGAGGATGAGCTCAGCCCGCTTAGTCTCCCAATTCGGCTCCACCTCAATGTCATCGTCCCGATAGAATCCAACCACCTGAGTGATGTTGCCCAGCTCATCCCGCTTGACGTCCACCGCGGCATAGGGTTGCTTCCCTACCTCAACATCTATATCTATGCCAAACCGTGCCTTGATTTCCTTGGCTTGCGCCTGGGGATTGCTGATGGCAAGCACGTCAAGCAATTGGCTCGACAGAAACAACCCGTTGAGAAACGCCTTGGAGAGCCGCTCGGTGTCCTCGGCGGCGAGCTTGCCGGCTTCCAGCAGGCCTTCCTTCAGCGTGCCGTCGGCTTCCCGCCAGGTGAAGACCACGTACAGCCGCTCTCGCTTCTCGTGAGCCCGCTCCAGCTCGCGCGGGTTGGTGATCTGGCGCCAGTCTTCCTTGATCTTCGCGAGGTCGAGCGGTCCCGGGATAGAGGGGGCGGCATAGACTCGGGACGCCGTCTTCTCATCCCGCACGAAGTCCATGAACCGCTTCGTGGTCACGAACTGTTTGTCCGGACCATCCGCACCTTCGACCGGAACCGGTGTGTAGAGTTCTCCTTCCTTCAATGAAGTCAACATGAAGCGCGTGCCGTCCGTCTTCGTCCACAGCCGTTCCATGAGGGCGACCCAGCGCTTGGATTCTTCCACCTTGCCTATGGCTTTGCGCAGATCGCCGTAGTACTTGATCTCCTCGAGGGTGGGAGCGATAAATAACGGAGAAGACGTGAAGTCTGGTAGCGGCGAGCGTTGCAGTTGACCTGTTTGAGCTGCGGGTTTAGTCGAAGACAATGCGCCTGCGAAGGCAGCCACTAACACCCCGTTGAAACTGGTCAGCACGTAGAGCAGTAATGCCACGAAGGCTGTGTTGAATCGCGGTCGCAGCTCTTTCAGGAATTGCCGGAATCCAAACGTCATCCAGAGCCAGCGAATTTGCAGATCACGCGAGAGAGAGGGGTTCGATGGGCGGCGGGTCCACCAGCGGTAGGCGACATAGCCGAGCCATGCAAGTCCGACGGCGCCGATGGCCAGCAACACATCCGGATGAGCCTGGATGGCTTGCGTGATCAGGTCGGCCAGACCTCCTGTGTCAGGCACGCTCTGCGGTCCAAACGGCGCTTGTTCTCCACCGGCTGGCTGACCAGCCAGCTGGGTGATGGCGTCTGAGGTCCCGGACGGTTCAGGAATGGTAATCGGTTGGTCTGGAAAGATGAGGTCCGGATTGATAATCGCCGGATTGGCTTGATGAATTTCAGTCCAGCGCAGGGGATCGCCAAGCTGTGCTTTGGCGATGCGCCAGAGGCTGTCGCCTTGCCGGACAACGTAGGTGCCAGCCCAGCCAAGGGTCGGCAGGAAGAGCGTCGTGGCAATGACAAAGAAGGAGATGATGAGCGGTCTGATGCGGCTGATCCAGGAGCGAACCTGTGGCTGTGGCGGTGCGTGAGCCGGGCTCACCTTGCCGGCCCAGAGGCTGCGCAGCCCAGCCGCAATCTGTCGCAGGAGCAGGCCCAAGAATTTCGGATTGACACGTGATTGCTGGTGGTGTATGTCTAAAGGCCTAGAACTAGAAGGAGAAGAAGTAATGTCCCCTGCACGCAAGCCGTCTTCAAGCGCTGAATCCGGGCGGACCAACGCCCTGCTGGAAGAGTTACGTGGAGAGTTTCGGACATTTGGTGAAGGACTCTCAGGGGTTCGCAAGTCTGTGGAGCGAATGGAACCGAAGGTCAACCAGATGGTCGAAGATATTGATCTGCTCAAGCTGATTGGCCGCAAAAACACCGATGAGATCGACCGGCTGAAAAATGACACGTCTGTCCTCAAGACGTGCAGCTTTGACATCGAGAAGAAGCTTGAAGCCCTTGAGCTCCAAGTCAAACTGCTGCGGGACGACCTGAAGAAGTTCGCAAGCCGGCTCGAAGCCGTCGAAGCCAAGTAGCTCACCGCCGCCAGCCCGCCAAGCATCGCCAGCGTCAGCCCCACCAAGCCCCACGAGAAGTCCCCGCCGAAGCCGTAGAGGGAAAGGAGCCCAGCCCCCACCAGCGGCACGAGCCAGGAATGGAGCGTCCGCCATCCGTTGGCTGAACTTGGCAAGCGCTCTCCGGTCTCCTGCGAGACAACAGATCCAGGCCGCAGGAGTTGCACAGCGCGCTCTTGGATCGCATCAACGATCTTGTCGTCATAAGGCCGTCTGTCCCGCTTCAATGCCCCGATGATGCTGTTGCGCAGTGCCTCGAGAGCCAAGCCGTAGGCTGCGGCGGCTGCCCGTGCTCCTTCCTCATCCATCTCCTTGAGACTAAACAACTCGATGGTCCCTCGCTCGATCAGATCCAGAGAGTCAGTGACCTCCCTGGCCAATGCGTCAACATCCAGCTTGCCCGAAACGACCGGCGGTCTACCCAACCAGCCCCTGACTGCCTGGTGAATCTGACCAAAGAGGGCCCGCTTGAACCAGATGCCATATCCTAGCGCCAGGAACGCCACGGGCCACGCCATCATGGGGATGATGGGCGCACTCAATCCCAGGACACTGAGGAGCTTCGGGGCAAACGCCGCGGCAAAGGCCACCCCGAATGTTGCCTGAACGGTCGTGGCCTCCGAACTATTGAGGGTTCTGGCGCGAGCCAAGAGGCTTGCAAAGATTTCGAGCCGGATGAGCTCTGCCATCGCGATGTCTTGCGGATTCAACTGAGCGACGCCTTGCGACAGGAGTTCCTTCATCATGTTGTCCCAAAGCGGCTCAAACACATCGACTCCCCGCGATTGTCTGTCCTGCATCGTATTCATGATGAGCGCGAGCGCTTCCAATCGGTCTTTGACATTCTCAGACCGCGAAATCACCGTGGTCAGCATCGGACGGAGCGCATCATCTTGATCAATCTGCCGGACATAGTCTTGAGAGGCGACGTTGACCGCGTCAGGGCTTCGTTCGAGCCAACTCATTGCGAGTTCCCGGCTGATTTCCTGGCGCACGCGCTCATGCAACACCTGCGTCAACGGTCCCTCCATTTCCCACCCGAGTTTGTCGCGCTCCCGAGCCCGATAGATATCCATGAGAATCTGGACGATGGCTTCCTCCTGCTTGCGCAAAGAGACGATGAGCGCTTTGGATTCTCTGTCGGTGAGACCAGGGCTCGTAGCCAGACCC
The DNA here is from genome assembly GCA_016206685.1 of Candidatus Omnitrophota bacterium. Classification (GTDB taxonomy): domain Bacteria; phylum Omnitrophota; class Gorgyraeia; order Aquiviventales; family Aquiviventaceae; genus JACQRB01. The sequence continues at coordinate 67,082 of JACQRB010000014.1, read as the reverse complement.
ATCTGCAGGGCGAGTAACGGCTTCCCGTCTTTTTCTTGTCGCTTCCAGTGGGCAATGAGTTCGTCAGCCACCTTGTCGAGCACCGTTCTATCGAAAAGCGCCAGGCGCTCCTCCGGCGAGAGGCTGGCGACGCGCTCGCGCAGGAACTCGAGCAGGTAATTCTCGGAAGCTTCCAACCGCTTCACGTCCAGGAGTGCGGATGGACCCCCTCCCGTCACCCCAGACGTCACCACGTTGATGCGGCGCCGCCTGTACCAGATTGGCTGATATCGTTGCACGGGAACATTGTCGCGAGGGGTCACATTGACGGCGACGTCCACGTCGTGCGTCGGCAGACCGTGCTCATCATGCTCCGGATCATCCAAGCGACGTAGGAACTCCTCCGGCGAAGCTGTCACGATGCTGCCGAAGAAGGCGAAACTCTCCACATGGTATCTCTGGTTAGGCGCATGCTTATACATCTGCAGAACTTCCCACATGACCTGCTTCAGGTTGGCATTCAGCACCCGGAGTTTCTTCAGCCGTTCCGGCGTGAGCCCCATCCGCTCATCAAGCTGCTTGAGCTCGTCCTCCTTGCGCCCCTTCCAGTCCGTCGCCAGGATCAGGCCGCTTTCGACTGCTGCTCTACCCGTTGCGTCCGGGACGCTGACCTTCCGCTTCTGCGGCACCCGTTGACGGCTCGGAGCTTCCGGCTTCAGGATCCGGTACCACGCCAGCTTATGCTTGCCGCGGTTTGATTTTTCTGCGCCCGAATAGAACTTCGCCACCCGCTCGAGCGTCTCCGCCTTCCAGTGGCGTGAGTGGATCCTGGGACCCTTGTCCTTGTTTGCCGCTCCATCTTGCCCGGCTTTTATACGCATGACGAACGCCCCTGCCAGGATATTGAACCGGTCGTAGAGCAGCAGCTTGGCAACTGACTCGTAGAGATAGTCTTTCAGCTTCTTCCCTAATGGTTTCGCCACAGTCTCATACGTGTCCCACGCCGTCATGACTTCGCGAAGCGCCTCCCGGGCGTCCCGCTCTTCGTCAGTGCGCGGTTCCCCGTCTTCGCCAAACGCTCGCAGCTCTTTCAAGAATGTCAAGAGATGCCGGCTGGTTGTCTTTGTCCCAAGGATCGTGTCCATCCTAACTTGCATCACCCCCCGGCTCGCCCGTGAGGAAAGTAGGTCTTTCGTATCCGCTAACCACCGACCCCATCTACTCTTTGATTCGCGATACAGAACCTCTTCGATAAGGAAGGCTTCAATCAGCTCCGGCTCCACGTCCAACAGACGCGCCGCTCGCTCGATGGCACGGCGCCGCTGGGGCGTCACGATGCGAGCCAGAATCGCTTGCGCGTCGGCGGGATTCTGCGGCGGCTCTGCGGCACGAGCCTGCGAACGCAGCCCCAGTAGCCTTGCCCCTCCTAGTAGCAGCGCAGACCTGAGTATCTGGCGGCGCGTGATGCCCTTGCCGCCTGGCTCGGGGCGGGACAGCACGGCGGCAATCAGCTCTGCGGTGGTCAGAAGAATCAGATAGGTCGGCGCGTCCGGATTGTCTGGAGCCGTCTCCTGGGCTTTGCGAGCAATGCGCTCAGCAGCGCTGCCTCGCGCGTCTTCCTCCTTGGCCGACAGGCTCAGGAACTCGACCTGCTTCCGGATCCACTGCTTGTCCTCGTGAATGATTCCTTGAACCGCCTCCACGAAGTCCGCTTCTGGAACGTGAGCGTATCCTGCCTCTTGCCTGAAGGTCTCGAGCCGCTCCTTCCACTTGCCGGCATCCATGGAGCTTGGGATATCGCCAGCGAGCCAATCGGAAAGCTCGGCGAGCGTGCCGCTTCCTCTGCGTGGGGCGGGGTGGCGACCCATCAGCACCACCGGCAGCATGACCACGGCGGCCAAGAGTGCAGTGACCGCGCCGAGGAACCCAGCCCCCAAGAGGTCGCCCACAAACTGGCTGAACGTCCCAGGTTCGGCAGCGCCGACAGACATCTTCGCCCACGCCGCGAGAGCGCTCATCACGACACTCGTGACCGCCCAGGCCATCAGGCGCTTGCGGGTCGAGGATGGCCTGCTTTTGTTGATCGTCGGGAGCGAGACTTGGAACCCTCCTGACTCGCGTTCGATACGGATGACCAGACCAGGTTCAACAGGAATGGCTTGACGAGCCGCTAGGTCGTCGATGAGATCATTCAACTTCAATTCCGTAATGCCCAGACTCCGAGCCAGTTCCTCCAAGTCCTTCTGTGACCAGTCACGCTGGTCGCGGTCCGTTAACGCGTTCTTCACATGCTGCAAGAAGGCTCCCTCCATGGCGGCTTTCGCGAACGCCCTCTTGACGACTTCGGGATCCCACTCTCCGGATTGCATCTTGCTCTTCAACGTATGGAGCGCAATCACGACGCGGCCAATCTCTCTGACTTTCTCTATTGATTTCTTGTCGAACGTTTGCGTTTCTTGACCCCCAAAGAGCCGCATATCTGAAGAGAATGGCGTCAATTTATTCTCAAAGACATCACGCCAGTCTGAAGCAGCTATCAGGGCGCCTGGGTCTTGATCTTTATAGGCTCCGTTTAGATAGCTCCGCACGGTCTCAGCATAAATTTTTACTGCGTCTTCCAGGGTGATGCGCTCTGTGAAGTCAAGCAGTTCCCGAAAGACGTTGTGACGGGATGCGAGCGATTCAACCGTTTTGATTGCCGTTTGGTAGAAACGCTCGGCTTTCGCCGGCGCGACGGCAAGGATCGCGCGCCAATCGAGTATGGCGGGCAAACCCTCCCGAAGCGTTTCGATGGGTAACGGCTGGTCGTCCGGCCATCCCTCCAACGCGCGGTTGATATCGTCCAACTCCTCAAGTTGCCGGCGCAACATCGAGGAGAGACCCTCCCGTTCCCCTGGCAGCCAACCCTTCTGTCGCCGCAATGAGAGCTCAACAGCGAGCTGGAGCCCGCTGAGGGGATTCAGGAGGTCCTTCGCCATCCGGCGCGCTTCGCCGACTAGAATCTGATCCACCGCGCGGCTGGCTTCAGTCATGAGCGCGGGGAGTTGTGTTGGCTGGTCGAGCAGCTCAAGCGCTCTGGTATAGAGCTCGCGCAACTGCCTCACTGCCTCCATCCCGCTGCGCTTGAGCTCTACTGTTTTTCCGCTCGGCGCCCCGCCGCCCACGGTTGGCGTAAAGGCCGGTAGCCAGATCGTGAAGACCGGGTGGCCCTCACGGTTGTCCGCCCTGATCGTGCCACCCGATGCCCTCACAAGCCTGCCAAGCGCGTCCATGCCAATGCCGTGGCCGTGTTCCTTACCGGTCACCTGCTCCTTGAACAGCTTCGCAAGCACCCCCTCTTCAATGGCAGGTCCGTCATTGGCCACCTCGATCGCGATCCCTGGCGGCGCCCCAGGGATGGGCGTGAGGGGAACGAGTGTAAGGCGGATTCCCACGCGTGTCGCCCCCGCCTCCTCCGCGTTGCGCAGGATGTTCCACAGACCCCGGCGCAGCCCGAAGGCCTTCACCCGCACACGCGGGAGCACAGGCGGCAAGTCAGCAAGGGTGACTGTGAGAGAGTCGGTCGCCGGGAAGTCTGCTTGTACGCGCGTCACGAGTGATCCCAGATCCACCTCGGTCGGCGCTTCCTCCTCGAGGACCTGATCGAGCAATTCGCGAGCTTGCGGAAGCACTTTTGAGATCCGGTCTCTTGCCCACGCAACGCGAGGCTCGCCTGGTGTGTCCCTGACGTATTGGAGAAGGTCATCCTGATGGAGGTCCCACCAGCGCGCCAGATCCTCGAGGGACGTTCTGATCCCATCTACCAGCTCCATGAGCCGTGTCCGCGCATCCTGAGTGGAGCGTGCCTCTTCCCAAAGGACCTTCACGACGCGAGCCCTCGCGTGGTTAAGCTTGGCGTTGAGCTCACCCATGAGCTTCGTGAGCTGCTGAACCAGTGGTTTCGCCTCGGGGTGCTGGCCCAACGCCTCCCTGATGAACTCGACGCTGCCTATGATCACGTTGACAGGAATCGCCAGGTCATGGAACGTCGTCCTGACCCGTTGTTCCAGCTTCTGCTTTTCTACGAGCGCCTCCTCTTCCTTCGTCTGCGCCCTGCCGCCCTGCTGCGGCTCGGCCACAGGCGGGGGGGACAGGAATTCCCGGAGCGTCTTGGCGGCGACGGCCAAGGTAGGGTTCGTCGGCTCCTGCTGGTATTCCTGCTGGTATTGCTCGAGTGCGCCGAGGAGCCAGCCTGTCAGCGGATCCCCAGACCTAAGTTGAGGCCTTAACGCCTCCTCCTCTCGCTCCTTATCAGGATCCCACCAGCTCAGGACCGACTCGAACTGGGCCTTCGAGATTCCCTGCTCGGACCATCGCACAAGGACCGCGACCACGGCATCGGCGGAATCATTGGGCTCAATCTTCCCGGGTGAGGCCGGGGGTTCGTTGAAAGGTCCCAGATCCCCAAACTCCACTCCTCCTCGGTCCCTCTCCCTCCACGGCGACGTTGGATCGGAGCGCATCGGCGGGAACCATGGCCCTGGGAAGACTTCGGACCCTGTCTGCCCGCTCCTGGCGGCGGGCGGCGTGAGCGCAGGATTTGTCTTCCTGGCGGTGAGAAAGGCGTTAAGATCATCCTGGCGGATGCGAAAGTCTCCCTCGCCGCCCCCGAGCCGATACGCCTTTAGTCCTTTCGCATGGATCCGACGTAGCAGTGTTCTATAGTGAAGCTTGACTCGCTTCGCGACCTCTTCCACGGTCAACCACTTCACCTCAGGTGCTCCTGCGCCAAATGTCTCCTCGAGTGCATCACGGTGGATACGGATGATGTGAGAGCTGATTCTAGAAGCCTTCAATAGACCCTTGTCGATCAAGTGGTAGACGGTGCTAAGGTGGACTCTGAGCAGAGCTGCGACTTCTTGCGTGGTGAACACCAGTTCCTTCGTAGTCGACTTGTCTCCACCCTCACCGGATTCTTTGATGATCTTCGCCAGCCCACCAAAGCTAAAATACGGCAGCGAGCCGTGCCAGCCGTCGGCGCCGAGCGTGACATCCGGAATCCAGCCGAGGGCCCAGGCGAGCAGGAAGCCAAGGCTGAGGAGTGTGGGGGTGAGCGTGACATTGACAGGGCTCCAGACGAGCGATATACTTGAGTTGATGAAGCTCGATGAAAGCCAGCGGAAGGGGCTCGCGAACGCGTTATACAACGCAGCGAACATCTTTCTGGCGAGCGTGGTAATTGGCCAAGTGGTTTCTCCTTCTCCCTTTCGTCCAACGATCTTCATCAGTGGCATTGGGATGCTGGTGATCCTGTACAGCGTTGCCACGTGGCTCAATAAGGAGCGAAGATGATCGAACAACGAGAAGTGGGCCTGTATATCATCTTCGGAGGCATGGTCCTGTTCGCGCTGGCCATCGCCGCCGTCGTCTGGCTCCAAGACCGACAGGCGCGGCACGCCCACCGCAAGCCCTGACGCTTTCTCTTCCGCCGGCGCCCGAATCCGCGACGCCACCAACCACAGCCCTCCCAGCACCGCCAAGCCTGCCAGTCCTCCGAGCCAGCCGATCAGCGGGTAGAGCGCGATACTGACGAGCACGCCTCCTGCCACCCCCGGCAGGACCTCGACCAGCGCAAACCCAGCTTGTCCTTCCAGCCCACCCGGCCGTGGCTCCTTGGCGGTGGGCGCTGTTGGAGTAAGGATAATGGAACTGCCTGGGGCCACTCCATATTCGAGTCCACCCATGAGTCTGGCATCGATCGTCGCTCCAACGGAACCGTCCCTCCGCTGGATTTCTACTTCAACTCGGTATGCTCCCTGAGACACCCGGTTGATCACCTCTTCCGTGACAACTCCACGCTCTTTGGCAGCTTCCAACGCTTCTGCTACAGTGACAACCTTTGAGCCCTCAACTCGAACTCTCACAATATCGGCATCGGCCCGCACCGCGCTGGCTTCGCCGTCGGTCGGCGCGGCGGCTTCCTCTACCTCTGCTGGTTTGGCGGCTTCTTTGGCTTCGATGGTCGGTCCGATTTTGACCTCGGCAGGTGCCGTGCCACGTACGCTTACCTGAGCGCTGACCTCTTGATCACCAATGTATTCTCGACGGCCCTTGAACCCTGACGAAGTCACCACTGTGATCGTGTAAGGAGGCTGCTGTCCTTCGGCCTCATCCCCTAGTATGGCCACAGGAAGGCCCGCTTTGAAGAGCTTGTTGAAGTCTTGACCGACGAGATTGCCTTCCCAATAGACAGTGCCATCCGAAACGGCTTCAATCATGGCGATCAGGTCTTGGATGTGCCGTTCAACAAGCGCCCGTTCTTCAGCCAAACCTTCCCGCTCAAAAGTAGTCCTAGCTCGAACAAGTTGATCTAAGAAGTGCAAAGCGTCTTCGTTGCTGTATCGGCCAGACTGAACGATACGCTCGAACCGTTCTAACAACGTATTCGTGAGACGCTCAACTTTCGCTTCAGGCGTTTCTCCTTCCCTAGGTCCTGTCTTCCATAGAGGTACCCAGAGCCTAAGGAGATGACGGACTACCTCCCTTCGGCTCTGCAGCCATGCCTGAGCAGCTTCCGTCTGCGCTTGTCGATAAGGCTCTCCTGCTTCTTCGACCTTTTGGAGCCCCAGGGTCTTTCGCTCATCAAAGGCGCGATAGTAAACCTCTCGTGTCTTTAAAACCTCTTCGAGAGCTGACTCAGCCAACTGTCGTTCGGCCAACTTCTGCGCGACGGCTTCCTCTGCTTTGGCCTCCGTCACAATGAGCCGCTCTCCGGCCTGCTCAAAGCGTCGCACAACTTCCTGGCGAAGCGCTGCCACCTCGTCATCAGTGAACTCTTGGCTGGCGAGCTTGGCAGGGTCAAGGACATTGTCCAGGAAGGTTCGCTTGTGTTGTTCAAGTTGCCACGCTTCCGTGCTGGCAGAAATCGCCTGATCCACGTCGCTCAAGATGGCATCGCGCGCCTGCTGCTTGGCCGCTTCTTCTGTGGCTCTGCGTGCTTCGAGAATTTCGCCAATCACGTTGCGGCCGCCCCGCTCATCCCGCGAGATCTGCTGGCCCACTGCAAACCGTTGCTGTCCGTCCGGGTTAAGCAAACTCAGGAGCACGTCATCGTCATACTGTTCGGCAGCCACCTTGAGTTGATCCAAGGCGTCATTGCGCTGTGCTTCGAGCTTGCGGATTCGCGCCTCGACAGATTGATCACCAGCCAAATACCGCTGCATGAGCTGAACCCGCTCTTGCTCAAGGCGACCATACAAGATGCGGCCTTCAACCTCCTTGATGTCTCCAGGCTGCTTGACTTCACCAACGGCCTGGTCATCTAACATAATGATCCGGCCAGAGGTTGGCTGCTCAACTGGGATCGCCTCGTCTGGCTCGACAAATTTCGGCTCGGCAACGGGCTGGGAAACCTGCGAGCGACGGCGGGACCACCAGCGGAAGATGAGGAGCGATGCGATGCCGAGGATTGCTACGCCGGCGAGGATGAGGAACGCGCTGCTGAGCCACTCCGCATTCACGGTCAGCCCATCCAGCGCCTGTTGCCAGGCGGATAGCGCCGCAGACGACGTCTCTTGGAGCTGTTCTCCCGCAGCCGGTTGAACCTGGGCAGGAGGCGCGACCTGCTCCGCAGTCGGTGGGGCCTGCTCAACAGCCGATGCGGGCGTTTCTGCCACAGGTGGCTGAGGAGCCGGAACAGTCTGACCAGTGAGCTGGGCGATGGCCTCCGGCGTCGCGTATTGGCTTGGAACGTCGATCTGTTGGCCGATCCGGATGACGTCGGGGCTCGCGATGCCGTTGTGCTGAGCGATCTCATTGACCAGATTCGCAATCTGGGTGTTCGTCGGCTCGATCCCGTTGGCTCGTAGTACATCCCGCGCAATACCCCAGAGCGTATTCTCAGAGGCTTTGATCGCCGTCCATGCTTCCGGAGCTGCCAACAGTCCCGTCGCCTTTGCGAGAAACTGATGCGCCAACACGACTCCTGGGAACCCGAGCACCATTGCCACTGCGAACAGCCCCACCCTGCCGGACCACTTCGTCCAGTCCGAGAGGGTCAGGGTTCCAAAAATCCCAGCCGCGATCTTCCAGGCTTGGGCAGGAACGGTTTTGGCGCCTCGCATCAGGCGCGCTCGCCACTCAGCGAGGTTCACGACTTCCGCAGGCTTCCGGATAGGCTCTTCGCCCTGCTCCACCACGGGCGGCACGACGGCAGGCGTTTCGGTTTGAGCCTGCTTCAAGAACGCCGCCGCTCCCGTCGCGAGAGCCGTCGCCACCAGCGGCAGCGTCGCTCCACCGGTCAGGAACACACTCAGCGCCGACAGCGCCAAGCCGCTTCCCAGCATCGTCTCCACCGGTCGTTCGGTTTGGAGGTAGCTGCTGCCGTGGCGCAATGTACCCCTGACGCGAGATTGCCATGAAAGAGGGCTAGGTGTTGGGATGGGAGTTGACAGAGGAGGTACACCTGGCTCTGTAATGGGCTCTTCGATGAGGGGTTCTTGCTTACGAGGTAGCTGCGGCAAGGGGACTGATTCAGCGCTGGCGGCTATCTGCATTTCTGGTGCGCTTGGGGCAGCCCCGAATGAAGGCACGGTATGAAGGGGGATCACTTGAGCGCCGGCTGCAGGCGGAGGCGAGCGTTCGCCGGTCGCTGTTTTGAACTGGGGAATGAGGAGGATGGTATCAGTGGCAAGCACCTCAGATCTCATAGGAAGAGCATATCGTGTCGCCAGCTCGCGGACAGGAATCTTCGGAATCCCCTGACCGACCAGGTCATGGACAGCCTGCACGAGCTTCGATTCCTCTGCCGGTTTGAGTTGAGCTGGGTCAATAAGGTCTTGAATTGCAAAATAGGTCATGATGAGCGTCCGGTCCTGAAGGGCAAGCTCAGGTCGGTTCAAAATCTCGGCGACGTTGCCCTCATGGCGCGTTAGCTTGAGCGCCAGGTCGTTGCGCAGCTCAGTCGGCAGATTCGCTGGCAGCAAGCCCATCAGCGGGGTCACATCAACAATCGAAGGTGGCAGCGTGGTCAGGTTAGGTGTGCCGTTGGCGACAGGCAGCTTCAGTGGTGTCTCAAAGGCGTAGACGCGATCACCAAACTGATGCAGACCAGGCTCGAAGATGCGGGAAATTCCAGTGTGGTCATACGTGGTGTCACCAAGTTGGATGGTGTCAACCCTCGGACCACTCGTAGGGTTGAACTGGAACGTCAGTGGTGCGCTGGCACCTGGGAGGTTCGCTTGCGCCTCGTAGAGATTGCTCGTGGAGTCATAGGTCCAGCGGTCAACGGTAACCGGGCTAGTGAGCCGATGTTCCTGCACAAATGTCTTAGGCAACAGTGCGACGTCCACAACCGCAGGGGGCGTCAATGGTTGGTCAACTGTTGGGAATGATTTCGCTCTAATGTCTGAAGCTACTTCAGCTAGTACAGGAGCGGGAACGACTTCTTTGCCAGAGGCGTCAAACAACTGGCCTGGACTATAGACCTTGACCGGCTCAGTAAGGGGTTGGTTTCCAGACGCATCGAACAGCGCTGGTGAAGACGCAGCGACGTCAATGGGTGATCCTGTTACCGGTTGATTGTCAGTACCGAACAGCGTCACAGGCTGAGCAAGCTCCTGACCAAACGGCCTGCCAAGCTCATTCACGAGCGTCACCGGTGTCTGTTGGGCACTGACGTCCACCGAAGCCGCCTCACCCGGCATGAGCATCCGAACCGGCTCCCCACTTGCTCCGTAGAGAATCTTCGGCTCAGTTATGCCAGTCGGGATTTCCTGGAACTGTCCACCCTGCAGCACTCCCAGCACACCCATCGAGTTGTGGAAGGGCACTCCTGACGTTCTGCTGGTTGCTCCACTTATGTGAGAGCTGATGTTTGGAGTCCTATCAAATAGCTCTTCAGCTATTTCGCGAGCGCCATCAGGTAAATACTGAGACATCAGTACCGACTTGGATATCAAAGGTTCTTTTATAAATTCTTCAACGAAATACCTTTCTGCCCTAGCCAGAACTCCACGTCCCAACGTTTCGGCAAAAAATGTTTCGTTGCCCTTCTCAAACAGATTAGCAATTCTCCCGGCTATTGGCGCTCTCTGGAGAATAGGAGAGGCGATGGGGGTGAGGAAAGGTGCTGCTAAAGCGAAGGCTTTCATGTTTGGATCGGTGATGGTTTGATACATCAAGTCCAGAGCAGAATGTCCACCAGTAACAAGACCAACCCCTGCGTTAAATATTGCAGCATCCCTCATGATGCCCGCAGCCAAGGTGGCGGTTTGGGATGGCGCCATGACCATTTGAGCGCTCTTGCTAAGCCCTGCCGTTTCCTCAGCCAACGTCAAGCTGCGCCATGACGTCTTTGCTGCCGGCCCACCCGATCCGAATATCTCCCTAAAACCACCCAGAACTTCACTGCCCCACACCGGGGTACGACTCCCTTGCTGATATGCCTCACGGAGCACCCCAGGTATCGTCTTGCCCGCTTCGTATGTCGGAAAGCTGAAGCCTGCTGCTGCAAAAGTCGCAGCGATGGCAAGCGGAACCTCGTAGCTCTTAGCAAAACTCCCCTCACTGACATATGGCTTATAGCTAAAGAGAAGACTTGGGATGAAAAAGAGCCGGGCGTCTGAAAAGTAACCAATCCCAACGTTCCACAGATTCACGGTATCAAAAGCCATTTTTATCATTGCTTGTTTAACGGGTGCTTCGTCAAAGGCAGACTGTTCTCGAATGCTCGTCTCGAATGCTTGAGCAAGAGACTGAGTTCCTAAGGTGCTAGTTAAAAGAAGAGCGCTGATCCCAGTGGACAAAGGCGCGAACCAAGCAGCAGGTCCTAGCGCAAGTCCTGCGCCTGCCGACCTTGCAGCCACCATCAGAGTTCCGTGGTGGGCAGCCATGAAAGCTTTTTGCTCCATGGGCATCGCGTCTCGAAGTGCTTGATTGACAGCAGTAAGGTCGGGTCCAAGTCTGCCTATTTCTTGAGCCGCCTGATCACCAGCAAGCGCTTTGCCAAATAGATCCCTAACTTCGCTGTAGGAGAGTTTGTTTATCGGTCCCCCGTATTTACTCATAGTGGAGTCAAACGTCCCAGCTCGAACGTCATTAAGTGCTTGGTCGAACAGGGTTGCGTATCCACGAGCCCATGCGTTTGCGTCAGCCAGATCTCTGGATTGATCACGCTGGACCAAGATCTGAACTTGCTGAAACTTCTCCTGAGCCACCCGAAGCCCGTTAGGTGTCAGATCCGGATCGGCAAGCGTTGCCTTAATACCTTCCAGGACCTTGAGGTAAGGTTCTATCCGGTCCGGAGCTGCGTCGCCCCGAGCTCCAAGCGGCGTATCACGATCACGGGACGTCTCAAGACCAGGGATCGTACTGATAGAGTTACTGATAACGTCAGATGCTGCTTCATATCCTGCATAGATATTGTTGCGTACAACGTCAAATTCTGTCTGAATCGGCGCATCAAGAACACGGATATAGTTGCGGATCGTGTCATTGACTTGAGCTGCCAATTTTGCCTTGCCTAATTCAAGTTGAGATCCAGCAATATCTCCAATCACTAACTTGCGCTCAGCCGACTCCAACATTGGTCGAACGTCGTCTGGTACCGGCTTCAGAGAATCGAGACTCTTTAACGCATTTAAGTTGTACGATAGCGCTACAGCAACTTTGTACTGTTCACGACCGACCAAGGCTTGTTCGTAGTCACCCTTCTGAATTGCGGTAGCGAGCCCCTGGAGGCGCCGCTCCCGCATATCTAATGTGGGCGAACGCGTCCCCTCTATTTCACGCAACGCCGCAGCCTTTTCTTCCGGTGAAATGAACGGATTGGTCAGCGCTGACAGTTTCCCTGGATTCTGCCTGACGTACTCCACCATTTTGTCCGCTGTCAACCGCGCTTGCTCACCTTGCGCGTTGATGACTGACAGTTCACGCCCTAGCGCAAGCTGGGCTGCTTGCTTGGTCTGCTCACCAGCTATCCCGTCAACTGCGAGGGGTGCCACACCAAACACCGCCGGATAGCCCTTGTCATTGAATTCCTGCTGGAACTGGCGCACCAACGACGTAGACGCCTGCGTCTGCTGGGATAGGGGTTTACCGACTAGGGCATCTCCAGTGGCTACAGAGAGGTTCTGGGTGAAGGCATCGGGTCCGGTGGCTGTAGCAGTACCCTCGATGAGGCGAAGCTGACCTTTGGAATCAGCGGTGAAGGTCGCTGGAGCATCGCCAGCCTTCAGTTCAAGGTTACCTCGACCTTGCAAGTCAAGGGTTTCTGCCTGTCTTGGATTGAGCTCAAGCCTTGTGAGCTTGCCCGATTCGTTTAGGAACCGCTTACCGGTTGCATCTTCGGCGAAGACCACTGTGCCGCTCGTAGGGTTAATGCCCACCTTGCTGCCATCATCCGCAAACCGATAGATATGAGTTTCTGGAGTCTTGGACTCCAAACTGGCAAGCCGCTGCTGACCGTCTTTGCCTGTGAAGACGGTCATGCCCTCCGGTCCCATGCCGTAGTGGATGAGTTCGACCAAAGCCGCCTTGGCTTGGGACGTTCCGGTGATGTCGTTGCCCACCGGCTTCTGCTGGAGGGTCAGGTCGGCGGACTCGAGGTTCAGTGGCGATCCGGTGCTTGAGGGTTGACTGGTTTCCTCGATGAATCGCTTCATCAGGTCGAGCGGGCTTTCCTCCTGCCAATTGACTTCAAACACCCGCATGGGCTGCTCAGCCTGCGGCGTCGGGAGGAGGACGACAGGGGTGCCGGTTTTGTCAAAGACGACGGTCGCGCTGGCGGATTCTGGGACTATCACCTCAGGACCCAAGAGCTGCTTCACGAGGCTTTGGGTTGAGGCGCCTGGTTCTGTCTGAAAGATAGCTGTGTCTCTCGCATAGTTAAAGACATACTGTCCAAGACCCTCCCGGGAAGCGACCTGCGTGATCGGCTTCACGGAATCCTCACCGACGTGGATGTCGAACACCTCGCCATCTTCGAATCCAAGCTGTCTGGCTGGCTCAGTAATCTCATTCTGGGCAGCCGCAATCCGCGTGACAGGGTGCTCGGGCGTGGTTGAGTCAACGACGCCAAGCAGTCGCTTGTGCTCGTCGAAGTAGGCTTTGATGCCCACTGGACCCATCTCTCCGGTGTCGGGGTCAACGTTCACGCGATCAATGCGCAAGCCTCCTGTCGGCGTTGGATAATGGAACGCGGTAGAGGCGTCTTGAGGTCCCCAACCGGCTCTGGTCTGACCGGTCTTCGGATCAACCGCCACAGACTCGAGGCGCTTGCCGCTGACGAGGTCATGCACCGCGTGGATGTCAAGCGTCGCGGTCCCTTCATTGGGGATGTTGAATTGCACGCCTTTCAGCTCGGGCGTGACCACCCGGTTATCAGGGCTGATGGTCGCCACGAGCTGGTCGTCGTTGTAGATCGCCCTTCCTATGACGTTGCCCGCAAGGTCAGTAGTCTGCCAGAGGGCGCCTGTGATTGAGGTGTCCTCCAGCGCCAAGGTCGCGTTCTTGCTAAACAGGTGAGTAACCAGGAACTCCTTCGCAGTCGTGTCATAAGAGATGTTCGCAGTGAGCTGACCAGCCTGATCGAAGTACCGCACCTGGGCGCCTTCGAGGTCACCGGCGACGCGGACTTTGCCCTGGGCATCGAAGCCGATGAACTGCCCCAACGGGGTGCCGCTGAAGTCACGGAGCTCGTAGGTGTCAACGGTGAAGGTGTCAGTCCCTACTGGCGAACGAAAGGTCGCGCCGGCGACCTGGGGCGTCAGGATGCCCGTCTCGGTGATGGCTGCGGTCAGCTTGCCCTGGTCATCATAGTACTGAACAGCATCGCCCTCGATGTCGCCAGCGACGCGGATCGTGCCTGTTTTCGGGTCAACTCCAACATACTGACCAAGCTCCTGACCGTCTTTGTAGAGCGCGTAGCTGTTCACCACGAGGTCTGATCCTCCAGGAGGACCGAAGGTGGCTCCGGCGACCTGGAGCTTGCCGATCGTACCATCCTTAAAGGGAATTGACTGAGGCGGCGTTTGCGGCAGCATCCGTGAGGCAAAGTCTCTCATCGGAAACGCCAGGTTCTCAACGGCGGCGGAGTGGAGGGTGGAAGCCGTATAGTCCACCAGGGAGAATGCCGGAGAGGGCAGGATGTCATCCAGCCGACCGCTTTTGACGAATTGATTCCAGGACTGACCGGTGGTTTGCATGGCGTGGTCGGCATTGGCTTTGAAGTTGGCGATGCCGGACACCTGGGCGAGCTTCTCGATGTACTGCGCCTCCACCCAGCCGCCTGCCCCGCGCGTCCAAGCCGGGGTGGTCCTGCCGAAGGTCGCATAGTCCAGGGAGAGGTTTCTGAGGTTGCGACCAAGGGAGTCGGTGAAGGTGGACGACAGAGCATCATTCGACCCCCTGTACCATCCCGCGCCGCTGTCCCATGTCGCGCGCAGGAGGGTGGTCCCCGCATACTCGACCGCCGCCATCTGGACGGGCGTAAGCCCCCAGTTGTTCTTGCCCGTGTTGCGGTCGAATCCGCCGCCCAGGGATTGTAGGGCGAGTGATGAGAGACCGGAGATCGCCGCGTCCCTGAGGACCTCAGGCCACCCGACGCTTCCATACCCCAAGGCGGCTGCGCCGAGGGAGCCAGCACTTTGACCCAAGAGGCGGGAATATCTGGAGTTGGGTACGGCGTACTCAGCGGCGAGCCCGATGCCCTGAGACACCAGGCTGGTCTGGAAGGCAGGATCGGAGAATGCCAGGTACAACCCGCCAAGAGCGCCCCCAAATGCCTGCGAGGCCCACACCTGATAGCCCCCCTGCTTTTCAAAGGCTTCCGGAATGAGGGTGAGGTTTGCCAGCGTCGCGTTCCCGAGTTTGAAGTCCTGTTGCGCATCGACGTAACTTTTCGAAACGGTGATTGCGGGATCAATGCCGGCCAGCGAGGTCAGACCGTAAAAGCCGAGGTAGCCCCCTGCCCCTCCCACCAGCGACGTCATCTGCCGTGCCACAAAGGGATTGCTCTCGTAGAAGCTGGTGTCCTTGAGGGCTTCGTAGGCGAGGAGCGAGCCCCCGCCGATCGCGGCACCCTTGAGGGCTCCCATGGCTGCCCCTGTGGAGATGGGATATGCCTGAATGTCAAACCACCCCCCCATGGTACTCCCTAGCCACGAGTCGCTGTTCCACCGGTAATTTGACTGATAGGCGCCAGTGGTCGCTCCGCTCAACGCGCCGGTGACGCCATAGCCGAAGATTTGAGCCGCCCCGGGACTCCAGCCGAAGGTGCGGACGGCGAGGTGGGTGGCGCCTTGGCTGACTTGGGAGTACAGCGCCGAGCTGCCGAAATTCGACAGGAAATCACCGGAGCCCATCGGCGAAAAATACGCCGAGGCAAGGCTCATCCCGACCGACATCAAGGTGTCGCCAAGCGAGGGCTCCTCAAAGAGTTTGTCGAGGTCCGGAAGCTCTTGCCGGCGGGACCTTCCGCCAGCGATGGTCCTCGTTTGGGATTGATTCAAGAGTCGCCCATACGAGTCGGCTGAGGCCACGAGGGCAAAGCCGGTGAAGAGCCGTAGGAACTCATGCGTGGGCAGGGATTCGCGCGTGCCGTCGGATTCGTAGTAGACCACCCGCGCCTCATTGGCGTCCTGCACGACGACGTAGTGGTCGGCTTGTCCGTCCTGCGTGAGGTCCAGGGCGGCAATCATGGGGTACTTCAGCAGGAGGAGCTCGTCGCTGGTGAGCTCGACGGCGTTCAGCGTCAAGCCGTACGCTTGGGCGAGGCGTTGGACGGTATCCATGCTGATGAACAACGGACCTTCGAAGTGCGGAGTGCGGAGTATTCCGAATTCCGCATTCCCACTGAGGTAGTCCAGGAGAAACGCCTGGGCGGTGAGGGTCTCACGGGAGACGTTCACGCCGACCATCCCCAGTAAGGGAGCGAGGGCGTTGGGGGCGCAGTTGGCGCACAGGGTATCGGGTTGGCGGAGCCAGGATTCGATGGACTGAATTGCCGGCTCGTCAAGTTGTGCCAGAACTATCGGGGCAGGTTGGAGGGTGAGGGTGGGTGTAATGACCAGTAATGAGTGATGAGTGATGAGTGATGAGTGCAATACGTCGCGGAGGAAGCCGCCGACGGTGCGGCTGACGGCTTGCGAAATCTGGGCGGCTTCCGCCTTGCGCTGCTTGATCCGCTCGGGGTTGAGCTGGCGGAGTCTCCAGCGGGATTCCGGGGATTGGCTGAGCCGTTCCACCAAGTGAGCCAGTTGGGGCGAGCGGCGCAGGAACTCCAGCGCCTCACGCAGCTCTTCGGAAGAGGGTTCGCGGCTGTAGAGGTCTTGGTAGATGGTCAGGACCGCGGCAGAGAGCGCCTGGTCGAGCTGGCGCTGCTGCTCGCCGGAGAGCTGCAGGGTGTGGAGCAGGTTGAGGTCCGCGCCCCAGACGCACTGCTCCGCGGCGAAGAGCATCGCCAGGCTGATGCAGAACGCCTTCGTGCGTTTCAGTTGGAGCCAGCGGTCAATGCGCATCGCTCACCAACACCCTCATCTCCCGAAGGGGTTTTGCTGCACGAACTGCATGAAGATGGGCGCGCCCACGATCAACGCCACGCTAGGCAGGATGCAGAAGATGAGCGGGATGAGAATCTTGATAGGCGCTTTGAGCGCCAGCCGCTCGGCTTTGGTGAACCGCTGGAACCGCAGGTCCTCGGCATGAATGGCCAGGGCTTCCCCGATGGGGGTGCCCATGCGGTCCGCCTGGATCAGCGTGCGGACAAAGGACGTCATCTCGGGCATCTTGACCCGCTTGGCCATCGCCCGCAAGGCTTCCCCCCGCCGCTTGCCCAGCTTGATGTCCTGTAAGACCGCAGCGAGCTCCTCGCTCAGCGGCTCGCGCTTCCAATCCTTGACCGCCACGACTTTGTTGAGCGCCCCGAGAAAATCCAGCCCCGCGCCCACGCACAACGCCAGGATGTCAATGATCTCCGGCAGCAGCCTCATCATCGCCTTGTGCCGCCGCGCCAGCCGGGCGCGCAGCCAGGCATCCGGCATCACGAACCCCAGGACCGCCGCCGCCATCACCCACAGCGGCGTCACCTCTCGGAGCTCCTGAAGAATCACCATCGCCAGCAACGCTCCGCCGCCTGCCGCGAGGACCTTGATGCCTTCAAACTCTTCCGTCGTGAGGTTCGAGGCGGTATCCACGAGCTGCCCCCGGCGTTCCTCGCGCTTTCGAATCCACGGCACCAACCGCCCCACGAGCGACAGGAGGGCCCGCAGGAATCCGCGGCGGGCGCCCATCAACGGGGCCTCCAGCGGGCGGCTGGGCGGCAACTGTCCTTCGGTCAACCGGGGAAAATCCACCTGCGGCTGCGGCAGCAACGCCACCGCCACCCCCGCCACACACAGGAACATCGCCAGGTAGATCACCGTCACCATCGCCTCAGACCTCCGCTCGGCTGAACCGGAACAGGAGGAAGATCCCCACCAGCCACAACCCGATTGCCGTTGCCAGGATGGTCTTGCCAGTCTCGCTGACAAGGAGCAGCTCGAAGTACCGCGGGTTGAAGGCGCGCACGAAGAAAAAGAACGCCAGCGGCACCGAGCT
The DNA here is from genome assembly GCA_016206685.1 of Candidatus Omnitrophota bacterium. GTDB lineage: Bacteria > Omnitrophota > Gorgyraeia > Aquiviventales > Aquiviventaceae > JACQRB01. The sequence continues at coordinate 49,529 of JACQRB010000014.1, read as the reverse complement.
CATGATGTAGGCCTGCAGCCGTCCCTGCAGGGTCAGGGTGACCACCTTCTCGCTGAGCTTCTTGCGCTCCCGGATGGTGGCGATGAGCTGGCCGATGATGCCGGTGACATCGCCGCCGGTTTCCCGCGCGACGAGCAGCGCGGTCGTCATCAGCTCCAGCTCCTCACAGGGGATGCGCTGGTTCAACCGCTGGAGCGATTCGTCCAGCGTGCGCCCGAGCCGGTGGGCTTTCATCATCAGGCCGAACTCCTGCGATGCCGGCGGGCTCATCTCCGATTCCAACTGCTCAAACGCCTGCGTCAGGGAGAGCCCGGCCCGCAGGCTGCTGGAGAGGATGAAGAGCGCATCCACGAGCTGCGCGCGGAAGGTGCGCTTGCGGATCGCGCGCGTCTGCCTGACCCAGACGTCCGGAAGAATCACGCCGACCACCGCCCCGAGCAGCGCAAAGAGCATGTTGTCCGTCAGGACAAACACCAGCAGTCCCGCCGTCACGGGTCCCACGCCGTAGGCGAGCGCCAGCCACCGGGGCTTGACCTCGACAAAGATGTCATCCAGCGCCTTGGTGGCTTGCTCCACCTTGCCCTGCTGGAACTGCTCAATCCGGCTGGCGGAACGGGTCAGGGCGCGCATGATGAGCGGATACGCGATGAACGCGGCGCAGATGACCGCCCCCATCGCCAAGAGATAGATCAGCCACTCGAGCATCAGGTTTATCATCACTGACTCACTGCTGTTGCACCCGGTTCATACTGGCGGCCGTAGCCGAAGGTGTCGCCGACCTCGCGCCATTTCCCCGTCAGCGCGCGCTTGGCGTACACCGCCATCGCCAGCAGCGCCGCCACGACGACCACGATCAAGACGGCGTATTCCACTGCCGTTTGACCCCCCCGCTGGGTCATTGCCATTGGATGCCCTCGAGCTTCTTCCCTGAAACAGCCATCGTCAGCAGCAGCGTCTTCTGCTTCGCCGGATAGTCCGCCGCGACCACCACCTGCTCGGGTGTCCGCTCGTGGACGCGCCAGCGCACAAACTCATCGAGCCTCGCCCCCGTCTGCAGGAATCCCTTGGAGAAATGCTCGACGAAGAGCCGCCGATAGGTCACCCTCGCCCCTTCATCCGGCAGACCCGCATAGGTGGCGCCCACGTTGACCCCTATGGCGTGGAGCTGCCCCCAGTCAATGCGCTGCTGCACCGAGCGCTTTCCCCGCGCCAAGTCCTGGAAGACCTCCCGGCAGCGGGCGACGTCGCTCCTGGTCAGGCGCAGCGCGCCAATCAGCGCGACCACGACGAGCAGCGTCACTGCGATATACTTGAGCTCAGGCGAATCTATGCGCATGGTCACTGCGTCCCGGCAATCTTCACGAAGTTAAAACTGTACGCCGAGCGCGAGAGCTTGGCCGTCTTGCCGCCGTAGTCGTTCCAGCGCCAGAACCCCGCATCCCGCACCGGGTCCTGCCGGGTGATCTTCACCCAGCTTCGCGAGCCGTCGTCGGCGTAGTCTTTCAGGACGATGCAGATTTTCTTGAAGCTGGATTTCTTCTTCGTCCGGGCGACCTTGAAGGGTCCCACCTCGACCTCAACCGACAGGTCCCCGCGCGAATCGCTCCACGCGTAGCCGGCGGGGTTCTTGCCACCGAAGTCCGTCGTGATCCCCTCGGAGAGCGTTGTCATGGTGGTCACGAAATCTTTGGACGCCGGGCGGAAGCTCTCGATGTCCGAAACCAGTTGATTCAGCTTGGTTTCCACAGGGACGAACTCGTCGGCGAAATCCGCGTCGGACGTCGCAAAGGGCTCACCCAGGAGGCTCCCCGCGAGATCCTGGCAGGGCGGGTTGGACACGCCGATGAGCTGGTCGTCCTCCTCGTCGTACTGGGGCTGGCATTGGGGCAGCGACACCTTCACGCTCTGCAGCTCCTCCTTCCACGCTTTGATCCCCTTGAACGACTCCCCTTCGAAGACGCCGCCGTTGACTAGCACAGCAGCTTCGTCATAGAAGTCATCGGTCTCCTGGGGATCGGGGTCATAGAACAGCTTGGACCAGGACTCCCAGGTCGCGGTGTTGTGGGTGACGGTCTGATCTTTGAGGTTGTCAATCATGCCTTTGTCTTCGTCGGTTGCTCCGCCGGTCCCTGCAAGCTGTTGGAGGCGCTCGATGGTCTCGTCCACCTCATCCCAGCCGGGGGGCAGGGGGGCTGCGTCGCAGGCGGATTCCTCGCACTCGGAGTCGTCAATCTGCGCCGCGGTCGGTCCGGGCGCCCAGAAGGAGATCGGGTGGCCGGCATTTTCAAGACGGCGCGCCAGGTCCACCAGCTCTCCGTCGCTGCCCTCCATCCCGCTGCCCTCCACCTCCTGCCTGGCGAACATGCCTGGATCAGGAGGTTTCTTATAGGTCGCCTCCGCGGCGTCGTGAAAGGTCGTCATCGGACCGTTGACAAACTGGCTGACGGTGTCCGCCATCGTGGGGATGTTGTCTTTTAAGGCTTTCACCCGTTGATCCCACCATGAGAGGAATCGGGGAATCTGCTCCTGGGTGTCACCGTCGCCATCCGCGTCATGGACATCCTGGACTTTCGTCGGGTCATCCACGGTCTCGGACAGCGCGCGGAAGATGACGCCCTGCTGGATGCGCAATGTCTCCGGCAGCCCGCTCAAGGCTTTGGCAGCCGCCGCGATGGCATCCGACTTCGCCAGATCCGACATGACCGAGTTGAAGAGGCTCGTGCCGGCAGAGAAGGCGCCACCACCGATGGCAAAGGGTGCAGCGTAGGAGGCCATGAATGCGTTAAACTCCTTCGCGAAGGCCAACGCGATCTCAAACTCGCTCCCTGTTCCGACGGCCGCAGCGGCAGCCCCTGCTTTCGTTCCTGCGGAACTCGCAAAACTGGCAGCAAGGTTCTGCGCTGAGCCTACCCCAAAGCCAATCGAGGCGCCAATCAAGGCGCCTTGCAAGGCGCCGATCAACGGATTGGTGCCGGTGACGGCACCTCCAATTGCGCCACCGACGAAACCTCCTATGGCACCCGCAGCGACTATTGGAGCTGTGGTAGAGCCAAACGCTGCGGCAATAGCACCTGTAGTGGTAGGGGCGAACGCTACCGGGAGGAACTCATACTGCTGAAGGACGATCATGACGATGGCAAAGATGATGGCAAAGAGCGATCCGAAGAAGCCTTTCTTCTGGCACTTCTGGGTCTTATGCCCCAGCGATTCCCACAACTGGTGGGACTTGGTCGAGAGCTGGCTGGCAAGATAGAGGCTGGCGGAGTCGGAGGCGTTGGCGGCGTTGGTGGCGACGAGCGACACCTGCCCGAGGTTGGCAGTCATGAGGGTGAAGAGCAACACCGCGACGATCGCCAGCAGGAGGACGGTCGCAATCTGTCCTCGCGCCTGCGCCCGCTTGCGCCTCAGATTCGCAACAGAAAGCAGCTTCCTGAGAAGACGGATCATGTTGCGTCACTCATTGAAGATCTTGAGCGGCTCCGTGGGTTCCTCCCACAGCTTCAGGGAATCCTGACTCCCAGCGGCTACCCGCGTGTCTTCATAGCTGACCTGTCGCTTCACCAGCCGTTCATTGATCCATAAGAAAACTTTTAAGCTACCGAACAACAAAAGAAGCGCCCCGATGAGCGCGACGGTCATTTCCAGCGATGCTTGACCCCTCCGCATGCGGAGTGCGGAGTGTGGAGTGCGGAGTGTCCGAGCTAAGTTCCGCATTGGGTTACCAGGGGGTTGTCCAGGTCGTGCTGTTCTGCTCATCTTTAGGCGTGGTGGTGACCGACTGCGTCACGGGGGTTCCGCTTGTGTCGCCAAGTGGTTTATACACGACTTTGCGGGTGACGTCATCGCGCCAGTTGACCGAGTCGGTGGTGCTGACGGCTGAGGCGGTTTCCTGCTTGTGCAAGGTGCTTGCCATCGTGGTGTGGCGGCTCGAGCCGCGCTGCAGTCCCGTCGTCGTGATGCCGGTAAAGAGCGTATTCAAGTTCGGAAACGTCCATTTGCCGCTTGTATCTTTGACGGCGCCCTGGGCGTACCACGGCACGGTCATGGGCGCAGCACAGGTCGAGGCGCAGTCGTCGCTGCCCTCGAACTTCCCCCGCTTGCACTCGGCGGTGCAGGCGTCGGAATCCACGATCATCCGCGCCTGGCGCACGCAGCTCTCAAAGCTGACGACCTCGCCCTCGCAGGAATCAATGACCGTGACGGTGTCGCCGCCGCCGTTGACGTTGGAGCTGCCGTAGACCTCCTGGTAGCGGTCCAGGGAGCCGGTCAGCGGCTCGGTGCGAAAGCCGGCTGTCGTGCAGCCGGTGCCCGCGCTGGGGCAATCAAACGGCTCTCCGTTCACCGTGATGTTGACGCGCGGCAGCTCACTGACCGTATCCGCGGTTTCGTCCAACCGGAAATCACGAATGACGCTGCCTGACTCAGACACCGGAATGTCCGAGCCGAGGGCGAAGGGGTTGGAGGGGTTGGGGATGTAGCGATCTTTCGCCAGGGCGTACGAGCCGCCTCCGGTGATGTTCGAATCGGATGACAGGGCGAGGGCTTGCCGAAAGGCTTCCATCTTGGCGCGCTGGCTGTAGTCGGCGTTGAGCCCATAGTTCAGGAGCACGCCGAGGACCAGGATGAAGAGCGAGCCGAAGATGGCGAGTTCAAGGAGGGCTTGACCCTTGTTGGCACGAAGACATGAGACATGAGACATGAGACATGAGACCAAGTGATTTGGTCGCTGGTCGCTGGTCATGTTAGTCCCAGAGGTCGGTGCCGAGGGAGTCCACGGTTTCCGTGCCGGTGCGTTGCGTCGTCTCATCGTTGATCGTCGTGGTGGTGACCATGACATCCGCCTTCTTGCCGCCCCCGATGAGTTTGTCCTTTTCCAGCTTGGACTCGGTGACGGTGTCGCTGTGGGTCTGGAAGATGAGGCTGGAGGTGGTCTGCCGGGGGGCGTACTGCTCCCCGATGGAATCCGCGGCGGTGCGCAGCTTGCCCGCCACGCCCCGTTTGAGGTAGATCTGGACGGCGAGGAGCGCGGCGATGATGACCGCCAGGGAGACGGCGTATTCCACCAGACTTTGCCCGCGCTTAGCGCACATCCACCACCACCTCCGAGCGAGACGCCACCCCACTTCCCCCTTCCGGCAGGACGCCCGACGTGGCGGCGGTATCCGTGGCAATCTGCCGCTGCACCCCGCCGCCTGTGGTGGCGGTCATGTTGGCGGTCCGCTGGCGCAGCGTCCGCGCCGCCGACTTCCGCTCCAAGACGCTGCCCGTGGCGACGACGGCCTGGCTCCGTTCGCCGGACTCGTAGCGCATGCCATCAACCTGCGCCTTCTCTCCGGTCGGGTCGTTGGCGTGCGGGCTCATCTGGTCCGCCGCCACCTTGACGCCGGCCTGGATGCCGCGCTTGAGGTAGAGCTGCATCCCGAGCACCGCGGCGGTCAGCAGCCCGATCAGGACGGCGTATTCCGTCACGGACTGCGCGGCGCAAGCGGCAACGCGCTTATGGTTGCTTGAAGAGCTTTTCCTCATCGAGCCGCGTGGTCACCTGTTCCGCTCCCGTGCGGGTTTGGTCATCTTGCGTGAGGGTCGCCGTCGTCAGTCCGGTCGCCTCGGTCTTTTCCGTCCTGGCGCTGTTCCTGGTGACCGTGAATTCGGAGGTGGTGTTCAACGGCGTGAATTGCTCGCCGGCTTGGTCCGCGGCGTCCCGGAGCTTGCCCATCGCGCCGCGCTTGACGTAAATCTGCATCGCCAGGAGCGCCCCCGTAATCACGGCAACCAGCACGGCGAGCTCCACCGTGCTCTGCCCGCCCCGTTGGACAAACGTCCTACGGGGCCCGCGTCGCCCTGTCAGCCTGCTCATTGTCACCTTCACCCCCTTCGCCATGTGCGTGTTACTGCGCGAGCCACTGATTGTCTTTGCTGAGGTCCACCTCTTGCTTGGACACCCCGGTCCGCTTCGTCTCATCGAGATCGGTCACGCGGCTCACCTTGTAGCCGTCCGTCACGCTGGTCTTGGTGCTCTGCTTCTGGCTGACGTTGAAGTCCGAGACCGCATAGTAAGGCTCGTACTGGTTGGTCAGCGCCGTGAAGCCGGCGTCCTTCAGGCCAAAGCCCACGTTATCGGTCACGTCCTTGACCTTGCCCTGCAATCCGCGCTTGACGTACATCTGCATGGCGACCGTCGCCGCCAGCACCACGCTGATGAGGATGACGTACTCCGCCGTGGACTGTCCTCCCATGCCCCTGCGCGTCATCGTCTGCTCACCTCCTCCCGTCGGGCTCGCGCCCTTCACAGGCTCAGCCCGTCCTTGAGCTTCCCTGTCGCGTCCTCGATCACCGTTTTGGTGTCGTTCATCGTCTTGGTCACCGCCGGTTTAATGAGCGTGCCCGCCGCGATCGCGATTGCGGCAATAATGGCAGCCAGCACCAGGATGTATTCCAGCGTGCTCTGCCCTCTGGTAGTGACCAGTGACCAGTAACCAGTAACCAGTCGCCTCTTCTTCATGCTGTCTCCCCTCCCTTTGCAACCGCGGAAACCGCAGAGCGACTGCGAAGACCGCGGTTAGTTCTGCGTACTAATCTACTGGACGAGTACAGGTTTCACCGCTTCCGCGTTCACCTGGTCTTCCAGCACCTTGAGGTTCGCCTGGATGGATCGCCGGACGTAGAGCTGCATGGCGATGAGCGCCGCGGCGACGATCCCAATCAGGACGGCGTATTCCAGCACCGCCTGTCCCTTTCCAAGTGCGGAGTGCGGAGTGCGGCGTGCGGCGTGGCGATTGACATTCCGCATTCCGCATTCCGCATTCCGCATTTTATTTGGCGATCTTGTTGGCTGCCGCATTGAAGAAGCCTTGCAAGGCGGTCTTGACCGAGTCATCGAAGGTCGTCACGCCGATGACGGTGAGCACCGCGATCACCGCGAAGAGGATCGCGTACTCGATCATCGCTTGCCCGCTTGTCCTGCTCCGCCTAACGACATTTACTATAACTAATACAATCATATGAAGAGCCATTTTATATCTTTTTAGATTATCTCCAAATAAAAAACCGGTCCGCCTATTCGGCAGCCCGGCTATCTGCTCCCCGAGAACGCCACACGCCTCCCACAGCGTGTGTTCAGAGAGTGAAGACCCGAAGCTTTGCGACCCCGCCTTTCGGCGAGTTTGCCTTTCTCGGCCTCACGGTACTTACAAGTATAGTGAACGCCGGGCGCGCTTGTCAAGCCAAACTCAAGCCCAAAATCTCTCATCTTTCCCCTTCCACCGCTTCGTGTTACGACTCGGCTAGATGGAGCTGATCACCGACCTTCAGCCCCAGGCGATCCAGGGTCCCCTGGGCCATCTCGACCACTCCCCAGGCTCCCCGCACCGGCCACACCACCCTCCACGGACGCACGCCGGATCGCCACGACACCACCTGCCACTGCTGATCAACAAAGATCGCATCAATGGGAAAGCGCATCCCCACGGTATGGATGGAGTTGCACCAGGGAAACACCATCGCCTCCCCCGCCGGCAAGGCGTCACGACCCAGCAAGCCGACCATGCGTGCCAGGAGCCCTCTGGCCGCCTGCGCGCGCTGCGCCACGACGTGGTGGCGCGTCACATTCATGAGCACGGCCATCCTACGGGTGAAACATCGCCTCATCCAGCGCAAGCCCCTTGGCCCGCAGCTCATCCAGGAACGAGGGCAGCCGCCCCGCCGGCTTGAACTCGCCAAGGACCTCGTTCCCAGCCCCGACGCCGCGCTGGTGGAACAGGAACAGATCCCCGAACGTCACACCGGTATGCTCATCCATCCCCGTGATCTCGGTGATATGGGTGACCTTGCGGGAGCCGTCCGACAGGCGGGCGGTGTGCACGATGAGGTGGATCGCCGAGACGATTTGCTCCCGCACGGCCCTCACGGGGAGTTCCACGTTGCTCATCAGGATGAGGGAGTCCAGCCGCGAGATGACATCCTGCGGCGAGTTGGCATGGAGCGTCGTGAGCGAGCCGTCGTGCCCCGTATTCATGGCTTGGAGCATGTCGAGCGTCTCATCCCCACGACACTCGCCGATGATGATGCGGTCCGGGCGCATGCGCAGGGCGTTGCGGAACAACTGGCGGATCGTGATCATCCCCCGGCCCTCGATGTTCGGGGGACGCGCTTCCAGCGGCACCCAGTGCTCCTGGTGGAGGCGCAATTCCGCGGCGTCCTCAATCGTCACGATGCGCTCACCGGGCGGGATACAGCCGGAGAGCACATTCAACGTCGTCGTCTTGCCGGAGCCGGTCCCGCCGGACACGATGATGTTCTTGCGCGCTTTCACGCACACGGTGAGGAACTGCGCCATCGCCGGGGTGAGGGTCCCCAGACGGATGAGGTCCTCCATGGAGAAGCGCTCGGTCCGGAACTTCCGGATGGAGAGCATCGGGCCGCGGAGAGACAGCGGCTGAATAATCGCATTGACACGGGACCCGTCGGGCAAGCGGGCGTCCACCATGGGGGTGGACTCGTCAATGCGCCGCCCCAGGGGGGCGATGATGCGCTCGATGACGGTCAGCACCTGGTCGTTGGAGACGAACCGCTTGTCGGTCAGGTGGAGCTTGCCGCGCTTCTCGATGTAGATCTGGTCCTTGCCGTTGACCAGGATGTCGGAGACCTCGTCGTCGGCGATCAGGTCTTCCAGGGGCCCCAATCCCAGCGCCTCATCCACGATTTCTTTGACGAGCTGCTCCCGCGCATCCGCGCCCGGCACGAACCCTCCCTCTTCGACGAGGAGCTCCAGGGCGGCCTTGCCCGTCTGTTCCCGCAGTTGGCCCACCACCGTGGGGTTATTGGCGGTTTGGGTGTCGAGCCGCTTCAAGTCGAATTTTTCCAGCAAGCGGGCATGGACCCGGCGCTTCAGCGCCACGACGGGGTCCTCCGGCTCGTGGGCGTCGGGGAGCCCGGCTTGATGCGCCAGGCTGGCCAGCGACACCGGCTGAGGGATCGGCATGGAGGGCCGCTTGGAGCGGTCCAACTCGACGTGCTCCACAAACAGCTCGGGGTGCTCGACGAGGAACCGCCCAAACCGCAGGAACGCATCGGTAATCCGCCCGCGCTCGTTGGCCAGCACGAGCGGGCGCCCCTGATTCAGGGACAGCCCGACCAACCGCCCCTCCGAGGGGATCTCGGCGACGACCTCGATGGGCAGGTGCGCCCTGACTTCGGCGGAGCGGAAGTTCCCCCGGCTCTCCGCCCGGTTGATCACGGCTTTGACCATGCGCAGCGGCACCCGCATGGCTTCCAGGGCTTCCGCAGATTTGACGGCATGGCGGATGGCAATCACGTCCGGCGTGGTGACGAGGAGGAGGAGATTGGAGTGCTCAAACGCCGCCAGCGCCAGCTCGCTGAACACCGAGCCGGCGTCAATCACCACGAAGCTGTAGGCCTGTCGCAGCGTGGCCAGCACGCCGGGCAACGAGGCGGGCGTGAGGAGCTCGGTGACCCGATGGACGTTCGAGGAATCGAGCATCGCGGTGACGTCATGCTCGATCGGGGCGAGACTGATGAGCGCCGTCTTGCGGAACTGATGGCGGCTCAGGGTCGTGGCAAGATTCGTCACGATGAGCGTCTTGCCGACCCCCCCTTTGGTGCTGAAACACGAGATGACCTGTGGTTTCACCTGCATCGGATTCAAAAAACTGTTATCATGACAAAGTATGCCTCAAAATCGCTGAAAAAACAATAAAGACCGGGGAGAAACCGGAGGAGGCCTGGCTAGGGACGAAAGAGGACCGGCAGCTCAAGCCACAGCTCCCCTTGGGTCAGGTCGGAGGGAAACGGCGGGAAGGGGGATTGGCTCCGTGCCGCGTTGAGGGCAGCCTGGTCAAAGGCCTCAAACCCGGAGGACTCGGAGATGACCGCTTGCTTGAGGGTGCCGTCCCGCAACAGGTGGACGCGCAGCTTCACCTGCCCGCTCGCATTGAGGTCCTTTTCGCGGGTCGGATACCGCAGGGACTTGGCGATGCGCTCCTCGACCTGCAGCACGTAGCGCAACCGCGGGTTCTCCGCCGAGGCGGCGTTTTCCGCAACCGACAGCGCTTCCTCCACCGTCAGCGCCTTCTCGGGACTGACCTCCTCCTCGCCGAGGAGTTCCGGCGTGACCGCGATGACCAGTTCCCGCTGCGTGGACTCGGTTTCCGGTGAGCGGAAGAGACGACCCACCACCGGCATGCCGCCCAAGCCCGGCACCTGGCTGACATCCTTGGTGTCCTCGGTCTGCAACAAGCCGGCGATCATGACGGTCTCGCCTGAGGCGGTGGTCACTTCCGTATTCGCTTTGCGCACCGAAAAGCCCGGCACCGCCACCGTCTGGTTGCCGACCGGCACGCTCAGCGCCACCGAGTTATCCACGCTTGAGACCTCGGCCTCGATGGCCGTCGTGATCTTATGGTCGCTGGTGTGGATATTCGGCGTCATCTTCAACAACACCCCGGTCTGGCGGAACTCGATGCTGGTGCTGACCGCCGAGGTCGTGGTGCTGAAGGTCGTCGCCGTGATCACCGGCACTTCCACCCCGATGAAGGAGGAGGCTTGCTTGCCGTTGGCGGTGACGAGCTTCGGTTCGGCAAGGATGCGCGCCCGGTTCTGTTTGACCAGGGCGTTCAGCGTCCAGGAGGTGCTGCCCCGCGTGAGCGAGGTGCCCCACCGCAAGAGCGCGTCGTGCGCGGTCCGGTCGGTCGCCTCCGGCTCGGTGAATGCCACGGACTCCGACCAGCGCACGCCCAACCGCTCCAGGTCCGAGCGGTTAATCTCGATCACTTGAACCGACAATTTCACCAACGGCGGCAGCAGCGAGGGCGCAGGGGCCGACTCGGAGATTTGCGCCAGGTTTGTGACGCCGGGATAGGCGGAGAGCATCTGCTCCAGACGCTCGAACTCCTCTTTCCTGAAGACTTGCCCGATGAGAAAGAGCTTGCCGTGTTCCCGCTTCACCTGCACCCCCGGCACGTTGAGCTGGGTGAGGAGCTGGCGCAGTTGGGCTTCAAGGGCTTCCGGCAGCCGGTCCACGACCTCGACGTTGGTGACACGCTGCCCCTGATGATCCCACAGGATGAGGTTCGTCGTGCCGGCCGCCTTGGCGTGCAGGAGGACTTCGTTGGAGGAGACGATCGTCACATCCACGATGTCCGGATCGCCCACCGCAATCCGTTTGACGTCCTCCACCGCCATGCTGCGGATTTGCCTGGGCTCAAGGAAGATGATGGCAGGGACGCTCTGATCCTGGCTGGCGGCCGGCGAGGATGCCGTGGCGTCGCGCTCGGCGGAAACCGGCTGCGCCCACGCCGAGGCGACCCACAGCCCGGCAAGCATCAGCCCCAGCAGCGCGAAGCGCTTCCTCATCATTGCTGTTCCGAGAGCACCACGACGTCCCGCTTGAGCCCCTTGTAGACTTCGACCTGACGAGGGGCTTTCGTCGGCGCCCCGGCTTGACTGCCCAGGAGTTGCTCCATCAGCGTGTTGATGCTCGCCGGGGCGACGGTCACCTGCGCATCGCCATCCAACTGGGAGCGCAGGCTGAGCTGAATCCGTCCCTGCTCCCTCGCAAAGAGCAGAAAGGCGGTTTCCTGCGGGCTCAACGCGAGCGTCACCGTGTGTTCCGCTTCAGCAGGTTTCACCGGTCGCTTGCCCTGCCCCAGGAACTCGTGCGCCACCGCGAGAATCGGGACATCCTGGAACAAGGTCAACGTGACCACCTGGCCATCTTGCCCTCCTGCCGCGGGCAGTTTTAAGGTCCAGAGGACGTCCACGGTATCGCCGGGCTGAATGAATCCGCCGACGCCGGTGATGATATCCACCGAGACGGTGACCGCCCGCTTGCCTTTGGGGGTGAGATCGGAGAGTGTCGCATTAGTTGGAACGTCTTCCGGGCGGCGGATTTTGTTGAGCAAGACCTGCTCCCCTTCGGCGATGGGGGCGCCCGTGACCATGCCCACCAGTGGCTGCGGCATGCGGGTGGCATAGGGCTGCATGAACCGCTCGGGGACCTTGGCGAGCGTCAAATGCGCCGGCTCCAACGTGACCCCGGCAGGGAGGTCCTTCGCCGCCACCACCACCTCGACCGGATCCTGGTAATTCACCATGAGCCGCTGACGCTCAAGCTCCAACGCCCGGCGTTGCTGGCCGAGGTACCGACGAACCAAGCCGACCGCCAGCAGCCCCATCACCACGGCAAAGATCAGGGGGAGGAATTTCTTGACCGGCGCGCTCAACGGGATCATCCCCCCACCTGTTGGTTGGCCAAAGGCCGGTCGCTGTCACGACGCAAGGAATGCCGCAGGGACAGCGACCGCTTCGCCTTCGGTCGCGTCTCAGACTGGTGGCGGCGAAGCCCAACAGGTGGGGGGATCACTGCTTCACCGCGTTCAGGCGTTCCCCAAACCGCTCCACCTGCGCCTTCTGGCGCAACTGCTCCAGTTGGCGCTGGACCTGTTGCAGGGTCAGAAGTTCCTTGATGGCGTCCCGCACTTCCAGCTCGGTCTGCTGGCGGGCGGACTTGCGTTCCTGCAACTGGATGACGTAGTAGCGGCCGTCGGGTCCCTTGACCGGCTGGCTCACCTGATTGACCTCCAACGCAAAGGCGACGGGCTCCAGCTGCGGGAAGAACACCTGCTCCGGCGAGGGCTGGCCCATCAACCGCAACCGTTCCTTGTCCACCGCCCGCAGATGCCAGCCGATGTCTCCCCCCTGCTCCTTGCCCGCCCCGACGGACCGCTCACGGGCGAGCTGGGAGAAGACGGCTCCCTGGACCGCCTGCGAGCGCACCGCTTCCGCTTCTGCCAGCGTGTCCATGACGACCTGGCTCGCCCGGATGCGCTCCGGCTCCGAGAAGCCCGCTTTGTTCTGCTCGTAGAACTGGTGGACTTCCTCGTCGGCGGGCAGGGCGCGCTCCCGCTGCCATCGGTCCCATTCCTGCGAATAGAAACTCCGTTGGACATACGTCCAGCGGCGCTTGGCGTCCGCACTTAAGCCCCGAGCCAGGAGATCCTGCGTCCTGAGCTCCGAGTCCACCAAATTGTTCACCACGTCGGGCAGGTCCAGCCGGTCCGGGGTGTCGTCCACCGGCAACGGCTCCCAGGTCTGCTGGTACGCCTGCATGAGGCGTTTCAGCTCCGAGAGGGCGAGCTCCACATCGGTCGTCGAGACCGGGGTCTGGTTCACCTTCGCCACCGTTTCCTGCTCCGGCACAAACGGCACAGGGGGCGGCCCCGCTGATTCGGGCGCGCTTGCGGCGGGCTTGGCGCTCGATCCCCCGCCGCTTTCCCACGGGAACCGCTCGCATCCCGCCAGCGCCAGCGCCGCGATCCCCACGCACAGTGGCCCCACGCCCCGACGCATCCGCGATCTCATCGTGTCACCCCTCCTGTCGTGTCATCCATCCCGGCAACGGGACGTTGTTCAACTGAAACTTCTGCAGAAATTTTGGACGCGCTCCCGTATAGCGCAGGGCCCCGCGCATCCGTCCATCCGCTGAGAACCCTTCCACCTCAAAGACACAGAGATCCTCCAATTGAAAGCCCTCCTGCGAGCCACCGAGCACCTGGGTGATGGTCGCGATCCGGCGGCTCCCGTCCGCAAAGCGCGCCAGATGGATCACCAGGTCCACCACGCTCGTCACCTGCATCCGGCAGGCCTGCGGCGGCAGCTCCAATCCGCTCATCAACATCAGGGTCTCCAGCCGCTCCAGGGCGGCTTGCGGGGAGTTGGCGTGCAGGACGGTGATGACGCCCTCATGTCCGGTATGCATGGCTTGCACCACATCCAGGGCCTCTCCCCCCCGCGCTTCGCCGAGGATGATGCGGTCCGGGCGCATCCGCAGGGCATTGCGGACCAACGTCCGCAGGGGGATCTCGCCGCGTCCTTCGAGATTGGGGGCTTTGGAGACCAAGCGGATCCAATGCTGGCGGTTCACCAAGGTCAACTCCGCGACGTTCTCGATGGTGATCACGCGCTCGTGCGGCGGGATGAATGCCGAGAGGATGCTGACGAGGGTGGTCTTGCCGCTGGAGGTCCCGCCCGAGACGATGCAGTTCACCCGGGCGCGCACGCAGGCTTGGAGGAACTCGGCGGCTTGCTGATTGAGCGCCAGCGTCGCCACGTACTCCTCCATGGTCCATTCGCGCAGCTTGCGACGGATGGTGACCACGGGTCCGTTCAGGGTCAGCGGCGGGATGATGACGTTGATGCGGGAGCCGTCCGGGAGGCTGGCATCGCACACCTGATTGGACTCGTTCACCGACAGCCCCTGCGAGTTGAGGAGCCGCTCGATGACGGCCATCAGATGCGGGGTGTCACGGAACTGGACATTGGCAAGACGCTGCAGCCGGCCTCCCCGCTCCACGAAGACCTCATGCGGTCCGTTGACCATAATCTCGCTGATGGTCGGGTCCACCAGCAGCCGGTCCAACGGGCTCAAGCCCAGGGTTTCATCAATGATCTTCTGGAGAAAGCGGTCTTCCTCGCCCTGGCGCGAGACCTGCAGCACCCGGTAGTCGTCAACGGGCATCGCCCGCAGCTCCTGCCGCAGCCGCTCTTTGAGGACCTGGGAACTGACGTGCGCCCGCCGGTCATCCGGCATCCCATTCAAGAGCTCCACCAGACGACCCCGCAGCCGCCCCGTCACCTGCTCCGTGGTACGCAGCCGCGCCTCCATACGGCTGACGGCTCGTTATGATCCGGGGAGACGGTCACGGATGTCGAGCCACAGCCGGATCAGATTGGCCATCAACCACAATGAAAAGAAATACATGCCGGCCACGACGAAATTCAACACGCCCACCACCCGCGCTGGCACGCCGATCCCGCCGATCGCAACCGGCTCGCCCCCGACGACCAAGAGGATGACCCCGGTCACGACTTGCAGCACCAACGACACCCACGCCAACACCTTAAACACCACGGTGCTTGCGCGCAGGAACTTGTACGATTGCGCCATGCCCCCCTCCTGTTTGTGACCTGACGAGAGCAGCCCCAACCGGATTTTCAGCCCACCTGTTCTTGCTGGGGGCTGATCCGCCCCGAGCACTTTCCAGGTGGGCGGAGAACCCCACCATGAGATAACAGCCCCAACCGGATTTGAACCGGTGTTTCTTGGCTGAGAACCAAGCGTCCTAAGCCGGGCTAGACGATGGGGCCATCGCATCCGCCGTCCGGGCAGCGACGCCCCTCCTCCATCGCTCCTTTAGCGATCCGAAGGGTTCTGTCGCGCGTTCCTGTTGACTTCAAGGTAAACCGGTACGTATATCATATTCTGCTTGCCTGGTCAAGAGAAACTGTACGCTCTTGACTGACTGAAGAACCAAGGAACCTAAGAACTGAAGAACGCTTCTTCAGTTCTTTAGTTCTTCCGTTCTTCCGTTCATTACAGGAGGGGGTTCGGTCGGTTGGGGTAGCACAGGGGCCGGGGGGGAAGAAGGCGACTGTTCGATGAGCACCTTGCGCTGCGGATCCAAGGCGTAGGATTTGGCCACATCCACATGATACTCCGCAGCCAGACGTTGGGTGAGTCCGGCGAGCTCCTGCTGCTCGCGAGCCCAGTACTCCTGGAGCGTCGCCAACCTCGCTAACACCTGCTCCCGCTGGCGCCAGACGTTGGCGAAGGCCTGGACTCCAGCCTCATCCGCAAAGGTGAAGACGACCGCTTGCGCCGAACCGTCTGCAGCCTTCGACGCGGGCGGACGACCGGCCTGGCGCTCCTGCGCGCGAAGCCCCACCATTAACAGACCGCCGCCCACCACCGCTCCCACCAGCCACCAGCCTTGCCGCTGCATGTTCCTACCTCCTCCTTTTCACGGCCACCGCTGCCCGCGCATCAAAACCATCAAGCCAGTGTTGCATATCCACCGGGAGGCCGACGCTCAGCTCGAGTGGTTGATGCGTCGCCGGATGCATGAACCGCACGGCATAGGCATGCAGGAGTTGCCGCGCGATGCCGAGCGCGTTCCAGGAGCCGGCTGAACGGCGGCTGTAGAGCGCATCACCCAGGACGGGATACCCAAGGTGGGCCAGGTGTACCCGGATTTGATGCGTCCGCCCCGTCTCCAGCCGCAGCTCGAGCAGCGTGTAGGCAAGCGAGAGACTGAAGCGTTTCAACACGCGATAATGCGTGACCGCTTCACGGCCGCCGAGGTAGCGGACCGCCATCTCCTTCCGGTGCGTCAAGTGACGCCCCACGCCGACATTGATCGTCCCCTCGTCAACAGGGACATGCCCTTCGACAAGCGCCAGGTATCGGCGGCTCATGGTGCGGGCTTTCAACTGCTTGGCCAGCTCGCGCAGCGCCAGCGCCGTTTTGGCGACGACCAACAGCCCGGAGGTATCCTGATCGAGCCGATGCACGATTCCCGCCCTGGGTAGGTGCGGAGTGCGGCGTGCGGAGTGCGGAGTGGACGCACTTCGTTCCGCATTCCGCGTTCCGCATTCCGCATGTTGAGAGAGGTGCCAGGCGATGGCGTTGACCAGCGTCCCGGAGGGATGGCCCGGTGCCGGGTGCGTCACGAGGCGTGGGGGCTTATTCACCACCAGCACGTGCGCATCTTCATACACGACGGCAAGCGCCATGGGCTCAGGCACGACCGTCTGGGGATCGGGACCGGCGCTCGGGCCGGCCACGCGTGCCACGACGGTCTCGCCGGCTCGCAGCCGGCGATGCGCCTTGAGCGCGCGGCCGGCGATGGTGATCGCGCCCCCGCGAATGGCGCGTTGGATGATCGTTCTGGAGAAGCCCTGAGGCAGATGCCGCAGCAGATAGCGATCGATCCGCAGACGGGCTTCGTCAGGCCCCACGACAAACTGATAGGTTTGCGCCATGCGTGGTCCGTCGCCTCATAAGCGTGGCCCCCACGATCATCACGGCAAGGCTCAGACCCTGATAGATCGTCCACCCGCCCCACAGACGTTCGTTCGCCCGCCAGAACTCCACTGTCCAGCGGATGAGACCATAGCCAAGCAGATACATCCCAAACAGCCTCCCGGGAGCGCGCAAGATCGCCGGACGCTGCAAGACTCGCAGGACGAGGTAGAGCACGACCAAGCTCGCGGATTCCAACACCTGGGTCGGCACCACGCGCTCAACGGTGCCGGGAAACTGCACCCCCCACCAAGCGCGCGTGGGGATGCCCGCGCAGCAGCCATTGGCAAAACATCCCAGGCGCCCCAGGGCATGGCCCAGCACGACAAACGGAATCACCTGATCCATCCCCCGCCGGAATCCCAGGCCCCGCCGCGCCAGGTATGCCCAGGTGGCGAGGACGCCTCCTGCAAGACCGCCGTACCAGACCAGGCCTCCGTGCCACAGCGCGACGATCTCAAGCGGATGCGCCGCGTAGACGCCCCAGTTCAACGCCACATAGAAGGCCCGCCCGCCGAGGATCCCGCCGCCCATCGCCCACACGGCCCAGTCGGCCAGCGCCGGCTCATCCATCGGAACCAGGCCCTTGAGGTCCTGACGGAGGGCCTGCCGCGCCAGGATGAGCGTCAGCAGAAACGCCGCCGCCAGCGCCACGCCGTAGGTATGAATCGCGAACGGACCCAGGCGACACAGCTCAGGATACATCGTAGACGCGTCTCCGCCTCAGTGTCGACCAGAGCAGCAGCCCCACCCCGACGCTGATGGCGGAGTCCGCCACGTTGAAGACCGGCCAGACGCGCACGTCCAGAAAATCGATGACATAGCCGACGCGCACCCGGTCAATCAGGTTGCCCAGCGCCCCGCCCAGAATCAGCGATAGCCCCAGCGGAACGGGCCAGCGGCGGTCGCGCCGCTGCAAGAGCTCCATGAGGACCCAGGCGGCGATGACCACGGACCCCAGCACGACCACGTTGGAGTAGCCGCGCCACAATCCGAAGGCCACGCCGGTGTTCTGCACGTACGTCAGATGCAAGACGGAGGGAATCAGCGGCAGGCTGTCCGCCGGATCCAGCGAGGCGCAGACGAGGAGTTTGGTGGCTTGATCGCCGGCGAGCGTCAGCGCCACCACCAGCCACGGCCAGCGCCGCACTGAAAACCGCTGTTGGTTCGGGGTTCTGGGCTCGGGGCTAATGGGACAAGGTCTAGCGGTTACTTTTTTTGTTCTTTGGTGCGCTGGCAGCCGATGCACAACGAGGTGTACGACACGGCGCGAAGGCGGCTTAAGGCTATGGGCTTCTGGCACTGTTGGCAGACGCCGTAGGTGCCCTCGTCGATGCGCTTGAGCGCGTCTTCGATCTGATAGAGGACCGCTTGCTCGTTGGAGGCGAGGTTGCTGACCAGCTCCCGCTCGGAGGTGTCGGCCGACATATCGGCCATGTGGACCGGATAGGAGGAGAGATCCCCCGAGGCCTCGCGCGGGTTCTTGGAGGCCTCCTGGGCGAGGGTGCGAATTTCCCCGGCAAACTTCGCCCGCTCCTGCAGGAGCAACTGTTTGAATTGCTTGATCTGTTGTTTGCTCAAACTCATGCGAGGGCGTTCACCACAGTTGCGCACCGGCCGCAGAGCGCCGGATGCGCGGGATCCTCGCCGACCGTGAGCAGGTACTTCCAACAGCGCTGGCACTTGGCCCCGGCGGCGCGCTCGACGGTCACGCCTGCCAGCCCCGCCAGCGACGTCCCGCCTGCAGGCCCGGCGCTACCAGCGACCTCAAGGTCTGACACGATGAACGCCTCGGCGAGCGTCTGGCGAGACTCCTGCAACAGGCGCTGCAGCGTCGGATCCGTCACTATCAACGTCACGCGGGCCTCCAAGGAGCTGCCGATCACGTTCGCCATCCGCTTGTCTTCAAGCGCTTTCATCACGACCTCGCGCACCGCCAGCACCGTGTTCCACCGCTGCTCCAATGGCTCATCGCTCGCCGGCACCAGCGGCTGCGGCCACTGCGCCAAGTGCACCGACGGCTCTTCAATCAGGTGCAAGGCGCGCATGGCCTGCCAGATCTCCTCCACGGTCATGGCCAGCACGGGCGCGAGCATCCTCACAAGGCCGGATAGTATAGCACAGAGGCTCGTTTGCGCACAGCGTCTCTTTTCGGACTGGGCCGCTTCCGTGTAGAGGCGGTCCTTCAGCGCATCCAGGTAGAAGGCCGACAGCTCCAGGACGCAAAATTGATAGATGGCGCGGAAGGCCTGATGGAACTGGTAGGCGTCGTAGGCCTGGGTCACCTCATCGAGGAGGCGCTGCGCGCGCTGGAGGGCCCACCGATCCAGCTCAGGCAACCGCTCATAGGGCTGCCGGTGCGCGGGCTGGAAATCGTAGAGGTTCGCCAACAGATAACGAAACGTGTTGCGGATCTTGCGGTAGGCTTCGATCACCTGCTCCAAGATCGCCTCCGAGAGGCGCACGTCCTCGCGGTAATCGGAGGAGGCCACCCACAAGCGCAGGATATCCGCCCCATAGCGCTGGATGACTTCCTGCGGGGCGATGACGTTGCCCAGGCTCTTGGACATCTTGCGCCCCTCGCCGTCAACGACGAAGCCATGCGTGAGCACCTGCTCGTAGGGCGCGCGAGCGTGCAGCGCCACCGATGGGATGAGCGAGACCTGAAACCAGCCGCGGTGCTGGTCGGAGCCCTCGAGGTAGAGCTGGGCCGGCCAGGTCAATTCCCGGCGCGCCTTCAGCACGGCCTCGTGGCTCACGCCGGAATCAAACCACACGTCGAGGATGTCCGGGTCTTTCGTCAGCTCGCGGCTGCCGCATGGACACGCCGCTCCCGGAACCAACTCCTCTGGCGAGGCGCGGAACCACGCCTCAATGCCGCGCTGCGCAAGCGCTTCGATGGTCTGCTCGATGAGGCGAGGATCCAAGAGTGGCTGCTCGCAGCGCGTGCAGTGAAACACCGGGATGGGGCTTCCCCAGTAGCGCTGGCGCGAGAGGCACCAGTCCGGGCGGCTCTGGAGCATCCCGGACATGCGGCCCAGGCCCGCGTCCGGAAACCAGCGGACCTGCCTGGCGCACTCGAGCAGCTTGCTGCGGAAGGCGTCCTCGATGCGCAAAAACCACTGCGGGGTCGCGCGGAAAATCACCGGCTGCTTGCACCGCCAGCAATGCGGGTAGGAGTGGGTGATCGGCTCTTCCTTTAATAAGAGGCCGCGCTGCGCCAGGTCGGCGATTATCTTCGGGTTGGCCTCAAATACCGACTGGCCGGCGAATGGGGGGACATCCTGGGTAAATTTCCCCTGATGATCCACCGGTGAGAAGACCTCCAACTTGTATCGTTGCCCGACCGTATAGTCTTCCTGCCCATGCCCCGGTGCGATGTGCACAACGCCGGTGCCTTCGCTCATCGACACACTCTCGTCGGTCACGGCCATAGATGGACGGCCGGTCAATGGATTGCCGCATTGTATCCCTGCGAAATCCTGTCCCGTGCCCCATCCCGTGTTCAGAGGACTGGTGGCCTTGAGCCGTGCCGCCAATGCCGACGCCAAGGCTTCGGCAACGATCAGGTTATACGCCCACCCTTGTTGATGCAGCACCACGTACTTGGCCGTCGGATGAAAGCATAAGGCTACATTGGCAGGCAGCGTCCAGGGAGTGGTGGTCCACACCGCCACGGCCAAGGGTGTCTGGGTCCGATGCTGAAAAGCCGCCAATAACGTCTCAGGAAGTTGTCGAGGCGGTTTGGTCACGGGAAACGCGACATAGATCGAGGTGTCGGCCCGATCTTCGTACTCGACCTCGGCCTCCGCCAGGGCAGTCTCGCAGGTGGCGCACCAGTAGACCGGCTTCTTCCCTCTAGATGTAGCCGGCGGCGACCAGTTCCTTGAACACCCGGAGGATGGTCAGCTCGTAGTCTTTGGACATTGTCAGATACGGTTTCCCCCAGTCGCCCGACACGCCCAGCCGCTTGAACTGCTCCCGCTGGATGTCTACGTACTTCTGCGCGTAGGCGCGGGCTTTCTCGCGGAAGCTCGCCTGATTGATCTGCGGCTTGGTGAGCATCAGCTCCTTGAAGAGCTGATGCTCGATCGGCATGCCGTGGCAGTCCCAGCCCGGCACGTAGGGCGCGGCGAACCCGCGCATCGTCTTGTAGCGCACGATGAGGTCCTTGAGGATTTTGTTCAGGGCATGGCCGATGTGGATGTCGCCGTTGGCATAGGGCGGCCCGTCGTGCAGGACAAACGCTGGTCTCCCCTTCCTCGTTTGCTGGATCTGTTCATACAACCCCAGCTCCTCCCAGCGCGCGAGGATCTGCGGCTCGCGCGCAGGCAAGTCCGCTTTCATCGCGAAGCCGGTCTTGGGCAGATTGAGCGTGGATTTATACTCCATTAGAGCTGCGTGATGACTCCCACGAACAGTTTCGTCAGCAACGGCTCCGCCCGGTCCGCCACGGCGAGGATCTCCTCGATGGCGACGGGTTTGAGCGTCTCCGGGATGCACAGATCCGAGATGAGGCTGACCGCCATCACGCGCAGGCCCGCGTGCACCGCGGCGATGACCTCCGGCACCGTGGACATCCCCACGGCATCCGCGCCGGCCGCGCGCAGCCAGCGGTACTCGGCCTTGGTCTCCAGCTGCGGCCCGGGCATGGCGACGTACACCCCTCGACGAACCGGCAACCGCTCGGCGCCGGCGACCTGCTGGGCCAGCGTCAACAACTGCGCGTCGTAGGGCCGGCTCATGTCGGGAAAGCGCGGCCCCAGCTCATCGGCGTTGGGCCCGATGAGGGGGCTGGTGCCCAAGAGGTTGATGTGGTCGTCAATCAGCATGAGATCGCCGATGTGGAACGCCGGGTTGAGCCCGCCGGCGACGTTCGACACCAGCAGCGTCTTGACGCCCAGGGCCTTCATCAGGCGCACCGGATACGCGATGTCCTGGGCGCTGTAGCCCTCATAGAGATGAAAGCGTCCGTCCATGATCACGACGGTCTTGCCCGCCACGGTGCCGAACACCAGGCGGCCGTGGTGGCCGGGGGCGGTCGAGGCGGGCATATGCGGCAGCGACGCATACGCAATGGCGGCCGTCTGCTCGACCTCGCCCAGCAGCTTGGTCAGGCCCGTGCCCAGGATGATGCCGATCGTCGGGGCGCTGCGCACCTGCCGCCCAATCGCCTTGAGCGTGTCGTGAAGCTGTTGGGTGACTGAGGCGGCCATGTCGTCTGCTAGTGCAGGCGCTGCGCCAGATCCAGGAGGGAGCGCACCAGAAACAACCGGGCAAACCAGATCGCAAAGAGCACGATCATCGGGGAGAGATCGAGCATCCCCAGCATGGCGAATGGCAGACGAGCCCGAACCCAGGCGAACACCGGTTCGGTGACGGACCGCAGCGCCCGGACAATCGGGTTGAACGGATCCGCGCTCACCCAGGAGAGCACCACCGCCACGAACACCACGAGGTTATACAACCACAGGATCTGATCGAGAATGGCCGCCGCCGCGCTCAGGAAATTCCCAAACACGAACATCTCACGCCCTCCTCAACGTCCCCGATGTTCTTTCGACAACGCGCGTGAACGCCGGACGGCAGCCGCCACACCCGCTTGGATGCTCTCGGCCAAGCGATACCGGCGAAACACGTTCAAGGCCGCCTCCGTCGTCCCGCGCTTCGAGGCCACTTGGGCGATCAGGTCTTCAAGCGGTTGGGACGAAGCCTCGGCCAGCGCGACGCTGCCGGAGGCGGTGCGAAGCGCCAACCGCTGCGCGATCGCGTTCGGCAGCCCGGCGCGCGAGCCGGCATCGCGCAACGCCTTGAAGATGAGGAAAAAGTAGGCCGGCCCTGAGCCGCTGATGGCCGTCACGGCATCAAACAGCCGCTCGGGCAGCTCGACGACCTCTCCCACACAGCCAAAGATCGCTCTGGCGATGGCCAGATGCGAGGCGCCAACCGCGCGGCCGGTCGCCATGGCTGAAATCCCACAGCCCACCTTGGCCGGCAGGTTGGGCATCACGCGCACCACCGGCACCCGGCTGAGCCTGCCCTCAAGCGCGGCCAGCCTCACCCCCGCCGCAATCGAGATGACGAGCGGTTGACGCCCGCCTGCCCCGCGAGACCCGGGGCGGGCAGGCCCGCGCGCGCGAAGACCGCGAGCGAGCTGATCCAGCACCGGCGGCAGATCCTGGGGCTTCACGGCGATGACAATCACGTCGCAGCGCCTCGCCATCTCATCCAAGAGCGCGCCGCGCACGCGAAATGCCCGGCGCACCCGCTGCCTCGTCGAGGCATCGGCCTCCGCCACGACCACGCGTCCTGACGGGACACCCGCTCGGAGGAGCCCCCGGATCAGCGCCCGGCCCATATTGCCTGCGCCAATCACTCCGATCTGCAACTTCCGGAGTGATTGAGGTTTCATGGCTTGAAAATGGCGGAGCCGATGCGGACGAAATCGGCCCCTTCTTCAATCGCCACTTCGAAATCGTTGGACATGCCCATTGATAAGAGCAGTGATGAGCGCAAGAGCTCCTCACGCAAGAGACGCAAGCGACGAAAATACGGACGAGCGTGTTCTGGATTTTCAACGAAGGGAGCCATGGTCATCAATCCCATCAATCGCAGATGCGGTAGCCGGCCAATCGCTTGAGCCAGCGACGGGGCCTCTGCAGGCGTGCAGCCGAATTTCGTGGCCTCACCCGACACGTTGACCTGCACCAACGCGTCGAGGATCTGCTGCCGCTTGGCGGCCTGGCGCTCAAGCTCTTCCGCCAGCGCCACGGAGTCGAGCGAATGGATGACCCCAAACAGCCCAATGGCGTCTTTGGCCTTGTTGCGCTGCAGATGGCCGATCAGATGCCAGCGGGCCTCTCCCGCCGCGAACGCCGCACGCTTGGGCTTCGCTTCCTGGACGCGGTTTTCCCCGAGATCCGTCACGCCCAGCGACACCGCTTCCTGAATCGCCTCAATCGCGATCCCCTTCGTCACGCAGACCAACGTGACAGACGCGGGATCGCGACCGCAACGGTGGCAGGCTTGTCGAATCCGCGCACGGACGCGCGCCAGGTTCTCGCTCAACACGAGGGGTACTGTAACACAGCCGGGAAGGCAGCGTCAACGACGAGGAGTCGAACCGAAAAACTAGAAGTATTCGATCAGGAGGGACCGGGTGCGCGCAAGGAGGCGGTCAATAAGCCGGCCGGATCCTTGAATCCCGACGCGGCTCGGCGCGCCGCGTGAGGAGGCGGCGGCCGTCTGGCAGATGCGTTGGAGCAGGCCCAGCGAAGGACTCAGGGCCATCTGGCGCCCAAGATCGCCCAGGCCTTTCGCCAGGGGACTGCGCCCCAGCACGGCCTTGGTGCGGCTGACCTGCTCGACCCATTCCACCAGCCCCCCGATCAACGCCCCCCGGCCTGTGACGATGGCCCGGTCAGGATGCGCGGTCTCTTCCAGGAGGTGACGAAGCGAAGATTCCACCAGTCGCAGTTGTTCGTTGAAGACCTTCCGGACGATCGGGTGGGGACTGCTCACTCCCTCCAGGCTCGCCGTCAGGGCGTGGTCCATCGTCATGCGAGCGTCGGTGGCGATGGCCTCGACGAGGGTCATCCCGCCCCAGGGAATGGAGGTGCTGCGCACCAGATGCCCGTTGTCCCAGAGGGCGAGATCCGTGCAGCAGCCGCCCAGATCCACCAGCAGCACGCGCTTGGACCACCACGACTCTTCCACGCACGCGGCCACGACCGCCTGGAGACTGTAGACCACGCGGTCCAACTCAAGGCCGACCGCGTCCAGGGCCTGCAAGACGGCGCGTTTGACCGCCATCGGGATCCCGATCAACTGAAATCGTCCGTGGACGCGAGTCGCGACCAGCCCCCGCGGATCGCCGGCCGCGTCGAACCCGTTGCCCGCATATCCCAAGGGATCCAGCAACAGCGGCTCGCGATCCACTTCGAGCGCCTGACTGACGGCCTGCGCGTGCAGCCGCTCGAGGTCCCGCCCGCGGATCGTCACCGGCTCATCAGCCAGATCCAGTTGAGCCGTCACGGCTCGATGGGACAGCGCAGGATGCGTGAGGATGACGATGGCCCGATCCGGCCAGGTGTCCAGATGCGCCTCCTCCAGGGCCTGCTCGATGGTCCTGGCTAACAGCGCCTGGTCGCACGGCCACGTGCTCTTGAGCGTCGGATAGGAGGCCACACCCGTCCCGATCACCTCACAGGTGGCCTGCTCGGTTGGTCGCAGCACGATGGGGCTGCGACCGACCGCGCAGGCGACCTTGGTGGAGCCGATATCCAACACGACCAGGGGTTTGGTGGTCATCCCACCACCTGCCTCGGCCAGCCACGGGCTGGCCGCGCACTCGCTGTGACCACAACAATCCAGCTTGGCGCGAGTGCGCCAGCCGGAAGCTGAGAGGCAGGTGGTGGGATCATGTTCGCGGGCCGATCACCGGGTCTGAAAACCGCAGATCAATGTAGCGGATTGCCAGGCCGTGCTTGGCCACCTGCTGCAGCACCGCGCGCAGGCGCCGCAAGTGGCTGGCGAGCTGCGTGTCGTTGCCGCAGCGAATTTCCACGTCTCCGTCGATCACGAAGGTCAGCTGCGCCGGATCCGCGACGTCAACCGTGGTGAGCCGATGGCCCGCGAGCAGCGGGGAGCGATGCAGCTGCTCCGCGATCTGCAGCGCCCTGCTCAACCGTTCGTTGGCGTTGGCTTGCCCGACTTTCAGCGGCTGTTTGGGGCTGTCGATGCCTTTGAGCAGGACCAACTGCCCCAGGGGCGCGGAGCTGGCTTGCGGGAGGATGTAGCCGCCGGCATCCACCGGATGCCAGCCACCCAGGAAGAGCTGGGCCACCGGCACGCGCTCCACCACCTCCAGCCCAAGCGTGCGCGGCAAGATCCGGATGACCCGCACGCGTTTGAGGTGGGGCCGTTGCGCTTTCAGGTCCGCTTCGAGCGCCTTGAGGTCCACCGTCCAGAGATTCCGGCCTTTCAGAGAGGAAACCGGGACGCTCAGATGGCTCTCGGCTGGAATGCGCACGTCGGTGATGCGAAAGGCGTCGCTCGTGGTGGCCGACCGCCACGCCGTCCAGCCACAGGCCAGGACCACCCCCAGCGCGATCAGCCCGCGTGGATGCCTCATGGTCCAGCGCACGCCCGCCATGAGCGTGGAGACCAGCCGGGGAAGCACGCCACGGATCGTTCGACGACGAGTTGCCATTCGGATGCCGACCCCGCTTTAGTCGTGCGCCGCGACGCCGGCCAACTGCGCCAGCAGCGTACGCATCCCCCCCTGCAACGCCATGGTCACCAGCCGCTCGCACAGCTCTTCATACGCGATCCCGGCGCAGGCCGCCGCCTTGGGCAGCAAACTGGTGGCCGTCAGGCCGGGGATCGTGTTGACCTCCAGGATCACCGGCTCCCCGGCTTGATCGAGGATCACATCCACCCGGGAAAAATGCCGGCACCCGATGGCGTCGTGGGCGCGCAACCCGGCTTCCTGAACGCGCCGGGTCAGCGAGGCGCTGAGCGAGGCCGGGACGAGATACTCGGTCTGTCCCGGCGTGTACTTGGCCGTGTAGTCAAAAAACTGGTGGGCCTTCGGACAAATCTCCACCAGCGGCAAGGTCTCGCGATCCAGAATCCCCACCGTGAGCTCTCGGCCTCTGACATAGGCTTCCACGAGGACCTGGGTATCATAGCGAGCCGCCGCGTGCACGGCGCGCGCCAACTCCCCGGGCTCCGTCACGATGGACACGCCGATGCTGGAGCCTTGGTTGGTGGGCTTGACCACGGCGGGCACGCCCACCTGCTCGATGGCCTCCTGGAGCGCGCCCGGATCCTGCGGATTGATCACCCGCCAACGCGGCACGCGCAAGCCCGCCTCTTCAAACCGGAGGCGGCTGGCCACTTTCTGTAAGCCCAGGCGGCTCGCCGTGACGTCGGAACCCGTGTAGGCCGCCTGGCGTTCCTCGCAGATGGCTTGAATCGTGCCGTCCTCGCCAAACGATCCGTGCAAGGCGAGGAAGACCGCGTCGGGCTCGGCGGCTTCCAGCGCGGCGCGGGTGGCGCGGCCGGCTTCTTCCACCGTCAGGGTCTCCAGCAACAAGAGCGGATGCACCCGCCAGCCTCGCCGCATCAACGCGGCCACCACCCCCTGCCCGCTCCTGACGGAGATCGCATGCTCGGCCGAGGGCCCGCCCATCACCACCGCCACGCGCTCCGGATGCATCAGACGTGATCCCATCGCTCCCCGAACAGCCGCACTTCCGGCTCCAGCCGCACCCCAAACCGCTGGACGACCCGGCGTTGAATATGCTCCATCAGCGACACGACGTCATCGCACGTCGCCTGGCCCACATTCACGATGAAGTTGGCATGCCGCCCTGACACCCGCGCATCGCCGATGCGCGTGCCCTTCAAGCCCGCCTGATCGATCAAGCGCCCAGCCGAGGTGCCCGGCGGATTCTTGAAGGCGCAGCCGGCCGAGGGCAAGCGGGTCTCTTGGCTGTCGTTGCGGCGGCACAGCGCTTGATGGATGCGATCGGCCGACACGCCAACCGGCGCGCGCGGGAAGCGGAACATCACGTCCGTAATGATGCCGGGCTTCAGCGCGGTATACCGATACGCGAACTGCATCTGCGCGCTCGTCAGCTGCTCCACGTCGCCACCCAAGGACACCAGCGTCAGCCGTTCGACAAATTGACCGATGTTCTGCGCGTTCATCACGACCGCGCCACCCACCTGCCCGGGCAATCCCGCCAAGGCCTCCAGATCCCCCCAGCCGTGCTGACACGCCAGCGAGACCAATCGCTGCGTGACCACCGCCGCGCCGCAGCGCACGCGCGCGTGATCATCCTGAGCGTCAGAGAGCGGCTCGACCATCCGGAAGCCCCTGCCCAAGCGCAGCACCAACCCGTGGATCCCCCGATCCGCGACCAAGGAGTTGGTGCCGCCGCCGATGACGGACACCGGCGTGTCCCGGTGGGCGGCGGAGCGCAGCAGCGCGATCAGGTCCTCCACGGTGGAGGGCTCGGCAAACCACTCAGCCGGTCCGCCGATGCGGAAGCTGGTATGGTTAGCGAGCGATTCCGCTCGGCGGACGCCAGTGGGTGGCCAGCTCATGGCACAGTTCTCCGATGTCGCCTGCTCCCAGGAAAAACACCGTGTCCTGAGGCTGAATGACATGCGCGAGGTATCGTGAGAGTTCGGGACGCGGGACGTAGCGCACGCACGGGTGCCCTTGCGCCTTGATCAGGGTGGCCACCCGCTCCCCCGACACGCCGGGGATGGGGGCCTCGAACGCCGGGTAGATATCCGTGATGACGAGCCCGTCGGCCGACTCGAAGCAGCGCGCAAACTCCTGCTCGAGCAGCTTCGTCCGGGAAAACCGATGGGGTTGAAACACCACCAGGCGATGGCGTCCGACGAACGGATCGGCCGTCAGCGTGGCGCGGATCTCCGCGGGATGATGCGCGTAGTCCTCGACAAACCAGACATCCTGCGACAGCTGGAACAGCTCAAACCGCCGGGAGGTGCCTCGGTAGGCATCCAGCGCCTCCCGGATCAGCGCCAGCGGCAGATCCAGCGCAAGCCCCAAGCTGATGATGGCCAGGGCGTTTTGCACGTTGTGGCGGCCCGGGACCCACAGCCGAAACGAGCCCAGCTGCTGCCCCTGGTAGCGCGCGAGAAATTCGCCTCCCCAGCCGCGCGGCTGGATCGCCTCGGCGGTCACGTCGGCCTGCGCGGTGAGCCCATAGCTGATCTGATGCGGGTATCGCGGCAGGTGCAGCCGCACCATGGGATCGTCCTCGCAGCGAATGAGCATGCCGCCCGGCTCGACCTGCCCCACGAATTGCCGAAACGCGGCGATCAGGTTCTCAAAGGTGTGATAGTAATTCAGGTGCTCGCGATCGATATTCGTCACGATGGCCACCGACGGTTTCAGGAGCAAAAAGGAGCCATCCGACTCATCCGTCTCCGCCACGAAGTAGCGGCCGCGGCCGTTGCGCGCGTTGCTGCCCAGCGAGCGCACCTGCCCGCCCACCACCGCCGTCGGATCCCATCCCGCTTGCGTCAAGAGCTGGGCGGCCATCCCTGAGGTCGTGGTCTTGCCATGCGCGCCCGCGACGGCCACGAGCTTGGCGCCAGACGCCAACTCGGCTAAGAGCCGGCCGCGGCTCACGGCCTGGATTCCCCGCGCGCGCGCCTCAACCAGCTCAGGCTCGCGCGGTGACACCGCTGAGCTATAGACGACCAGGCCGACCTGATGCGTGAGATGGCTGGGATGATGCCCGATGCCGACAGGAATCCCGGCTTGCTGGAGGAGGCGCTGGGACAGCCCCTCGCTCACATCGCAGCCGCTGACGGCGTAGCCGCGCTCATGACAGATGCGGGCCAGCCCGCTCATCCCGATGCCGCCGATGCCGAGGAAGTGCAACTGCTTGCCGTTAAGCATGCACCCTCGCAAGCTGGACAATGGCCGAGGCCAGTTGCGTGGTGGCGTCGGGTCTGGACAACCGCGCCATCTGAGCCCCCATCCTCACTCGGCGGCCGGCATCCGTCAGCAGCGCGCGAAGGGACTGCAGCAGGCGCGTCGGGCTGGCGGCCGACTCCTCGAGCCATGCCCCCGCCCCGGTGGAGGCGACCACACGGGCGTTCTCACGCTGATGTCCATTCGCATACGGATAGGGGACCAAGAGCGCGGGCAGCCCACAGCGGGCCAACTCGGCGATCGTCGAGGCCCCGGCCCGCGCGATGACGACGTCGGCCACAGCATAGGCCCAGTCCATGCGGCCCAGATGCGCCGCCACCCACCCACGGGCGCGCGCGGCCGCATAGGCCGCCTGCACGGCTGCGTGATCCGACACGCCGGCCAGATGCATGAATTGCCATGAGGCCCGCTCGCGATCCGTCAACTCGTTCACCAGGCCGCAGGCCAGTTGATTGAGGGCGCGTGCCCCTTGGCTGCCGCCCAGGATGAGCACGGTCAACGCATCCGGATCCAGGCCAAGATGCGCGGCCGCCTCTTCGCGGGCGGCGGTCCCGATCGCGCGGCGGATCGGCAAGCCGCTCACCACCACGGGTGTTCCCCGGCACTCCTGGCGCGACTGCTCGAACGACACGGCGATCATCTGCGCCCAGCGACGGAGAAACCGATTCGCGCGGCCCAGGCGCACGTTTTGCTCATGGAGCAGCACGGGGATCCCCGCACGGCGCGCCGCCAGCACTACAGGCGCCGACACCCATCCCCCGAACCCCACCACGACTTGGGGAGGGGACGCGCAAAACAGGGTGCGCGCGAGGCGCCATGCCCGCCCCGCCTGGGCCAGCCGCCCAAACAGTCGTATCGCTCGATGGGACACCCTCGACACGTCAATCGGATGCAGCTGTACGCCGTCGGCTTCGGCCTCCAACACGATCTCTTCCAGCAACCCTCCCACCCGAGCGCGCCGGGCATACACCACCCTGACCGAGGCCCCCCCGCGGCGTAAGCCGCGCGCCACCTCCAGGGCCGGGATGAGATGACCGCCGCTGCCTTCCGCCACCATCAAGACGCGAATACCTTGTGGAGTTCGGAGTTCGGAGTTCGGAGTTCGGAGTAACGGTGTTTCACGCTCACACACAGCGCCTGGCATGTTACGAATCTACTCCGCACGCCGCACTCCGCACGCCGCACGGGCGTCGGCGGCTGGCATGGAGAATCAGCGCGCAGGCCAAGAGATTGCTGACCATCGCCGTCCCGCCGTAGGACACCAAGGGCATCGGGAGTCCCTTCGTGGGCAGCAAGCCGGTGACGACCGCCACGTTGATGATCGCTTCAAGACCCACCAGCCCCACGCACCCACAGATCAGATACTTGTTAAACGGATCCTCGACGCCCAAGGCCATGCGGATGCCGCAGCCGACGAACAGCGCGAAGAGGGCCAGCACCGCGGTCGTCCCGATCAGCCCCAGCTCTTCCGCCACGATCGCAAAAATGAAATCGGTGTGAGCGCCGGGGAGATAAAACAGTTTCTGCATGGACGCGCCGATCCCCACCCCCGGTAGCCCGCCATTGGCAAAGGCCACGTAGGACTGGAGAATTTGAAATCCCACGCCGGCTGGATCCTGCCACGGATTCAGGAACGCCAGCATGCGTCTGCGCCGATACCCCTCGGCGCCGATGAGCACCGCCAGCGCCACGGCCCCCAGCACCGTGAGCCATCCCACGTGCTGCCAGCGCGCCTTCGCCATCATGAGCAGCAACATCGCCACGGCCCCCATGACGATCGCCGTCCCCAGATCCGGCTGGAGCAGCACCAGGCCCGCCGTGATCCCCGTCGCCAACACCGGAGGCAGAAAGCCGTCCCGAAACCGCTCGACGACGGCCTGTTTGCGCGCCAGGAAGTCAGCCAGGTAGATCACCAGCGCCAGCTGCGCGAATTCCGACGGCTGAATGCTCACGTGCCACAGCCGAAACCAGCGACGCGCGCCCCCCACCTGCAGGCCGCACACCAACACCAGGACCAACAGCACCACGCTCACCAGGAGCAGCCACTTGGCGCTGCCCCGCAGGAGGGGATACGGAATGGCCAGGACGGCCAGACTCAGTCCCAGCCCAATGGCAACGGCCAAGAGGTGCGTCACGACGAAGTGGAGGCTGGACCCATAGGTCTCATGCGCCATGATCGCCGTCGTGGAATACACCGCCACGCACCCCAGGCCGATGAGGGTGGCGATGATCAGCACTAAAACTTGCCGCAGCGCCCGGTCCGTCATCTTCCCACCTGCCGCTGCACCAACTGCTTAAAGGCGCGGCCCCGCTCCTCGAAATTTCGGAACATGTCGAAGCTGGCGCACGCCGGCGAAAACAACACCGTATCGCCGGGATGGGCGAGCCGCAGCGCCTCGTCCACCGCCTCCTCGAGGGTCGCGCAGTCCCTGACCGGGGCATGGCCGTTGACAAGAGCCCGAAGGCGCGGGCGCGATTCACCGGTCAACACGATCCCCCGAATCCGTTCCTCCATTAAGGGCCCGGCCAACGCGCCAAAGTCACAGCCTTTGTCCCTTCCCCCGATGATGGGCACCAGCCGCCCGGCGCATCGCTCCAGCGCGTACAGGAGGCTCTCGGGGGTGGTGGACTTGGAATCATTGATGACGCGCACGCCCCGGATCGTCGCCACAGACTCGAGCCGATGCTCCAATCCCCGGAATTCGCGGATGACCTGGGCGCTCAAGGGATCCGGCACGCCCAACAGCCGCCCGACCTGCAACACCGCTTGTAGATTCGCGGGCAAGAGCCGGCAGGTGGCCGGGTTCAACTTCAAACCCGGACGGTCCTCGGTCGGTCGTCCGAACCACACCACCTGCGCGCGCAACTGCCCGCTCAGGCCGGCGACGAGAGGATCCTGGCCGTTCAACAGGGCGTAGTCCTGCGGGGTTTGACGCTGGAACAGGCGCATCTTGGCGGCGATGTAGCTCGCGCGATCGTGGTGTCGGTCCAGGTGATTGACGCCGAGATTCAGCAAGACGGCGATCATCGGCCGAAACTCATCGCACCACAACAGCTGGAAGGAGCTGACCTCGATGACCGCGATGGTCTGAGCCGGCAACGAGGGGAGAATGCCGGAACAGGGAATGCCCAGATTGCCGCAGGCGACGCTGGCCCGGCCGGCCGCCTCCAGGAGGCGCTGAATCAACGTCACCACCGAGCTTTTCCCGTTGGTGCCGGTCACCGCCACGATGGGGGCGGCGCAAAACCGGAACGCCAACTCCACTTCGCCGAGAATCGTCAGCCCGGCGCGCCTCGCCCAGTACACGGGTGGCGCGGCATCCGGGATGCCGGGGCTCAAGATCACGGCGTCGCAGCCGTCGAGCAGCGCCGGGCTGTGCGCGCCCAACTCCACGCGCTCCACCCCCGCCTCCCGCAACCCCATCGCCGAGGCGCGAAGCGCCTCGGAATCGTGCGAGTCGGTCACTCGCACGTGAGCGCCCAGCTCGCGCAGCAGGCGGCAGGCGGCGAGGCCGCTTTTGCCCAAGCCCACGACGAGGACCGTGCGGCCACGCCAGTCCACGCCGAAGCGATCAATTGAAGAACGCTGGGGGATGGAAAGTGTCATGAGTGCGCCACGGCCGTCAGGCCAAGGACGGCGAGCAAGAGCCCCACGATCCAAAACCGGACCACCAGCTTGTGTTCCGGAATCCCGCCCAGTTGAAAATGATGATGGAGCGGGGCCACACGAAAGATGCGGCGCTTGTTGCGCCAGCGATACGAGGCGACTTGCAGCATCACGGACGCCGCTTCGGCCACAAAAATTCCGCCGACGAGCACCAGCGCCAGCATGGCATCAGCCAGAATCGCCAAGACCCCCAGCGCCCCCCCAAGGCCGAGCGAGCCCACATCACCCAAAAACACCGAGGCCGGGAAGGCGTTAAACCACAAGAACCCCAGGCAAGCCCCGGCCAGACTCACGCTCCACACGGTCACCGGGAGATCGTGCGTGAGGAACCCCACCACCCCCAGGGTCCCAAAGGCCAGGGCCAAACATCCCGCGGCCAATC
Source organism: Candidatus Omnitrophota bacterium (assembly GCA_016206685.1). Lineage (GTDB taxonomy): Bacteria > Omnitrophota > Gorgyraeia > Aquiviventales > Aquiviventaceae > JACQRB01. The sequence goes on along the minus strand of JACQRB010000014.1, from coordinate 16,120 downwards.
CATCCATCCCATCGGTGAGATTGACCGCGTGCGCGCATCCCGCGACCACCACCGCGGCCGCGGGGACCCAGAGCCAGCCGAGATCCACGCGCGAGCCCAGCCACGGCACACCGACCGACTGGGATGCGGAGCGCGGATCCGCGACGGCAAATCCGACGAGCCCCCCCACGGCCAGCGCCGAGACGAGCTTCGGCAGGCAGCGCAGACCGTTCGCGTGGGGAGAACGCAGCTTCAACCAGTCGTCAATCAACCCCACCACCCCCAGCCCCAGGATGCCGCTGACAATGGCCCAGCCGCGGGGATGCGCGAATCCGCCGAAGCCCGCGGCCACCACGATCGCCACCCCCAACACCAGCACCCCTCCCATCGTCGGGGTGCCTTGTTTGCTCTGGTGTAACGGCATCAACGGCGGGCAGTCCTCATGGCGAACGGGCTGCCGCCATCGCAGGCCGATCAATCCCCGAATCATCCCGGGGCCGGCCACGACACAGCCAAGGACGCTGCTCATCAGGATCACCACCACTCGATCAAGCGACATGGGCATGCGCGGACACGCAGTGCACCAAATGCTCCGTCACCCGCTCCAATTGCAGTTTGCGCGAGCCCTTGATGAGCCACCCGTCCCCGTTCTGCACGAGCGAAGGCGCGAGCGCCTGCAGCTCCTCCACGGTGCGACAGATCACGGTGCGCGTGTGCGTCGTCTCGGAGGCGCCTCGCGCGACTTCTTCGGCGAACGTGCCCACCGCCACCACGACATCGATCCCCAACTGCGCGCAGAGCCGGCCGATCGCTTCGTGGGCGGCAGGCGAGATCGCCCCCAGTTCCAACATGTCACCCGCGATGACGACCCGGCGTTTGACCTCGAGGTCCCGCAGGACTTCCAGCGCCCTGGCGAAGGAGAGGGGGTTGGCGTTGTAGCAGTCGTTGAGAATGGTCAGGCCGTTCACCCGGAGCAGTTGCGAGCGAAGCGGCAGCGGAGAGAAACGTGCCAGGCGCTCCCGCACCGGGTCCAGCGGCACGCCGAGCACCCGCAGGCAGGCCAGCGCCGCCAGGGTATTCTCCACATTGTGCGAGCCCAGCAGCGGCACGCAAAACGTTCCGGGCGCATCCCGCAGCCGCATCGACAAGACGCCGTCCTGCCGACTCAGCCCGCAGGCCTGCACGCCGCACTGTTGTGAGGTTCCGAATGTCAGCAGGGTGATCCCCGGAGGCAGCCGTTGCTTGGCGCCGAGGAGAACCTCGAGCTGATCGCCGGGCAGGACCGCCGAGCCGGCAGGCTCCAGCGCCTCGAGCAGCGACAGTTTTTCCTGCCGCACGGCCTCCAGCGATCCGAAAAACTCCAGGTGCGCAGGTCCGACATTGGTGATGACCGCCACGGTGGGGCGCGCGATCCGGGCCAGAGACGCGATCTCTCCGGGATGGTTCGAACCCAATTCCACCACGGCCACGTCATGCGAGGCGTCCAGCCGGAGCAACGTCAGCGGCAGGCCGATGTGGTTGTTCTCGGTCCCATTCGTCTTGAGGACGCGATGATCCTGGCTCAACAGATGCGCGATGAGTTCTTTCGTCGTCGTCTTGCCGCAGGAGCCGGTCACCGCGATGACGGGAATCCGAAAGCGACGGCGATAGGCCGCCGCGATGGCCCCCAAGGCTTGCGCCGTTTCGGACACCAGAATCGTCGGGATGGGCGGGGGGGACGGCGGTGCGTCGCACACCACCAGGCAGGCGGCCCCGCGATCGATCACGTCAGGGATGAACCGGTGGGCGTCAAACCGCGGGCCTCGGATCGCCAGGAAGGCCTCGCCGGGTCTGAGGCGACGGGAGTCCAGGCTCACGCCCTCGACCGGGATCGAGCGGTCGGCCTCAGGATCGGCATGCGGGCGGCTGATCAACTCACCGCCCGTGGCCTCAAGGAGCTGGCCGACCGTCCAGGTGGGCATCAGGTCTGTCTCCCGCCGAGGCCGTCAAGAGACAACACGACCCCCATGGTCTGCGCGAGGCAGACCAGAGCCAGTCGTGGTGTCATGGGACGGCGATCGCCTTAGCCGAGTATGAAAAACAGCGTTCCACCACGTCCCGGTCGGAAAACGGGACCGTGATGTGGTCAAAAATCTGGTACGCTTCGTGGCCTTTGCCCGCAATCAGGACTCCGTCATCGGACCGGGCCATCGCCAGCGCGGTCGTGATCGCCTGCTCCCGATCCACGACCACCTGATACTCCTGAAAGCCCGGCGCAAACCCGGCTTTGATCTGATGGATGATGTCCAGGGGATGCTCGCGGCGCGGGTTATCCGAGGTGAGGATCACATGATCGGCTAAGAGGCTGGCCGCCTGGCCCATCGCGGGCCGCTTGCTCTGATCCCGATCGCCCCCGCAGCCAAACACGACGATCAGCCGGCCCCGCACCAACTCCCGCAACGAGAGCAAGACCAGCCGCAGGGCATCCGCCGTATGGGCGTAGTCCACGACGGCCAACAGCCCGGTCTCGTTCGGGACGCGCTCCATCCGCCCGGGGACTTGCCCGAACTCGGCGAGGGCCTCTTGGATCGCGGACGACTCGATCCCGAGCGCCAGGCAGGCGCTGGAGGCCGCGGCGATGTTCAGGACGTTGTGACGCCCGACCAGCGGGGTGTGGACGGGAACCACGCCCCAGGGACTCTCGATGACCAGGTCCATCCCCTCCCAGCCGCACGACAGCGTCCGAATGGACACCGTCGCCGGATGCTCGGTGCCGTAACTGACGACGGGTTGGCGCGCGAAGCCCTCAAGCAGCATGCGGCCATACGCGTCATCCGCGTTGATCACGGAGTAGCCTTGCGGCCGCAGGTAGGTGAAGAGACGCCGTTTGGCGGCCGCATAGCGCTCGAGGGTCTGATGGTAGTCCAGATGGTCGGAGCCCAGACACGTCCAGATCGCCGCGTCGAACCGCAGGCCCTCAATGCGTCCCTGATCCAGGGCATGAGACGACACTTCCATGGCGCACCAGGACAGGCCTTGCTCGACCATCTGGGCGAGCAGGCGCTGCAACTCCAGCGCCCCTGGCGTCGTGTTCAGCGACGGCAGATGCCGCTGGCCGATCTCGTAGACGACCGTCCCGAGCAAGCCTGTCCGCTGCCCGGCCGCTTCGAGGATCGCTTTCAGGAGGTAGGTCGTGGTGGTCTTGCCGTTGGTGCCGGTCACGCCGATAAGCCGCAAGCGGCTGGCCGGCTCGCCGTAAAACCGCGAGGCGATCAGGGCCAGGGCCCGCTTGGAATCCGGCACGACCACGACGGGACACGTCACGCGCGCCAGCGGAGGCCGCTCCACGATCAGCGCACAGGCTCCCCGGCGCACCGCCTCGTCGAGAAACTGATGGCCATCCTGGGCGCTGCCGCGGACGGCGACAAAGAGCTCTCCGGCCCGCACCTGCTTGGAATGGCAGGACACGCCGCTGACCGGAATCGGCGGCGCGACCTGGCTCGTCAAGCCGCGGCACAGTTGGCGCAGGGTCATCCCACCACCTGCCTCAGCCCCGCCCACCGGCGGGGCCGCGCACTCGCTGTGACCACAACAATCCAGCTTGGCGCGAGTGCGCCAGCCAGAGGCTGAGAGGCAGGTGGTGGGATCATCAGAATTTGGCCATCAGGCCGGCCGGCCCGGCGGGAGCGAGGTCCCAGTAGCCCATCAGTTGCTCCACGACCCGGCGGAAGATCGGAGCCGCGACCACGCCGCCGAAGTGGACCGGCTGCGGCTCATCCACCGTCACGACCATCGCAAAACGAGAATCGGGCACCGGCCCATAGCCGACGAAGGAGGCGACGTAACGGCTGTGGGAGTAGCGGCCGTTTGGCTCAAGCTTCTGAGCCGTCCCGGTTTTACCGGCCACCGTGAGGCCTTGAATCTTCGCCAGCTGGCCGGTGCCCGATTCCACGACTTTACTCAGCATCGTCTGCAGCCGCTCGACCGTCTTGGGGCTGAGCAACTGTTCGCGCGTAGGCTGCTGATCGGTTCGGATCACTTCGCCGTCCTGTGTTTGGATGCGCTCGACGAGGTAGGGCTGGACCTTCCACCCCCCATTGGCGACGACGGCGGTCATCACCGCCAGCTGCATGGGGGTCACGGCAATCTCTTGGCCGATCGGGATGATGAAGGGGGAGAGCTTCGACCAGCGCGAGGGCGGCACGACCATCCCGCTGACCTCGCCGGGCAACTCCACTCCCGTCTTGCGTCCGAACCCGAACGCTTGGATGTAGCGGTGCAGCGTGGCGGGAGGCAGCCGCTGCGCGAGCTTCGCCGTCCCGATATTGGAGGAGTACGTGATGACCTCGGCAAACGTCAGCCACCCATGAGGCCGGTGGTCATGGAGGACGTGCCGGCCGACCGTGGGGTAGCTCGCCTGCTCGCAGAAGACCTGCTCGTCCGGCCGCACCGCCCCTTCCTCCAGCAACGCCGCCGCGGTCACAATCTTAAAGACGCTGCCCGGCTCCATCAGGTCCGTCACCGCGCGATTGCGCCGCGCCGCTGCGGAGGCGCGTCCCGCATGATTGGGGTCAAAGCCGGGCTGATTGGCCAGGGCCAGGATCGCCCCTGTGTGCGGCTCGAGGATGATGAGCGAACCGCCTTTGGCGTGGAACGTCTTGACCCCCCAGGCCAAGGCCTCTTCGGCGACCCCCTGCACGACGCTGTCAATCGTCAACACCAGATCGAACCCCGGAGCGGGCTTGACGTCCCGCGTCCACGGTCCGATCAGCACATCCCCTTTGGCATCGCGCAGGCTCGCCCGCCAGCCTGGCTGGCCCTGCAAGGCGCTGTTGAACACGAGCTCCAGCCCCTCCAAGCCCCGCTCATCAATATCCACATGACCCAGGACATGCGCCGTCATCGTCCCGTGCGGGTAGACCCGCTTGGGCTCTTCCCGCACGCCGATCCCCTCGTGGAACAGCGGCCCAAGCTGCGGCCGAAGCGCGGGATCGACCTGCCGGGCCAACCACACGAATCCCCGATCGCGTTCCAGACGCTGACGGATGAAACCCGGATTTCGGCCGACGAGCTTGGCGACGTGCGTCGCCACGTCCGACTTGGCTGCCACACGGCGAGGATCCGCAAACACGGAGGGCACCGGCACGCTCATCACCAGCACCGCACCCGTGCGATCGTAGATCGTGCCGCGGGGGCCGTGAATCGCCTGCGCCGCATGATGCTGCGCCCGCGCCAACCGAGCCAGCCACGCGCCTTGGATCGTCTGCAGCCACACACAGCGCACCCAGAGGATACCCAAGACCGCCAGGAATCCGGCATAGAGCGCCACCACGCGTTGATTCGTGGTCCTCAGTGTCATTCCGAGGCCACCGCCAGCTCCGAGGAGAGGCCGGCATGGGCCAGCCGAGTCCTCTGAGGCGTCGAAGTGAGGGTGGTCCGCGCGACGAGCTTGCGAGGCCGATCCGTCAGGGCGCCGGCCAGGCGCGCCGGCGATTGCAGCCCCACCACCTGGGCTTTCAGCCACAGGCTTTCGTTTTCGAGCGCGCGCACCTGCGATTGTTGGCGGCCAAGCGCATAGCCCTTCAGCCGGAGAGCCGTCTGCTGGCTCACGCGCATGCCCCCCACGGCCACCATGATCCCGATGAGCGCGATCATCCGACGCCGGCTCATGAGCAACGCTCCACCGACCGGAGTTTGGCCGAGCGGCTGCGGGGATTGGCGGCGACTTCCCTGGCCGAGGGACGCAGGGGTTTTTTCGTCAGCAGCCGAAACACCCCATCCCGCGCGCCCCGTTGGAACGCGTGTTTGACCAGACGATCTTCCAGCGAGTGAAACGTGATGATCGCCGCGCGGCCGCCCGGGAGCAGCACCTCGGGCAACGCCTCCAGCAACCGCTGCAGCGCGAGGAGCTCGTCATTGACGGCCATGCGCAGGGCCATAAAGGTCCTCGTGGCCGGATGCAAGCGCCTGGACCCGGCGCGCCGCGGCACCGCCTCGGCGATGACCTGCGCCAGGTGCGTCGTGGTCACGATCGGGGTGCGCGCTCTCCTGTCAACCAGATGCCCGGCGATGCGCCTGGCCCAGCGCTCTTCACCCAGGCGGGACAGCAGATCCGCCACTTCGTCCTCGGACAGGGTGCGGATCAGGTCGGCGGCCGTCGTCGGCAAGCGCTGATCCATGCGCATGTCCAGCGGACCTTCATGCCGAAAACTAAACCCGCGCGCCGGATCATCGACCTGGAGACTCGACATCCCCAAATCGGCCACGAGCCCATGCACCTGGGTCAACCCGGCGCGGGCCAAGATCTCAGGCAGATGGCTGAAAGTGTCATGCACCACCTCAACGTAGGGACGAAACTCCGCCAGGCGTTGCCGGGCCTGGGCCAGCGCGGTGGCATCGCAGTCAATGCCGATCAGCCGGCCTGGGGTCCCGGCTCCGACCGGCAGCAGATGCGGGAGGATCGCTCTGGCGTGTCCCCCGGTTCCCACGGTGCAATCAACGAAGGTGGTGCCGGGAACCGGCTCGAGACACTGGATGACTTCGTTCACCAAGACGGGTTGATGCCAGTTGACGGCGGCGTTCGGATGGCGGCGTTCGGATGGCGCATTCGCATCGTTGGAGTTCGAGCGTGGCCGGGCCATGATGTCTAGATCGCACTCCACGTCAATCCCCATTCCGCAATTCGCAATCCACCACGAGACGGTTATTCCAACAGGATCTTCTCGGCCACGTCCTCAAAGCTCTGCCGCGAGGTCTCGTAGAACTCCTGCCATTTGCCCTTGGCCCAAATCTCGATACGATTGGAGATCCCGACGATGACGACATCCTGCCTGATCTGCGCAAAGTCTTTGAGATGCTTGGGAATCAACACCCGGCCCAAGCGATCGGGCGCGACCTCGCTCGCCCCGGAGAAAAAGAGCCGGTTGAATTTCCGGCCTTCCGCCTTGGTGAAGGGGACCTGCTTGAAGCGCGATTCCGCCAACCGCCACTCGGATTCCGCGAACAGAAACAGACAGCCGTCCAGCCCGCGGGTGAGAAAGAGGGTGCTGCTGCCCTGGGCTTGGAGGACCTTGCGGAAACCGGCCGGAATGATGAGGCGGCCTTTGCGGTCAATGGCGTGCTCGTATTCCCCGTAAAACATCCCTTACCCACAGAGTTCGCTTGGGTTACCACGAGTTACCACTTCCTCCCACTACAACCCCCAAACTATACCTGTTCCCTCCACTTTTTGTCAAGGTAAAATTGCGCAAGTTTGAGCAAAATTGAGCAGGATGGAGCCGCTCGCAGTGAGGTTCAGAACGAAAGAGGCTGCTGCTGGGGAAGAGGAGGAAAAACGCCGGCGGCTAGCGACGAGCGGGAAGGAGATGCGTCCGGCGCAGATCCTGACGGATTTGCTGCGCCAACGCCTCAGGGCCGGCGAAGCGCCGCTCAGGCCGCACCCACGCAAGGAGCGCGATCGTCACGGATTGCCCGTAGAGGTTGCCGCGAAAACCCGGCAGATGCACTTCGCAGACGACAGGGATGGGGCCGTTTCGACGTGACGCCGCGCGCCGGCTGAGGAAGGTCGGACGGATGCCGAGGTTCATCAGGCCCTGATACCGCCGCCCGGCGAGGGCAAGCCACACCCGGTAGACGCCATGCGGAGGCTGCACCAGCCCGTGCACCAGGCGCACGTTGGCGGTGGGAAATCCTAATTGGCGCGCGCGCCCTTCCCCGCGCACCACGGTCCCATACAACTGCGCCGGCCGCCCTAACAGTCGGCGGGCAGAGGCGATCTCGCCACGCTGGACGGTGCGGCGCAGACGAGAACTGGAGACCACTTCGTGCTCCCTCACGACCGGGGGCGTCACGACGATCCGCATCCCATCTCGTCGCCCATAGGCCCGCAGGAGCGCCAGGTTCCCGCGGCGATTCCGGCCAAACGAGAAGTTTTCCCCGACGACGACCGCGACCGCGCCGGCCTGTTTCAGGAGGATCTCACGGAAAAACTGTTCCGCGTCGACCCTCGAGAAGCGCCGCGTAAACGGGATCACCCACGCCAGATCCGCTCCCAGAGCCCCGATGAAGCCAAGCCGCGCGTCGAGCGGCATCAGCCGGGGCTGCGCCTGCGCGGGATTGAGCACGCGCTGCGGATCCGGATCGAAGGTGATGACCACACTCGTGCCCCGCAGCCGCTTGGCCAACCGGACCGTCGTGCGGATGAGGCGTTGATGGCCCAGATGGACCCCGTCGAACATCCCGATGGTGACCACCGCGCGCCGCGGCGGCTGCGTCAGCGCGTTACGCCCGCGCAGCAGGCGCATGAAGAGCCCCCACCGGTTGCACCTTGGCCATCACGTCAGCAGGCGAGGCCGTGCTGAGCCACCCCAGCTCAACGGCTTGCGCGAGGGTCCAGGGTCCCACCGCCAGACGCGTCAACTGGCTCACGTGTCCCAGGGTCCCAAGCTGCTGGGCGATGGTTTCCGCCAAGGTGCGCACGTACGTCCCCGCTGAACATTCCAGACGGCAGCGCAGGTGGGCCTGCGCATAGACCAGCAATTCGATCGAGAAGATCTCCACCATCCGCGGCTGCGCCACGCGAGGCAGGCCGCGCCTCGCCCACCAGTACAGCGGCCGGCCCTGGACTTTGACCGCGCTGAACGTCGGCGGGGTCTGCGTCAGCCGTCCCACGCAAGACGCCAGCACCGCGCTGACGCGCTCCTGCGTGAGGGGCGGCACCGGCGCTTCCTGCACGACGCGCCCCCAGGCATCGCCGGTGTCGGTCTGGATGCCCAGCTGCATGGTCGCCTCGTACACTTTGCGATGACCCTGGAGCTGCTGCTGGACCTTGGTGGCGCCCCCGATCACCAACACCAGCACCCCCTCGGCCATTGGATCCAGGGTGCCGGTGTGCCCGATCCGTCGGAGGCCAAGCGCCCGGCGCACCGCCAACACGACATCGTGGGACGTCAACCCGACCGGTTTATTGACCACCAGGATCCCGTCTTGCATGTCCCTCCGTTACCTATCGTTGAGTTGATCCAACTTCGCAGACAGATCGATCGCCTGCGCGATGGTCTCGTCGTAGCGGAAGACCAGCTCCGGGATGATCTTCAACCGCAGCCGTTTTTTCACCAGGCCCCGCACGAATCCCGTCGCGCGCGCCAGGGCCTCCTGGGAGTGCTGACGATCCTCAGGGCTCCCCAGACAGCTGTAACTCACCTTCGCGTGACTGAGATCGCCGGAGAGCTCCACCTTAGTGATCGTCACAAACCCCATCTGCGGATCCTTCAGATCCCACTGGAGGATCGCCGCGATCTCCTCTTGCAGTTGCCGATTCAACCGTTCTTTGCGCGTCCCAAACATGGTCACCAGGACTCCTGTTCCACACGAATCACGTTCACGAAGCGGTTGCGCTCGATCCACTCGACCACCTGCCGCAGACACCCCTCCACATATCGCCGGTCCTCTCCGACGGCCGCCACCCCCAGCGACGCCCGCTGCCATTTTTCGTCGGCCTCCAGCTCCGCCACCGAGACGTTGAAGTGCGCGCGCAGCTGGTCTTTCAGGCTCTTGACGGCAGAACGCTTATCCTTCAATGACTGCGCGGCCGGGATATGCAATTCAACGTGTAAGACGCCGACTGCCATTCAGCCACCGGCCTACTTGCGCCAGGCACGCCACCGGGTCCGGCTCCTCCAGCATGCGCACGAGCTCCTTGCGGATGCGGCCGCGGTTGAGACGAGCGACCAGGCCGGCTGCGAGCGCCTGCTGCAGCCATCGGGCCGTCTGCGGCTCCAGCGAGAGCCCATAGCGAACCGCGAAGCGCGCGGCCCGCAGGATGCGGCTGGGATCGTCCACAAAACTGTCGGCGTGCAGCACGCGCAACCGCCTGGCCTTCACGTCGCGCCAGCCGCCGAACGCGTCCACCAACCGGCCGAACGCCTGCGGTCCAATCGCCATCGCCATGGCGTTGATCGTGAAATCCCGCCGGAAGAGATCCTCGCGCAGCGTCCCCGGTGAGACCGTCGGATACGCGGCGGGCTTGGCATAGGTCTCTTTGCGACAGCCGGCCACGTCGATGCGCAACCCCGCCGGCCGGCGCTCAAGCGTCGCGGTGCCGAACGGCTCATGGACGACGACGCGCGCGTCCAGCCGACGGGCCGCCGCTTGCGCGAACGCGATCCCGTCTCCCACCACGCACACGTCCAGGTCGGTCGCTCGGGCCGCTCCCAACAGCCAATCCCGCACGCACCCCCCGACCGCGTAGGCCTCAAGGCCCTGTGCCTGCGCCAGCCGGCCCAGCCGGCGCAGCCATGGTTCGATCGGCTCCGGCACCCGCAGCCGCTTCGCCTGCGCCGGCGGGGTTGGTCTAGGGCCTCGGGTGGTATTGCTCATGGATCGCTTTCAACCGTGCTCGGTCCACTTGCGTATAGCGCTGCGTCGTCGCGATGTTGGCATGCCCAAGCAATTCTTGCACGGTGCGCAAATCCGCCCCGCGCGTCAACAGATGCGTCGCGAACGAATGGCGCAACGTGTGCGGGCCGATGCGTTTGGTGACCCCGGCTGCCGTGGCATACCGCTTCACCAACTGCCAAATCCGCTGGCGCGTCAGGCCGCTGCCCGAGCGGTTGACAAACACGGCCTGCGTCTGCGGCCGCCGGCGCACGAGCCCCGGACGAACGGTGGCGAGATAGCGTCGCAGCGTCGCCTGCGCACACTGTCCCAAGGGGACGAGCCGTTCTTTGTTCCCCTTGCCCACACAGCGCACGAATCCCACATCGAGATTCAGCTGACCCAGCTCCAACGACACCGCCTCCGACACGCGCAATCCGGATCCGTACAACAACTCCAGCAGCGCCAGATCCCGCACGCCCAACCCCTCGATCCGGGGACCTTCAAGGAAGCGGACCACCTCCGACTCGCTCAAGGTCTGCGGCAGGCGGCGCCACAACCGCGGCGTCTCGATGAAGGCGGTCGGATTCTCGCCCACCACGCCTTGCGCCGTGAGGAAGCGGAAGAAGCCCTTGAGGCAGGCCAGCTTGCGCGCGACCGTGGCGGGGCTGTGATCCGCGCGGATCCACTGGAGGAATTCCCGCACCACCAACGGCCGCACCCGCGAGACGGTCCCGATGCCTCGCCGGCGGCAAAACCGCTCAAAGAGCCGAAGATCCTCCGCGTAGCTGGCCAGCGTCGTCGGGCTCAAGCCCCGCTCCAGCTTCAAATGGGCCAGATACTCTTCACTGCGGGCTCGCATCGAGGGAGGTGTTGAGCCGATCCTGGACCGTGCGCCAGTAGAACTCGCGATTGAGCTGGCGCGTCTGGGCCTCCAGCGTCCGAAGCAGGGTGTGGCGCTGCGAGTCCATCATCGTGTCGTGTTGGAGTTGCCGGTCTATCCGCGCGCGCGCCTCGAGGAGCGGCTGCAGCCCGGCCGAGGCGTCCGGCTGCAGCAGCCCCTGAAGACTCTGCAGTTCCTGCAGGGATTCACCCGAGGCGCGCCGGAGGCGCTTGGGATTGCGGTCCCGCTGCTGCAGCTCCGTCATCAACTGGTCATTCCAGTACGCAAAGACGACGAAATGCTTGCGGTAGCGATCAAGCGGCGTCACGCCCTCCGTGTAGTCGCGAAAGGTCACCACCGGAGAAGGACGTCCAGGAGGCGTCTTCGGCTTGCGGGTGAATTTCTTCTGCCACGATTCACACCCCGTTAGACTAGTGATGAGTGATGAGTGAAGAATGATGAGTGGAATAATAAACCAACGTCGTGTTTTCATCACTCGCCACTGGTCACTGGCCACTTGTCAGTCTCGTTCGATCAGTTGCTTGAACTGGGCTTCATTGAGGATCTTCACGCCCAGCGCCTTGGCCTTGGCGTGCTTGGAGCCGGGGTTCTCCCCGGCCACGACGTAATCAGTCTGCTTGCTGACACTCGAGCCGGCGTTGCCGCCGAGCCGGCGGATGAGCGTTTCCGCTTCCGCTCTGGTGAACCCGGCCAGCTCCCCCGTCAAGACGAGGGTCAGGCCCGCCAGGGGCTTGGGGCCGCGGGCGACCTCTTCGGTCAAGGTGACGCCGTTGTCGTGCAGCTTCTCGATCATGCGCGTCATCGCAGGCTGCCGGAACGCCTGGACGATCGCCGAGGCCATCACGGGCCCGACCTCCGGGATCCGGCGCAGCCGCTCTTCCTCGGCTTCCATCAGCCGCTGGATCGAGCCGAACTCCTGGGCCAGGACCAGCGCCGCCTTCTCCCCGATATGCCGGATGCCCAGCCCATACAGCGCCCGCGACAGCCCCCGGGATTTGCTCGCGGCAATCGCCTGCAAGAGGTTGTCGGCTTTCTTCTCGCCGAAGAGTTCCAGGGTCAAAAGTTGCGGCGTGGTCAATCGGTACACGTCCGCCACGTCATGGACGAGGCACCGCTGCACCAGTTGCTCGGCGACGACGTCGCCCAAGCCTTCGATGTCCATCGCCCCGCGGCTGCCGAAATGCATCAGCCGCCTGACGAGCTGGGCCGGACACACGGGGTTCACGCAGCGGTAGGCGACTTCGTCTTCCTTCTCCTTCGCAATCGCTCCGCGGCACTCCGGGCAGGCCGCGGGGACCGTGACGGGTCTCTCGGATCCGGTCCGCTTGCGCTCGATCACCTTGATGACGTGCGGGATGACTTCCCCGGCCCGCTGGATGATGACCCAATCCCCGACCTTGACGCCCAGCCGCTGCACCTCCTCGTAGTTGTGGAGGCTCGCGCTGGAAATCGTCACGCCGCCGCAGGAGACCGGCTTGAGCTTGGCCACGGGGGTGAGCGTGCCCGTGCGCCCGACGGAAGCGATGACGTTGAGGATCCGCGTGGCCGCCTCGTGCGCCGGGAACTTGTAGGCGATGGCCCAGCGGGGCGATTTCATGGTCAAGCCGAGCTTCCGCTGCAGCGCCAATTCGTTGACTTTCACGACCATCCCATCCACTTCATACGCCAACCGCTGGCGCTGCGTTTCCCAGCGCGCGCAGTGCGCCGCGACGTCAGGAAAATCCCGGCGCATGATCGCCTGCTCTGTGATCGGCAGCCCGAGCTTCCGGCACGCCTGGAGGAACGCCCAGTGCGTCGCAAACACCACGCCTTCCACCGCGCCGTACGAATGCACGAAGAAGCGCAAGGGGCGCGAGGCCGTGACGCGCGGATCTTTCTGCCGCAGGCTGCCGGCGGCGGCATTGCGGGGGTTGGCGAACGTCTCCCCGCCGCTGCGGCCGGCCGTAAGGTTGTACCGCGCGAACTCCTCCAGCGCCATGTAGACCTCCCCGCGCACCTCCAGCAGCGCCGGCGCGGGTTCGCGCAGCCGCAACGGAATCGCGCGGATCGTCTTGGCGTTGGCGGTGACATCCTCGCCTGTCTCGCCGTCGCCCCGCGTGGCCGCCCGGGCGAGCGAGCCCCGGATGTAGGTCAGCGCAATCCCGACGCCATCAATCTTGAACTCGGCCGTGTAGCCGGCCTGCGCGCTCCCAAGACCTTTGACCACCCGCTGATGCCAGGCTGCGAGCTCTTCCTTCGAATAGGTGTTATCCAGCGACAGCATCGGCACCCGGTGGCGGATGGGCGCGAAGGCCTCATCGGGCACGCCGCCCACGCGCTGGGTCGGAGAGTCCGGCGCCACCAGACTCGGATGGCGCTCCTCCAGCGTCCGGAGCCGGCGCATCAGCGCATCGTACTGGGCGTCGGAGAGCTCGGGCTGGTTGAGGACGTAGTAGCGGTAGTCGTGGCGGCGGATCTGCTCGCGCAGTCGCGCCACCTGACGGCGGACCTGCTCAAGGTCGGTGTGAATCGCTCGCGGCATCAGCGATCGCGCGACGGTCAGGGTTATCGTCCCACGGCCAGCCGGTGGGCCAGCAATTCCGGCAGGCCCGCCTCGCGGATTTTCCGCTGGGCGCCGGCGATGTCATAGGCCACGCGGCGGACGGTGAGCGTCCCGGCCTGGGTATCCAGGATCGCGAAGCTGGCCCGCGGATCACCGTCGCGAGGCTGCCCGACGCTGCCGGGATTGATGACGTAGCGCATCCCGTCCGCGGGTTGGGCCAGACGCACCTCGGCCAGCTCCCCGGCGCTGGAGAGGATGCGAGCCGGCTGCCGTGTGGAGCAATCGTATTCGAAGACGACCGGGACATGGGTGTGGCCGACGACACAGTAGGCCGTCCGGCAGGCCTTCGCGGTATCCACCGCCTGGGCCAAGTCCACCAGATATTCAAAACGGTCCGGGTGCGACAGGCTGCCGTGGACCAGCGTCACGGCCTCCTCGGTCGCCACCAGGGGCCACCGGCGCAGCACATCCAGGTCCGAAAAACCCAGGCGGTCCCGCGTCCACAGAATCGCCGTGCGGGCCGCCTCATTCAACCAGCGCACGTCGAGCTTGCCCAGGCAGGCCCACTCGTGATTACCGCAGACACTGACCGCCCGACACGCCCGCAGCCGGCCCAGGCAGGCCTCCGGATCGGCGCCATACCCGACCGCGTCTCCGAGGCAGAGGTAGCGATCGATCCGCTCACTCGCCAGATGGTCCAGGACGGCGCTGAGCGCTTCGAGATTGCTGTGGATGTCGGAGAGGATCGCGTAACGCACTAATAGCGAATGTCAAACTCGGTGAAGTCGTTGGTCGCGGTGCTCCAGCTGACCTCGGTGTCCTTGATGAAGTTCCGCATGGGGCCGGTGTGGATGTCTTCCAGGAACTGGGCTAGCGCCTTTTCGTCTCCTTCGGCCACCAGCTCCACGCGTCCGTCCCGCAAATTCTTGACCCAGCCCACCACGCCCAGGCGCCTGGCGCTTTCCTCCGCGGTGAACCGAAACCCCACGCCCTGCACGCGTCCTGAGTACAACACCTGGATGTGTTTCTTCATGATGTTACATCATCCCAATAAATACAATCGGGGCGCTGGGATTTGAACCCAGGACCTCTTGGTCCCGAACCAAGCGCTCTACCAAACTGAGCCACGCCCCGCTCTCTCTCGCTGGCTCCGGCTTGCAATGTCCGGAGCCAGACGAGCCCGAACCAGACGCTCTACTCCCGCGATCTTCCCGATCGCGGGACTTCCTCGCCGGTAAGGATCACCCGGCTCGGTCGCAAGCTGAGCCACGCCCCGAAGTCGCATTAGTGGAATCGTTGATGATCAATTCCTTGATGGATGAGTATGCGCTTCGCGGTCGAGAGGAACGGCCGAGACCCGCACATGGTAGCCGAGCACCGAGAGGACTTTCTGGAGGGTGCCGAGATTGTCAAAGTCGCCGTTCTCGAGCTTTGAAATCTGTTGCTGGGTCACGCCGAGCTTTCGTGCGAGTAGAGTCTGGGACAACCGCTGACGAATGCGCTCGCCGATAATCACTTTCGCTACCTTGAGTTTCTCCTCGTCCAGCTCCTGGAGTTCCCTGAAGGAGGCATGGCGCCGTTTTTCCTGCAGGTGCTCCTCGACCGCTTTCAGCCTCATAGGGCCACCTCCTCTCAACCCTTGTGTGCCAGATAGGTGTTCTTCCGCTGGACCGCAATCGCAAGCTCCTGAGCTGGGAGTTTTTGCGTTTTCTTCTTCATCGCGTGTACCAAGATGATCCGTTTGCCATCGAAAAAGTAGAACACGCGGGTCTGGCCTGCGTGTGTCTCAAACCGCAGCTCGTAGAGGTTCTCCTCAAGCCGTTTGGCGTGCGGTTGTGGCAAGCGCGACCCGAACTCCTCCAACAAGCCTCGTTTAAAGAAGAACTTCCGCTGGGCTGCCGGATCCAACCCGTCGATAAACTCCTCAACCGGCGCTCGCCCGCCTTCGGTCTGGAAATAGTACGCGATATACTCAGCCAAACCACCAACCCCTACGAATAAGAATACAACTTTTTAGTTGTATTGTCAAGAGACCCGCGCCCATGCCCCCCACTACTTCGGTTCGCCCTCGTCGGGGCATATCTTTTGACGGGTCTTTAGACATACAGGAGATTTCTTGTGATCTTCTCAGCGACTCCCCGAACTCTGATGCCCTTGACGCCTTCAGGGGTGAGGATGTCGATTTTCTTGTGGTTCATTTCACAACCAATAATGACGATAGGCTGGATCTTGCAGTTGACGAACAAATCCTTCGTCTAAGAGTCCAGGCAGCTCTTCCATACGGCGTAACTCGTACCTTCCATCGCCCTTGTCGTCCATCCACAGCAGGAAGGGGCGCGATC
>JACQRB010000016.1 GCA_016206685.1 Candidatus Omnitrophota bacterium | reverse complement strand
TCGGTCCCCAGGGCCGCCTGCGTGATGGGGACAGGATACTCGACAAGGAGATTCCGCCCTTCCCGATGGAAGACCGGATGCGGCGTGACGCCGATCAGCACGTACAAATCCCCCCGGCTGCGCGCGCCCCCTTCGCCTTCGCCGCCGATGCGCAGCCGCATCCCATCCTCGATCCCAGGCGGGATTTTCACCTGGATCCTGCGCTCGACCGGCACGCGCCCGTTGCCGCGGCAGTGCGGGCAGGCTTTCGTGACCATGCTGCCCTGCCCGCCGCAGCGGGAACAGGTGCGGGCGATCACCATGAAGCCCGCGGACTGGCGAACCTGGCCGCTGCCCGCGCACATCACGCAATGGGTGCGCTCGCCCCCCTGCCCGCGGCACTCGGCGCACGGCTCCCGGCGCGGCACGGTGAGGGTTTTCGTGAGGCCTTTGGCGGCTTCCTCCAACGACACCTCCACTTCACACTCCAGGTCCGATCCCCGCCCGCTGCGCGCGCGGCTCGTCCCGCCGCCGAAACCGAACAACCCGCCGAGCAGGTCCTCGAACACCGACCCGCCCACCCCGAGGTCGCCGAAGATGCTGGAGAAGTCGGCGCCGCGGAAGACGTCCTCGGTCGAGTAGCGCTGATCAAACCCGGCATGTCCGTACTGGTCATACACCGAGCGCTTCTCCTGGTCGGAGAGCGCCGCGTAGGCCTCGGAGATTTCCTTGAACTTCTCCTCCGCCTCTTTCTTGCGCTCCGCCGGGACCCGGTCGGGATGGTGCTTGAGCGCGAGCTCCCGGTAGGCGCGCTTGATTTCGTCAACCGAGGCGTTTTTCCTCACGCCCAGAATCTCGTAATAATCCCGCTTCGTCACCGGCATCTCGTCAGGTCAGACCGGCGAGGGCGAGGAGCTCGTCGGATTTGCGCTGGGCCTCGGTTCGCATCGAGAGAGCCGGCGTTCCATTGAGCCACCGACGTTCCCATACCGCTAACATCACTTGTAACTCCGCCAAGATTGCCTGCGTCTCCAACGGGGCATCCGGAGCGGCCCATTCTGCAAAATACTTCCCTTCTTCTAACAGACCGGCGACAGCTCGCTGATTTCTCGGGTTTTCCGAAAATGATGCGATCCTCGCAAGATCAGCGGCCAAACTGCCCAGCCGTCCCGGTAGCGGGTCCCGCAGAAATCGCTGATGAATCGCCTCTGAAACCATCACCCCTGAATCCGCTGTCGCACGATGTGTTCGACGTTCGCGCGCAATCCTTTGTCTTCAATCGTCATGGACCGGTTGTGCTGTCTCGGTCGAATGTTGATCAACGACTCAAACCGAACTTCCTGGCCCTCCGGCACCCAGTCGGCACCCCAGACATCAGCTTGTTGGCTACCGTCTTCCAGGAGAGCAGCCTCACAATCGGCATGCATCCCACCGCCGCCGGCGATGATTGTTCGTCGAACGTCAACGGCGAGTTTGATGTAGTCCCCTAATACCTCGAGCATCTGGCGCATCTGCTCAGCCGTTGCCCGATCCCGAATGATATGGATCATCACCACAAAGGCTCTACGCTATCCGCTAGCCACGTCGCCACTTTTACTTCGCGCTCTTATAGAGCGCGCCGATCACCGAACCGGCCACCGTGATTTCCACCAGCGTGCCCACCATCCAGTTGAGAATCAGCGGGGCGGGGTACGGATACACGAACGCCTTCATCAAGCTGGACGGCACGCCAAGGAGGACGCCCATCAACACCCCAAACCGAAATCCCTGGCTCAACGTCCCTTTCGAGGCCTCATAGCCTTTGGTGTAGATGAGGGTGAGCACCGCCGCCAGCGCCGCCTCGCTCACGAACATCAGACCCATGAGCGAGCGCATCTGCTCTGCGGGACGCCACCAACTGGCGGTCGCGCGGTAGAACCCGCCGAGCCACAGCTCGTGAATCAGATAGTCGCCGACGACGATCGTCGCGAACGCCCCGGCACACGCCAGGACCAACCGCTTCAGGTTCATGCGACCTCCCAAGAGTTGGCTTGCGCCCCACCGTGTTCACGTGCGCTTATTTCTCGTCTTCCACCTTGAACTCCGCATCCACGACTTTGTCGTCCTTGCCTCCCGATTTTCCCGCCGGCTCTTCTTCTTGAGCCTTGGGTCTTGCGTCTTGCGCCCCCTTCGTCTGGGCTTTCTTGTAGATCTCCTCGGCTAGTTTGTGGGACGCCTCGGTCAGTTCGTCGCCGGCCTTCTTGATCCGCTCGGCGTCATCGCCCTTCAGCGCCTCTTTGGCCGCCTTCAGCTTCTCCTCAATCCGCTGGCGGTCGGAGGCCGAGAGCTTCTCGCCGAACTCCTTCAGGCTTTTTTCCGTCTGATAGACGAGGCTGTCCGCCTGATTCTTGGCCTCAGCCAATTCCTGGCGTTTCTTGTCTTCTTGCGCGAACTGCTCCGCCTGCTTGACCATCTTCTCGATCTCAGCCTTCTCGAGCTTGTTCGGAGCCGTGATGCGGATGGATTGCTCCTTGCCCGTCCCTAAGTCCTTGGCCGAGACATGGACGATCCCGTTGGCGTCAATGTCGAAGGTGACCTCGACCTGCGGGATTCCGCGCGGCGCCGGCGGGATGCCCACGAGGTCGAAGCGCCCCAGCTCCGTGTTGTCCGCCGCCATCGGCCGCTCGCCTTGCAGCACGCGCACGGTCACGGCCGGCTGGTTGTCCGCCGCCGTCGAGAACACTAGGGCTTTGCGCGCGGGAATCGTCGTGTTGCGCTCGATCAGCTTGGTGAACACCCCGCCCAACGTCTCGATCCCCAGCGACAGCGGGGTCACGTCCAGCAGGAGTACGTCTTTCACTTCGCCCTTGATGATGGCCGCCTGGATCGCCGCGCCCATGGCGACGCATTCCATCGGGTCCACCCCGCGCTCGACCTTCTTGCCGACGGTCTCCTCGACGAAGCGCTGCACGATGGGCATGCGCGTGGGGCCGCCGACGAGGATGATCTTGCCGATCTCGGAGGGCGTGAGCTTCGCATCGCTCAGCGCCCGTTCCACCGGCCCGCGGCAACGCTCGATGATCGGCATGGTGAGCTTCTCCAGCGTCGAGCGCGTCAGCTTCATGGTCAAGTGCTTGGGGCCGCCGGCGTCGGCGGTGATGAAGGGCAGGTTGAGGTCCGTCTCGATGACGTTGGACAGCTCGATCTTGGCCTTCTCCGCCGCCTCGCGGATCCGTTGCGTCGCCATTTTATCGGAGCGGACGTCAATGCCCGAGTCCTTCTTGAACTCGGTGGCGATGTAGTCGATCAGGGCGTTGTCCATGTCGGTGCCACCCAATTGGGTGTCGCCGTTGGTCGCCTTGACCTCAAAGACGCCTTGCGCCATCTCCATGATGGTCACATCCAGCGTCCCACCCCCCAGATCAAACACCAGGATTTTCTGCTCCTTGCCCGCCTTGTCCAGGCCGTAGGCCAGGCACGCGGCGGTGGGCTCGTTGATGATGCGCAGGACCTTCAAGCCCGCGATCTCGCCGGCGTCCTTGGTGGCCTGGCGCTGGTTGTCGTTGAAGTAGGCCGGCGCGGTGATGACCGCCTCCGTCACGGTGTCGCTCAAGTAGGCCTCGGCGTCCCGCTTGACCTTCTGCAGGATGAACGCGGAGATCTGCTGCGGGGTGTATTCCTTGCCGTAGATGCGGTACACGTGGTCGGTGCCCATCTTGCGCTTGGCCGCCAGCACCGTGCCTTCGGGATTCGTAGCGGCCTGGCGGCGCGCAGGCTCTCCGACGAGCAATTGCCCGTCTTTGGTGAAGGCCACGTACGACGGGAAGGCCTTGCCGCCGATGGAGGTGCCTTCCGCCGACGGGATGATCGCCGGCCGGCCCTGCTCCATGATGGCGGCCGCCGAGTTGGACGTCCCTAAGTCAATGCCGATGACTTTTGCCATTGCTTAACCCTCCTTACGCTCACCTTGTTGTTGTGACGGTTCTGTCTGTGGACTTGATTTCTTCGCGACTTTCACCATCGCCGGCCGCAGGACCTTGCCGTGCATGGTGTAGCCCACTTGCACTTCCTCGACGACCGTGCCGTCGGCCTTGGGCTCGTCGGTGTCCACCTGCGCGACGGCCTCGTGCCGGTGCGGATCAAACGGTTCTCCGATCGTCGTGATGCGCGCGACCCCTTCGCGCTCCAGCAGGCCCAGCAACTGCCGGTAGATCAAATGGACTCCCTGGATGATCGTCTTGGGGTCGGCCTGCGTATCCACCGCCACCAGCGCCTGGCTGAGGCTGTCGATGATCGGCAGCAGATGCCGGATGACGCTCTCGGCGGCGAAACGGCTGAACTCTTCTTTTTCCCGCTGAAGGCGCTTGCGGGTGTTGTCCACGTCCGCCAATTGCCGCAGGTACTGCTCGGCTTGCTTCGCGTGGCCCAACAGCCGGTCGTACTCCTGCGCGGAGACGGTGACGGCCTTGGCTGCCGGTTTCACCGCGTCGTGGGCAGGCTTCGGGATCATCCGTTCAATTCCCACTGGGTCAGCACGTCACTCAACAGATCGGCCGCGCCCTCCACCAGGGCCCGCGTCCGTCGGTAATCCATGCGCTTGGGTCCCAACACCCCGATCCCGCCCAGGACCGCCTGCCGCACGCCGAAGGGCGCCAGGATGTAGCTGCAAGCCTCAAGCCCCTCGATGTTGATCTCGCGCCCGATCCGCACGCAGGTGCGGGGACTGCCGAGCTCCTCGCGCATCTTCGCCATGAGCGCCTGGCGCAGCTCCAACTGCCGCAAAAGTTGATGCGTCTTGTTGGGGTTCTTGCGAAACTCGGGCTGTTCCACGAGGTAGAGCGTGCCTTCCAACAGCAGCCGCTCCTCGGGTTCCGTCGCCAGCACGGTCTGCAGGATCGCCAGCGAGCGCCTGGCCAGATCCGCCAGCGACGCATCCACCTCACTCAGCCGTCCTTCCAGCGAGGTCAGCAGCTCCTGAATCGGTAGCCCGGTGAGCTCGCTGGTCAGGAAGTGCGCCAACGAGAGCGCCTCTTCGCGGCTGATCGGCTGCTCCACCTCGATGACATGCGAGACCACCAGCGTCTCCTGCCCCACCAAGACGCAGAGCAGCTTGCGCACGCCCACCGGCAACAGCTCGATCTGCTTGACGCGGCTGTGCTTGACCGTCGGCTCCAGGATCACGGTCGCCTGGTGGCTTTGCTCGGCCAACACCTCTCCCACGCGCTGAAACAACTGCTTCAGCTCCAACTCATTCGGATGGACCGAGGCCAACATCTGCTGCAGCTCCTCGGCACTCAACTCCACCGCTTCCAGGAGCTGATCCACGTAGAGCCGGTAGCCGCGGTCCGTCGGCACGCGCCCCGCCGAGGTGTGCGGCTGCTCCACCAGCCCCGCCTCCTCCAATTCCCCCATGACGTTGCGGATCGTGGCGGAGCTGAGCTGCTTTCGCATCTTGCGGCTGACCAGCTCAGAGCCCACCGGCGAAGCCGTCTCAAGATAGGCTTCGACGATGGCTTCGAGAATGTTATTTCTCCTTCTCTCAGAATCAGTTACATTCATCTTGATTTCTCTGTTAGCACTCTGTTATTCAGAGTGCTAATCACAAGCTTATCCAAAAATCATATGGCTGTCAAGCGAGAAATGCGCAGGTAGTAGTCCAGTTCGGCGGGTGGCCTAGAGGGGTGCGGGGAGGTGCGGTTGAATCAACTCAAGGAGGCGATCGAGACCCTGCCCGCGCAAGGCGGAGATGGCGACGGTCGGCGAGAAGAGCTGTTCAAGACTTTGGAGCAGACTCGTATCCGTGACCTGGTCCATTTTGTTGAGCACGGTGATGATCGGTTTGTCCTGCAACTGGAGGAGGTTCAAGACGTCCCGCACCGCCTCGGCGTGGGCCACCGCCAGCGGGTCGCTGGCATCCAGGACGTGCAGCAGCACTTGTGCGTCGCGGGTCTCCTCGAGCGTCGCTTGGAACGCCTCGATCAAATGGTGCGGAAGCCGATGCAGGAATCCCACGGTGTCCGTCAGGATCGTCCACGCCCCCGTCGGAAGACGCAGCCGCCTGGCCAGCGGATCCAGCGTGGTGAACGGCCGGTTCTCGACGAGGCTGCCCGCCCCGGTCAGCCGGTTGAGCAAGGTCGTCTTGCCGGCGTTGGTGTAGCCGACCAGCGCGACCACGAATGCCTGGCCTTCCTTGCGGCGTTGGCGCGTGGCTTCGCGGCGGCTCGCCAATTTCTTCAACTCGTCCAGCAGGCGCGTGATCCGCTGCCGGATGCGCCGGCGATCCACCTCCAGCTTTTGTTCCCCGGGGCCTCGGGTCCCGATCCCGCCTCCCAGCCTGGAGAGCAACACGCCCTTGCCCACCAGCCGCGGCATGAGATAGCGAAGCTGGGCCAATTCCACTTGGACTTTCCCCTCCTGGGACTTGGCCCGCTGCGCGAAGATGTCGAGGATCAACTGCGTACGGTCGAGCGTCTTCACGCGCAGGATGTCCTCCACGTTGCGCTGCTGGGCCGGCGAGAGTTCCTCGCTGAAGATCGCCACGTCGGCCTGACGCTCCCCGGCCAGTTGCGCAAGCTCTTCGAGCTTCCCGGAGCCGATCAACGTCCCCGCGACCGGCTCATGGCGCTTGGCGACGATCTCGCCGACGACGCGGCAGCCCGACGAGACCGCCAGCTCCCGCAGTTCGCGCTGCTCATCCTGGGCCGCCCACGGCTCCGCCTTGGCGGCGTGCCGGGAGGGCGCGGCGGCTTCCCACCGGTCAAATTGCACGGTCACGAGGAATGCACGTTCCATCGCTATCCACGTGAAGCGGGTCCTGCCGCTGCGCCACCCCATGCGTCCTCGCGCCGCCGCAGCCTATCGCGCGTCGTTCGCTCCGGGCGCATGGGGGCCCCGGCTCAGTGTCACCCGCTACTACAGATACGTTCAACGGTAGCCTGAGAGGTTTCGTTGCCAGCTATCGTGATCCACTGAATCCGAGGGTTGGCGCGAAACCAGACGAGCTGGCGTCTGGCGTACTGGCGCACCTGGCGCTGCCACAGCGTGATGGTCTCCTCGAGCCCGCGCGTACCGTCCAGATACGCCTCCAGATACGCCAGCCCATGGACCTGGCGAGCAGTGTGGCTCATCCGTCTCCCGCGCACACGCCGCACTTCCTCTAATACGTCCTCAGCGCGGATCATGCGCTCCACGCGGACGTTGATCCGGCTGTAGAGCTCTTCGCGCTCGCGCGTCAGCCCGATCACCGTCATCGGCAGCGCCTCCCCGTCTCTCCGGCCCCACCGGCCGGACAACGGCTCGCCGGTCAGCTCATAGACCTCAAGCGCCCGCACCAGCCGCCGGGTATCATGCGGATGGATCTTCGCTGCGGCGAGCGGGTCGCGGGTCTTCAACCGCTCATGCAGCGCCGCGCTCCCGCGGGCCTGGGCCACCGCCGCCAGCTCGCGGCGTACCCTCTCATCAGCCGGAGGAGCCTCGCACAACCCGTCCGTCAGCGCCCTGAGATATAACCCGGTGCCCCCGACGATGAGCGCGTCGTTGCCCCGGTCGTGGATCGAACGGATGGCTTCCAGGGCGGCTCTCCGATATTGCCCGACGCTGAACGCTTCGGTGGGCTCGATGCAATCAACCAGGTGATGCGCGACCACCGACTGCTGCTCCGCGGCCGGCTGCTGCGTCAGGTGGGCCATGCCGCGATACACCTGCATCGAATCGCAGCCCACGATCTCCGCGCCGAGCCGCAGGGCCAGCTCGATGGCCACGTCGGTCTTGCCGACGGCGGTCGGCCCGATCAGCGCGATGAGTCGCGGCATCGCTCGCCAAACAACGTGTGCGCGGTCGCCTGCGTGATCCGCACGGGCAGCATCTGTCCAATCCACTCCGCCGAGCCCTGCAGGATGACGCCGTGGTCGCCGCGCGTGCGGCCGAAGAGCTGCCCTGGCCGCTTGCCGGGGCCCTCGATGAGCACCTCAACCGTCCGGCCCTCAAAGCGCCGATGACGCTTGAGCGAGATCTCATCTTGCAACGCCAGCAACGCCTGATTGCGCTCCTCCTTCACTTCCCGCGGCACGTCATCCTCCCGGGCGGCGGCATCCGTCCCGGGACGGGGCGAGTATTTAAAGATGTAGGCGTTGTCGTATTCGACCTCGCGCATCAGCGAGGCGGTCTGCTGGAAATCGTCATCACGCTCGCCCGGAAAACCCACGATGACGTCCGTCGAGAGGCTGATGTCCGGAATCAAGCGCCGCAACTGCGTGATCTTGTCCAGGTACGCCTCGCGCGTGTAGCCGCGCCGCATCGCGCGCAGGAGGCGGTTGGACCCCGACTGCACCGGCAGGTGCAGACACTCGCACACCGACGGACAGTCGCGCATCGCCTCAAACAGCCGCACGTTGGCATCAAACGGATGGCTCGTCGTGAATCGTATTCTAGGGGCGGGTCCAGCCGCCTGCGGGACCCCGCCGTCCTCGCCGCGCCGCAGCCTTCGCGCGTCGTCGGCTCCGGGCGGCGGGGGCCTCCCCTCCGGCGTCACCCGCCCAAACGATTGATCGATCAATCTCAACAGTTGCGGGAAATCCAGCAGACTCGCCGGGTCTTCCTCTAATAGTCTCAGGCGGCCCAACGGGCCTTTGTAGCCGGAGCCATCCGGGAACCGCTTGCCGTTGGAGTTGACGTTCTGGCCGAGCAGCGTCACCTCCTGATAGCCCGAAACCGCAAACGCATCGATCTCGATGAGGATCTCTTCCGCCGGGCGGGAAATCTCCTGTCCCCTCGTCTTGGGCACGATGCAATAGGTGCACGCCTTGTCGCAGCCC
>JACQRB010000002.1 GCA_016206685.1 Candidatus Omnitrophota bacterium | reverse complement strand
GGGGATGGGGGTGGAGGGTGTGCCGCGGCAGGGTGGATCAGCGGGATTCGGGCAGGAGCTCCAAACCGATGCGCGTCAGGATCGCCACGTGTCCATGCAGCGCGGCTTCGGAGGTGGCGCTGATCAACTGCCTGACGGCTTGCGTGATGTCCTCCGCGAGGGACGGGTGGATGCGCAGGTAGATAATCCCGGATCGGGCGGAGGGCCGGACGGCCAGGAAGTCGTGGTCACGGGTCAGCAGCAGGGCGCCCTCCGCATCGGCTCTGGCCAGCAGGTCACTGTCGCTCGACCGAGGGGCGCACCGCAGGACATGATGGCCCGCCCTGCGCAGGAAGGACGCCGTATCTCCGGGGATATTCTCGTCCAGGAGGAACTTCACAGACCAGGCGGGTTAGTCGGGGCCAAACGCCACAAAGTCGCGGTGCTTCAGGTGCTCGGCCGCCAGGTGCAGCGCGGCGCGGATGTGATCTGGAGTCAGTTGAGGAAAGTACTTCTCGGAGACGATCTCCGTGGCCGACACGCCAGCCTCGAGCAGTTCCAGAATCTGCCAGACCATGATCCGGGTGCCCTTGAAGCACGGCTGCCCGTGGCACACGGCGGGGTCAGTAGTAATGTAGTCTCGGTAATCCACACTGCGAGTGTACCATCCACCGACCGCACCGTCAAGCGCTACCTCCTCGGCGCCGCGCTCACCCTCGCCGCCACCATCGGTGCGGCGGGGGCGGGGATGGAGGGGGTACCGTCGTTGGTCCAACAGGCCGAGCCGCTCCGCCCGACGCTCTTCTCGGCCATTGCTGGTGGCATGCTCTCCATGGCGGCCTTAACCGTCTTAGGTCACGTTGTGATGAACCGTGAGCTCACGCGGCTCGCCAGCCTTGACCGTCAGCACCATGCTGCACGAAAGATTGCCACCCCGTGGTGGGACGGCGATGCCCGTACCCATGTTAGACGGATTGCGTTTTGGCCTCGGCTTGCCGTCATGATAGGCATCGACACCTTGAGCATGGGTGTGATGTCTCTGGTACTGGTCGCCGCTTTTGGCAGCCAGCTCATGCCCCTCTTGTGGGGCGGACTGCTCTTCCTGCTTGTTGGCTGGAACTTCTTCCAGCGTGGCCTGCCTGGCATGCAGGCCAGTGTGGAAACTCATCTGGGGCTTGCCCCCGGTGACCTGACTGCCCCGCACGGCGGGGCGCAAGCAGGTAGCCCGGCCGATGACGAGCCGCACAGCTCGCAGCGGATGGCCGACCGGCTCGGCGCCCGCCGTGAGCCCTCGCCCTACCCACAGCCCTTGTTAGGGGAGCCGATCCCACCCAAACTCCTCCAAGGCGCCGAGGAGCGGCTCGCCCAGAGCTTCCCCGAACTCTACCGGCGCTACCAGCCACTCCAGCGCAAGTACTTCGCGGACTACCTCCCCGGCGCAGCCGGCATTATGGCCATTGATGGCGAGCTGGCCCTGCTCCTGGAGCGCCGCTACGCCAACCTGCCCCGCGGCATCTCCCAGGAAGCCACGGACCTCCTGATCTACCTCCATCTGGTCCATGAATTAGCGGAGCTCTCCTTCGCGGATCCGCCGGAATCCCTGAGTCTTGATCTCACCCGCGAACTGGCCGCGCTCTTGGCCCAGGCCCAGGTCTACTACGGCTTCACGGTTGAGGAACGCGCGCTCCTGCACGATGCGGTCCAAGCCCTCGATGTCGCCGAGCCGGACCTCGACGACCGCTTCGGCCCGGTGCTGGCGCTGTATGACCAATACGATGCCACCACCATCCTCGCCGACACCGTTCGTCCCGAGCTCATCACCTTCCTCCAGCGGTATCCTGGTTTCGAGCAGCAGACGCTGGATGCGCCACAGCTGGAGACGCACCTGGCCCAGGTTACCACACTGCTTGACCAGACGCCGGTAATGCCAGCCGTGAAGATCGAACCATCTGCCACGATTTCATCACAGCCAGAACGGATCGTGGAGAAGGAGTGGCAACTGCAGCCGCGCGCGATGGAGGAGTTGGCGACGTACGTAGACGATCACCTGCTGCGCGGTGTGGTGGTCGCAGCCCCCTTGGAGCACTTCCTCGTCCGATCTAGCAGAGTCGGGGTCGGATTTGATAACACGCGACGTGCGATCGCGGCCGTAATCGTCATTGGCCTCCCCCCCCTGTACGATGAGACTGGGCAGACTTGGAAGGCGGTAGCGCAGCATACGCCTTTTCCCCGACATCCCGTACGGGATGTCGGCTTCTTGGCCGACCCGACCGGTCAGGTCAAGAAGGTGATCCTCGTCATTGCGGATGAGGCATTGTCCGGCTTCCAGTCCGTCCACAAGCGAAAGCTGCTCACCGGCAGTTCTAGTGTCACGACCAACCTGACGTACGAGATTATAACGGTCTCGCAGGCCGTCGAGCGGGCGGATGAGCTACAGGGCATCCTCCGGTTCGTACAGCGGCCGGTGGCGGCCCCCGGCATGGCCGACCGGCTCGGCGCCCGCCGTGAGCCCTCGCCCTACCCACAGCCCTTGTTAGGGGAGCCGATCCCACCCAAACTCCTCCAAGGCGCCGAGGAGCGGCTCGCCCAGAGCTTCCC
>JACQRB010000012.1 GCA_016206685.1 Candidatus Omnitrophota bacterium | reverse complement strand
GTGAAGAGGCGCAGGTCCTGCGCCTCCACGTAGCCGCGGCGCCGCAGCACCTCGTCCTCCAGCCACGTCAGCAGCCCCTGCCAGAACGCCCGCCCGACGAGAATCACGGGGACCGGATCGATCTTCTTCGTCTGGATCAGCGTGATGATCTCGGAGAGCTCATCCAGCGTCCCATACCCCCCGGGCATGAACACGAAGGCCTTGGAGTATTTCACGAACATCACGCGCCGGATGAAGAAGAAATTGAAGTTGATGAGCCGCCTCACAAAGCGGTTCGCCTGCTGGAGGGTGGGGATTTCGATGTTGAGCCCGATGGATTCCCCGTGCGCTTCCGTGGCGCCCTTGTTGGCCGCTTCCATGGAGCCGGGGCCGGCCCCGGTGATCACCGCATAGCCCGCCTTGACCAAGGCCCCGGCGACGTCCTCGGACAGCCGGTAGTAGGGATCGTGCCGGGTGGCTTTGGAGGAGCCGAAGACGGACACCGCCTTGGTCACATGGGAGAGCTCGTCAAACCCTTCGACGAACTCCCCCATGATGCGGAAGATCCGCCACGGCTCGATCAGGACAGCCGAGTGGTTGTGTTGGGCGCCGTTCATAGCACTTGTAAGTATAACTGATCGCCCAACCCCTGCCTAGACGACCTGCGGCCGGCTAGGCCCGCTCCAGGAGGGTGAGGATCTCCAGGTGGTTGGTGTGGGGAAACAGATCGAACGCGACCGCCCGGCGCAGGTGGTAGCGGGGAAAGCCGCTGGTCAGTTGCTGCAGGTCGCGCGCCAGGGCCTGCGCGTTGCAGGAGAGATAGAGCAGTTGTCTGGGCCGGGCCGCCAAGAGCGAGGCGATCACCCGCGGATGCAACCCGGACCGGGGCGGATCGATCACCACGAGGTCGGGCTTGGCCTCCAGCAGCCAGAAGCGCTTGTTGGCCAGGATCTCTTCGGCACGCCCCGCGTGGAACTCCACGTTGCCGATCCCGTTCGCCGCCGCGTTGAGCCGGCCCATCTCCAGATTGCGCGCGTCGCTGTCGATGCCGTAGATGGTGCGAAACTTCGAGGCGAGGTAGAAGGCGACCAGCCCGATGCCGCAGTACAGATCCCAGGCGACTCCCGAGGGCGCGTGGCTGGCCCACTCACTCAGGCGCCGGTACAGGCGCTCGGCTTGCACGGGGGTGGGCTGCAGGAAGTTCAGCGGATGCAGCTTCAGGTGAAAGGGCCCGATGCGATCGTCCAGGTACGGCTCGCCCCGCAACAGAAAGAGCTCCTCGGGCACGGCGACATCCGCCACCTTGGTGTTGACGCCCCAGTACACGCCTTGCACGTTCGGATCGCTCGCCGTCAGCTCCTCCGCCAGCCGCTCCAGGATCGCTCGATCGCCCTGGGTCGTGACCAGGCACACGAGGATGCGGTTGGTCGCGTGGCTGGTCCGAATCACCAGGTAGCGCAAGAAGCCCTGGTGGCTGCGCGGGTTGTAGGCCGAGAGCCCCTCGCGCCGGGCAAAAGCGCGCACCTGCCCCGTGAGCCGGCCCAGGGGCTGCGGCAGCAACAGGCACTCCTCCAGGTCTACGATGCGCCAGAAGGAGCGCGCCGCGTGATAGCCGAGCACGAGCCGGGCGTCGAGACTCCCGAACGTCAGCTCTGCTTTGTTCCGGTAGCGCCAGGGGTCCTCCAGCCCGACGACCTCAATCGAAAGCGAGGGATCGAGCGGGCCGAGGATCCGCAGCAGGCGCTGCTGCTTCAGCGCCAGTTGATCCGCGTAGGCGAGGTCCTGGAGCGTGCAGCCGCCGCAGGTGCCAAAATAGGGACAGGGGGCTTGCACCTTCGCAAACGGCGCTTTCTCTTGCACCAACACCCGATCAGCTTTCATGGGTTATCCATATTGACGACGCGGGCGAAAGACCATCGCGAACACCAGGCCGCCCGCAAACCCCCCGACGTGCGCCCACCACGCGACCCCGCCGACGTCGGCCACGTGGCCCATGGTCATGGCGCCCTGGAGCCACTGGAGGAGGAACCACAGGCCCAGGAAGACAAACGCGGGCAACTCCACCGTCTGCCACACCAACCCCAGCGGCAGGAGCGTCACGACCCTCGCGAATGGGAACGACAGGAAATACGCCCCCAGGACCCCGGCAATGGCGCCGCTGGCGCCGATCATCGGCACCGTCGCGTGAGGGGTGGCCCACCCCTGCGCCGCCACCGCGAGGATGCCGCTGCCCAGATACAAGACCGCAAAGCGGCCGTGGCCCACGCGATCTTCGACGTTGTCGCCGAAGATCCACAGATAGAGCATGTTGGCCGCCAGATGCATCAGCCCGCCGTGCAGGAACTGGGAACTCACCAAGGGAATGAGCCGTCCGGCCCACGAAAGGCCCGCGCTGGGAGCGCCTGACATCCACGACGCCGGCACCACCCCGAAGCGGTAGAGAAACGCCTCAAGGGCGGGACCCTGCCGCCACTCGATGAGAAACACGGCGAGGTTGGCCAGGATCAGGAGCCGCACGACCCAGGCCGTGCGTTGCGCGGGAATGGTATCACGGATGGGGATCATCCCCCCACCTCGTTGAGATGCCGCATCGCGTTGCGGAGCACCTTGCGTTCGTTCTCGTAGCTCAGGAGCGTGAGCGCCTTGTCAAGCGGCAGCCACCGCGCCTGCTCCACTTCGTCATCATGATGCGCGGTGTCACCCTCGCGATAGCGCAGGAGAAAAAAATGCACCCGCTTGACATACCGCACCCGCTCGTCCTGGACGGCAAACCGATAGGTGATGGACCCCAGGGGAGCGGTGAGTTCTCCGACGAGCCCGGTCTCCTCCCGCACCTCCCGCAGGGCCGTCGCCGGCGGATCCTCGCCCGGCTCCACATGGCCTTTCGGGAGCCCCCACACCAACGCGCCCTCCCTGCGCCGCGCGATGAGGCAGACCTGGAACCGCCCCCGCTGTTGGCGGAGAATGACACCACCGGAGGACACTTGGCGCGCGGTCCGATACCGCATGAGGAGGAAGGCTAGACGGAGGCGGTGATCCCCACGAGACTGAGGCGGGCGTGGTCGGCGTCGGCGATCACGGCGGCTTTGTCCAGCAGGATCGTTTTGCCGGCTTCCACCGCCAGGCAGGCCACGCCGGCCGTGGCGGCGACCGCAATCGTCTGGGGGCCTAAGATGGGCAGATCGAAGCGCATGTCCTGCGTGGGGGAGGCGACCTTGACGACCACGAGTCCGGGGCCCGCCAAGTGGCCGGAGCGCGTGATGGCGGCATCCGTCCCCTCCAGCGCTTCCGCCGCGACGATCACGCGCTGCTTGACGACGACGGTTTGCCCGATGTCCAACTCGGCCAACTGCCGCGCGGCGCGCACCCCCAGGCGGATATCCTCCTGCTCCTCGGGCGTCGGCTGGCGGCGCGTGAGGGTCCCCGCGGGACAGAGGCTGGATTTCAAGAACGTCGAGGAGTCGAGCAACTGGATGCCGTCTTTGGCGAGCCGCTCGGCGATCGCGCCCAGCAGGCCGTTCACGGACACATCCTTGACGCGGCTTAAGATGGACAACGCATCCGCATCGAAGCGGGCCCGCGGATCAAACAACACCTCCTTGGTGACCTTGCCCGCCATGATCGCCTGGGTCGTCCGGTGCGCCTTGAGGCGCTCGACGAGGCGGCCGAGCTGGCCCACCATGACTTCCTCGTACGCATCAACGTGACCGGCCAGCGCGGGATCCACCCAGCCGCTCAAGCCGATGCCCACCACCTTGAGGCCCTGGCGCTTGGCTTCGCCGGCGACATGGAGCGGAAACGATCCCCCTCCGGCGATGATCGCGCACGTGGAGGAATCAGGCACGGCAGACGCCGCGTGTGGACTGCCGGATGAATGCCAACAGATGGGCCACTTCAGGGCAGTGATGGTCTTCGCGCGCCACCTGCTCCAGGGCATGGCTCATCGACAAGCCGGACTGAAACAGGGTGCGGAAGGCCCGGTGCAGGTGATCCTTCGTCTCGGTGGCCGTGCCCGCCCGCCGCAAGCCTTCCCGGTTGAGCCCGAAGACCTTCGCCGGAGAGCCCACGCACGTCGAGTAGGGCGGCACGTCCTGCACGACCCTGGAGCAGCCCCCGACGATCGCCAAGGTCCCGACGCGCACGAACTGATGAATCCCGACCAACCCACCGATCACCGCCCCCTCCTCGATGACGATATGGCCCGCGAGGGCGGCGCTGTTGGCGATCGTTACGCGGTCGCGGATGAGGCAGTCGTGCGCGACATGGGCATAGGCCATCAGCAGGCAGTCCGAGCCAATGACGGTTTTGCCTCCGCCCCCTTTGGTGCCGGGGTTGATGGTCACATACTCGCGGATCCGGTTGCGATCCCCGATGATCAGCTCGCTTTTTTCCCCGGCGTACTTCAGATCCTGCGGGATGCTGCCGATGACGGCGCCGGTGAAGATCTGGCACTCGTCGCCGACGCTGGTGTAGCCTTCCAGCACCCCGTGGGCCCCGATGCGGGTGCGGGATCCCACCTTGACGTGAGGGCCGATGACCGTGTAGGGCCCGACTTCCACGCCCTCGCCCAGGCTCGCCCGCGGGTCCACGAGGGCCGTCGGATGCACCAGGGATTTTTTACTCATCCGCCAAGACGAACATCAGCTCGCCCTCGCAGACGACCTTGCCCTCGACGGACGCCTTGGCCATGATCTGCCCGGTCCGGGAGCGCAGCTTGCCCAGGTGCGCTTCAATCACCAGCTGATCGCCCGGCACCACGGGTTTGCGAAACTTCACCTGAGCCACGGACATGAAGTACGCCAGGCGCCCCTTGTTCTCCGGCTTGTTCAGGATGAGGATCCCGCCCACCTGGGCCATGGCCTCGATCATCAGCACGCCCGGCATCACCGGATGGCCGGGGAAATGCCCCCGGAAGAAATAGTCGTTGATGGTCACGCACTTCAAGCCCACGGCCTTGGTTTCGGTCAACTCGATCACGCGATCCACCAGGAGGAACGGGTAGCGGTGCGGCAGGATCTTCTCGATCTGCGTGATATCCAACCGCGGCCCCACCATGACCTCCTGGGTCCCGGACTGGATCGAGCCCAGCTTCCACTGCTCCATGGCCTGGGCGAGCTTGTGCAGCAGGCGGACATTGAGCGGATGCCCGCTCTTGATCGCCATGACATGCGCCCGCAGATGGGCGCCCAGCAAATACAAATCCCCCAGCAGATCCAGGATCTTGTGCCGGACAAACTCGTCCTCAAAACGCAGGGTGTTCTGGATCACCCCGCCGTCGCCGAGGACGAGGGTGTTCTCATAGGTCGCGCCCCGGCCAAACCCCTTGGCCCGCAGCGCCTGGGCCTCTTCCTGGAGGCAGAACGTGCGCGCCGGCGCGATGCGCTCTTCGAAGGAGGCGCCGTTGGTCAGGCTGAAGCTGGCAAACTGGGCCTTCAGGAGGGGATGGTCGTAACTCAACGTGTAGGAGACTTTCAGCGCGCGATCCGGAAACACGGCGATCGCGGAGTCGCCCTCCTCCAGGACGATCGGTTCCCGGGGCGAAAAGAACTTCCGCGGGGCCGCCTGGGCCGTCACGCCCGCCGCCTTGAGCGCGGTGACGAAGAGCGCCGCCGAGCCGTCCAGTCCCGGCACCTCAAGCCCCGAGATCTCGGCGTAGACATTATCCACCCCCAGGCCCCAGAGCGAGGCCAGCAGGTGCTCCACCGTCTGCACCTCGACCCCGTCCTTGGCGAGGATGGTCCGGCGTCCCATGCCCGTTTCCACCGCGTGGGCGGGAGAGGCGGGGATCGTGGGCCGGTGCGGCAGATCCGAGCGCACGAAGACGACCCCGGTGTTGGGGGGCGCGGGGAGCAAGCGCAGCGTGACCGTCTCCCCCGTGTGGAGGCCCGCGCCGCTGACGGTGGCCGGCCGGGTGATGGTCTGCTGCCGTTCCTCGGTCATCAGCGTTTCGAGCCGGCTTTGGCCGTGTAGCGCTGGTTCAAGAGCTTCAGGACCGCATCGGTCACGTTGTACGCGTCCTCGCCGTAGAGCAGGGAGCGGTCATCCAGGATGACCGAAAAGCCGTTGGCCTTGGCATATTCGGCGACCGCCTGGTCGATTTCGCCCAGGATCTGGTTGGCCAGCTGGTTTTGCTCCCGCACGAGCTCCCGCTCGCTGCGCGTTTTCAGGCGTTTGAATTCATCCGACCGTTCCTCGATTTCCCGCGCCTTGGTTTCCTTCGCCTGGTCGTTGAGCAGCTCCAAGCTCTGGCGCAGCTTCTTCAACTCGTTGAAATCCCCTTCCAGTTCCGTCTGCTTTTGCTTGCCCTTTTGCTCCAGCACTTGCTTGGAGTCGGCCGTGCGCTGATAGCCGTCAAACACCTTCAGGATGTTCACGTAGCCGAGCTTCAGGCCCTCCGCGTGGGTCAGAGGACAGAAGACAGAGGACAGAAGACAGACGAGCAAAGCCACAAAGAGCATACGCGTCCGATGATCTGAGTGCTGACATCTGACTGCTGACATCGACTCTCCTTGGTTAAAACGACCGGCTCACGTTGAAATGCAGCCTGGGCCTGCGTTTTTTATTGTCCCCGAGACTGGTGAGGGGAAAGCCCACGTCCACCCGGATCGGCCCGATCGGCGTGTTGACCCGCGCCCCCACCCCCGTGCCCGCTTCCACGGATGAGGCGAAGTCGTCCACCCGCCGCCAGACATTCCCCACGTCATAGAACACCGAGCCTTTGAGGATGGGCTTGCCGCGCTCGTCCTTCGCGATCGTCAGCACCTCTTCCAGCGTCCCGATGAGCAGCGCTTCCCCGCCGATGGGATCGTTCGACACGGGATCGCGCGGACCCACCCGCCGCTCCTGAAACCCGCGGATCGTGTCGGAGCCGCCGGCGAAGAAGCGCTCAAAGATCGGCACCTCGCTGGTATTCGAGAAGCCGTTCACGATCCCGGCGCGGAGGCGGCTTTCAAACACCAGCCGGTTATTGCCGTGCGACACATACGCGCTGGCGCCCCCCTGGAGCCGGTAGAAATCCTTGTCCCCCGCAAACACGCCCCCGGCCAAGTCCGTGGACCCGAAGAGCACGAACCCTTGCGTCGGATCGAACCGGTTGTTGCGGGTATCCCAGGTGAGCGTCAGGTTCGTCTCGCTGATGGTGCTGCGCCCTTCCTCGGCTTTCAAGTCGGCAGAGGCATCCCCCGCCACGTCGGAAATGCGCGTCTGGAAGAGCTGGTACCCCAGACTCGACCGGACCGTGTCGGTGAATTCCTTGCCCAGACGCAGCCCGCCGCCCCGCTGCTCCTCTTCAAAGGCCAACCCCAGGTTGCGGCTGCGCAGCCGGGTGCGGCTGTAGCCGTCCACGCCGAGCGACAGGGGATAGCCGAAGATCCAGGGCTCCGTGAACGAGAGATCAAAAAACCGCCGCACCGTCCCGGCTTCCACGCGAAACCGCAGATCCTGGCCCGCCCCCACGAACGTCGGGAAGTTGCGCAGATCGAAATTGCGCTGCTCGATCTCGACCAACCCCACGAGCCGGTCCACGGAGGACAGCCCGCCGCCGAAGCTGAAGCTGCCGGTCTTGGCTTCCTTGACCTCGACGAGCAGATCATCCTGGTCGGGTTGCGTGGTCGGCGCGGTGTCCACGTTCACCTCTTCAAAGAACCCCAGGTTCTCCAGCCGCTCGATGGAGCGGCGGATCTTCTTGCCGTTGAAGGGCTCGCCCGGATGAATCCGCAGCTCCCGGCGGACGACCACGTCTTTCGTGCGCAGATTGCCCCGGATGTCGATGCGATGGACGTAGGCCAGCTCGTGCTCGACGATCCGCAGCGCCAGGTTCACCCGCTTGGTCGCCTGATCCAGCCGGGTCTCGGGGATGACCTGCGCGTTGATGTAGCCCTGATCCCCGTAATACTGCTTGATCGCGCGCAAATCGTCCTGCACGGCCTCGGGGCTATACACCGAGCCCGGCTTCAAGCGCAAGAGCTGCCGCAGCTCCGGCTCCGGAAACAGCACCGCTCCGGTGATGGCCACCTCGCCCACCCGGTGCTGGATCCCCTCGGTGATTTTCAGACGGACGTAGAGGGCGTTGCCCCGCGGCGCCCTCACGAGCGTCTTCTCCACCGCCACGTCTTGATAGCCGTTGGTGCGGTAGAAGGCCAGGATGCGCTCCAGGTCCTCCTGGAGCACCTGCTCGTCGTAGACCCCGGAGGCGAACCAGTGCTGCCGCTTGGTCTTCAGGAGCTTGAGAAGGCGCCGATCGGAAAACGCGAGGTTGCCCTCGATGAGGATCTGCTTGATCCGCATCCGCGCGCCCTCGTCGATCACCAGCGTCACCGCCGCCGCGTTTGTCGCCTCGTCGCCGGCGACCGCCGGCTCCACCTCGGCCTGGACGTAGCCTTTGCGGTGATACTCGGCGATGAGCTTGTTGACGCCTTCTTTGAGCTTGCGGGGATCGTAGAGCTCGCCCGCCTTGACCCCCACCAGCTCCTGCACGCGTTTGGTCAGCAGGCGGCGGTTGCCTTCGACTCGCAGCGAGGCCACGATGGGCTTTTCCTTGACGACAAACACGACCTTGAGGCCTTCCGCCACCGAGTCGGTCCTGACCCGCACGTCGGTGAAGTACCCCAAGGCGTAGAGCCGTTTGATGTCGTCGCCGACCACCTGCTCGGTATACGACATTCCCGGCCGCGTCCGCAATTGGGCCACGCAGGTCTCTTTCGCGATCGTGCGATTGCCCTCCACGTCCACGACGATCACCCGAGGCGATTCCTGCTGCGCGGCGCTGAAGGGGAGCCCCGGCCCGAGGAGGGCCCAGAGGACCACCGCGAGCGCTAGACCTGTGCGCGGCTTTCGAATCGGGTGTACTCCTTGAGAAAGGTCAGTTTGACGATGTCCGTGGGGCCGTTCCGCTGCTTGCCGATGATGACTTCTGCGGTGCCCCGATTCTCTTCACTGGGCTTGTAGTACTCTTCCCGGAATAAAAACAGCACCACGTCGGCATCCTGTTCAATCGATCCCGAGTCCCGGAGATCCGAGAGGCGAGGGCGAAAGGTGTCACGTTGCTCCGGAGCCCGCGAGAGTTGGCTGACTGCAATGACGGGAATGTTGAGTTCCCGTGCCAAGGCTTTGATGTTCCGGGAGATGAGGGTCACTTCTTGCTGACGATTTTCCCAGCGAGACGATTCCTCCATCAATTGCAGATAGTCCAAGATAATCAGCCCGATGCCATGATGAGCCTTTAATCGCCTCGCCTTTGCCCGCAACTCCAACACCGAGAGCATGCCCTGATCATCAATAAAGATCGGCGCTTCCGAGAGCTTGCCGGCCGCTTGAGTGAGTCGCGGCCAATCGCTGGCCGAGAGCGTCCCGGAACGCACGTTGTGGGCATTGATGCGCGCATGCGAGCACAACATCCGCTGCACCAGGTGCTCCTTGGACATTTCCAGGCTAAAGATCGCCACCGGCACATGCTGGTTCAGGGCGACGTGCTCCGCGATGCCCAAGGCAAAGCTGCTCTTCCCCATGGCCGGCCGCCCCGCGACGACGATGAAGTCCGCCGGCTGCAAGCCCGCCAGCAACTGGTCCAAATCCTGAAAGCCGGTCGGCAGCCCGGTGATGAAGCCCTTGCGCTGATAGAGCGTGTCAATGGTCTCGATCGAGCTCTTGATGAGCTCTTTGACGGAGACCGCATCCACTCGG
This sequence comes from Candidatus Omnitrophota bacterium, assembly GCA_016206685.1. GTDB lineage: Bacteria > Omnitrophota > Gorgyraeia > Aquiviventales > Aquiviventaceae > JACQRB01. The sequence continues at coordinate 2,780 of JACQRB010000012.1, read as the reverse complement.
ACTTTCTTCGAGGCAATTTCAAAAATGCGTTGCTCGGCTCTATCCAATAACAGGTCGGCCTCGGTAGGATCCTCATAGCACTCTTGCGCAATGCCGGTGCCGACTTTGATGAGGGCCCGCAGGACGGCCTTTTCCTTCACGATGCGGCAGTAGTGCTGGACGTTCGCTGCCGTCGGCACCACGCTGGTCAGGCCGGCGAGGTACGCGGGGCCCCCGACCTCCTCCAACCAATTGCGCCGTTTGAGCTCGTCGGTCAACGTCACCAGATCCACCGCGACGTTGTTCTTATAGAGATCCATCATCGCGGCAAAGATCCTGCGGTGGGCGCCTTTGTAGAACGCGCCCTCTTCGAGGACTTCCGCCGCGGCGATGAGGGCGTCCTCCTCCAGCAAGATCGAGCCCAGGACGGCGGTTTCGGCTTCGAGGTTTTGCGGAGGGAGCCGTTCGAGTGTGGTGAGTTCAGGCAAATCCATGGTCAATCGCTGATCAACGCTGATCACGACGCTGAGCAACGCTGATCCGTTGATCGGCGAAGATCAGCGTTGCCATCAGCGTCAATCAGCGTCTAGGCTTTCACCACCCACACCTTGAGCGTTGCGCCGACTTCAGGATGCAGGCGAATGGGCACGTCGTAGATCCCCAAGACCTTGATCGGTTCTTCCAACTGGATCGCGTGCCGGTCCAGGGCGATGCCGGCTTGGGCGAGCGCCTCGTGCACGTCATGAGCCGTCACCGAGCCAAACGCGACGTCCTGCTCGCCCACGTTGAGCTTCAAGGTCCATGAGCGGCTTTCCAGTTTTTGCTTGAGCTGCTGCGCATGCTTGTGGACGCGCGCCTGTTTGGCCTGCGCCTGCCGGGCGCGCTCCTCCACCATGCGCCGGTGCTCCGGCGTGGCGGGCAGCGCCAGGCCGCGCGGCACGAGATAGTTCCGGGCAAAGCCCGGCTTGACCGGCACGACCGAGCCTTCCTTGCCCACTTTCTCGACGTCTTTCAGCAAGATGACGTTCATGGTCAGATCGCCACGTAGGGCAGCAGCGCCATGTAGCGCGCCCGCTTGACCGCGATGGCCAGCCGGCGCTGGTGCCTCGCGCAGGTGCCGGTCAGCCTCGAGGGGGTGATCTTGCCCCGCTCGCTCACATAGCGGTTGAGCTGATAGACGTCTTTGTAGTCAACCTCCACCGCGTGATCGGCGCAGAACCGGCAGGTTCTGGGCGGACCCCGCCGCAGCAGCGACGGATCGCGTTTCCTCACTTTCATCTTCGGTCGCATCGTTGTCCCGACTCCTAAAAGGGCGGCTCGTCTTCAGCCGCGCCTTCCTTCACCGGCTCCTCAACCGGCGCGTCGTCCACGGCGGGCTCGGCTTCGCGTCCGGCTTCCGCGCGCCTCGGCGCGCCACCCAGAAACTGCACCCGGTCCGCCCGCACCTCCAAGGTCGAGCGGGTCTTGCCTTCTTGCTCCCAACTGCGATAGATGAGCCGTCCTTCCACGCACACCAGCCGGCCCTTCGTCAGATACTGCTTGCAGCTCTCCGCCTGCTTGCCCCAGACCACCACCCGCACGAAGCAGACCTCTTCCTTCGGTTCCCCGCTGGGCCGGCCGATGGTCGTGTTGATCGCCAAGCCGAAGCTCGCCACCGGCGCGCCGCTGGGGATATACCGCAGCTCCGGATCCCGGGTCAGATTGCCGATCAGGAAGACGCGGTTGAGATTCGCCATGGCGTTTAGGCCGCCGCGACCTTCGCCTCGACACGCGCCGCAGGCTCGCGGGCGAGGAGGCGGTGGTCGCTGCGGTTGAGGATCAAAAAGCGGATCACGGTCTCGTTGAGCCGCAGCAGGCGCTTGAGCTCATCCACCTGGGCCGCCGGCAGGCGAAACTCCAGGAGCTGATAGTAGCCTTCCTGCTGCTTGGCGATGCGATAGGCCAAGCGCCGGCGTCCGAGGCCCTTGGAGTTGGCGATCGTCCCGCCGAGCTTCTTGATGGGCTCTTCCACCTGCGCCACCACACGCGCGACATCCGCGTCGGTGCCGGCGGCGCTCACGATGATCAAGGCTTCATACGTCCGGGTCATGCGCGTCCTTCTTCTTGTGGCCTGGGATTGGCACGATTCATGGCGGCTTGAATGCCATCACGTGCCCACACCGCACAGGCCTCCACAGCCCGCTCGAGCACTGGGTCAAGCAGCCGCTGCTCTTCCTGACGAAACGCCGCGAGCACGAAGTCGGTCAGATCCTTGGGGAGCGGCTCGACCCCCACCCCCACGCGCAGACGAGGCACCGCCTCGGTCCCGAGCGCGTCCAGGCAAGAGGCCAGCCCATGATGGCCGCCGTCGCTGCCTGCGTCCCGAAGGCGCAGCGTGCCCAAGGGCAGGTTCACATCGTCGCACACGATCAAGATGTCCTCCGGGGCCACGCGCCATCGTGTTGCCGCCGCCCGCACGGCTTGCCCGGACGCGTTCATCATCGTCTGCGGGAGGATGAGGGTCACCGGGCCAGCCGACCGAGCGGCAAACTCGGGATGCGACCGGGACTCCCATCTTCCGAGCGCCTGCTTGCCCAGGTGCTGCACCACCATGAATCCCGCATTGTGACGCGTGGTTTCGTACTGGCGGCCAGGATTGCCAAGCCCGACGATCAGTTTCATTCGTGGCAGCGGGTCCTGCCGCTGCGCGACCCCGCCGTCCGTCCTCGCGCCGCAGCCTATCGCGCGTCGTCTGCGGGCGGGCGGCGGGGGCCCCCGCTCCGCGTCACCCGCTGCCCAGCGGCGGCTTATCCCTTTTCCTC
>JACQRB010000015.1 GCA_016206685.1 Candidatus Omnitrophota bacterium | reverse complement strand
TCAAATTGCCGCCGTGCCCGTACGAGCGCGCGTGCCTGGCGACCATCGGTGCGGATGACGTGCTGGAAGCCTGTGAGGCCGCCTTGGCCGGAGGGAGGGCATGAACCGGCACCCGCGACAGTCTTGTCGGTTCCAGATGCTCTCCGTGGTCGAGCGGGGGTGGCAAGGGGCTCGGGAATGCTCCATCGCCTTGAGCGCGCGGGCCGTGCCGGTGACCCACCTCATCAAAGGCTCTCTGACGGCGGACCTGCGGGCCCTGATCCGGCCCTACCCGGGCGTGCGGCTGGTCAGCGTGCCCCGGGCGGCGTTTCGGGCCTGGCTGTGGGGCCTGCTCGTGTGGGGGACGATGTGGGGCCGCCTGAAGTGGGTGCTGGTTGACCATGAGCGGACCCTGAGAGAGGTGGCGTGGTGGTGCCGCGTGTGCGGGTTGACTCCGGTGTTCATCCAGGAGACCGGCCAGGGCTATGACCTGAAGAGCCCTGACGGCGGGCCGCTCTCCCTGCAGACCCTCATTGGAGAGACGCGGTAGATGCGCGTGGCGTTGGTCTTTGACAAGGTTCGAGAGGATACCCTCGGGGTCCATTTCGAGCGCGCCTGCCGGATGCTCGGGGTCCCCTATGCGCATTTTTGGACACGCGAGGCCGGGGCGATCCCGCGGGGCTTCGAGCTCTACCTGCGCATTGATCATGGCGACTACCGGGACGATCTGCCCGACTGGGCGCGCCCGCGGATTTTCTATGCCAGCGACACCCACCTGCCTAAATCGTGGAAACGGATCTCCGCCGTCGCCAAGCGGTATGACCTTGTCTGCTGCGCGCAACGCGACGGGGCGCAGCGGCTGCGCAATGGCGTGTGGGTGCCCCACGCCTGTCAGGCCGAGCTGCATGGGAAGCGTCCGCTGCCGAAACGGTGGGACGTCGCGTTTGTGGGAACGGAGGGCGGCGTGCCGAGGAAGTTCTACCTGCAGGCTCTCCGGGAGCGGTATGCCGACAGCTTCATCGGCCACGCGCCCCACACGGAACTCGGGGCGATCTACAGCCAGGCGAAAATCGGATTCAATTATTCGATTCGCGACGATGTCAACATGCGGATGTTCGAGATCCTGTGCAGCGGCACGCTGCTGCTCACCAACGGGCTTGCGCACGACGATCTGGCGCGGCTGGGGCTCCGGGAGGGAGAACATCTGGTCACCTATCGCCGCCCCCGCGAGCTCTTCGAGCTGCTCGACTACTATCGTGACCATGACCAGGAACGGGAAGCCATCGCCCGCCGGGGGATGGAGCGGGTCGTGCAGGAGCATACGTACGTGCACCGATTACAGCAGATCCTGTCGCTGGCCAACGAGCGCCTAGGGGTCTGTTGGAGCTTCGCGGGTCCTGCCGCCGGCGTCACCCGCGAAGCCAGACAACGCATTGACACTGGGGCAAGGCAGCTATGAAGATTCTCGTGACGGGCGGAGCGGGATTTATCGGCTCGCATCTGGTGGATGCGCTCGTGCGAGACGGCCACCAGGTCCGGGTGCTGGACTGTTTGGAACCGCAGGTCCATGAGGGGCGCCAGCCCGACTATCTCAACCGGGATGCGGAGTATCAGTGGGGCGACGTGCGGGATCGGGACGCCCTGCGCAAGGCGCTGCAGGGGATCGAGGGGGTCTTCCACGAGGCCGCGGCCGTCGGGGTCGGCCAGTCCATGTATCAGATCGAGAAGTACGTGGCGGCCAACGCGCTCGGCACGGCGGTGTTGCTGGACACGATCGTCAATGAGCGCCTCCCGGTCAAGAAGCTGATCGTGGCCAGCTCCATGAGCATCTACGGGGAAGGCCAGTACCGCTGCGTCCAATGCGGCGTGGTGTTTCCGGCGTTGCGCCCGGAGGCGCAGCTGAAACAGCGGGAGTGGGAGATGCGCTGTCCGGTCTGCGAGCGGCCGGCGGCGCCCGAGGCCACGCCGGAGGAGAAACCGCCGGCGCCCACGTCCGTCTATGCCATCTCCAAGCGCGACCAGGAGGAGTTGTGTCTGGTCGTCGGTCGGAGTTATCGTATCCCGACGGTCGCGCTGCGCTACTTCAACGTGTACGGCCCGCGCCAGGCGCTCTCCAATCCCTACACCGGAGTGTGCGCCGTCTTTTCCGCTCGGATCAAAAACCACCATCCCCCGCTGATTTTCGAAGACGGCCGGCAGTCGCGGGATTTTATCCACGTGTCTGACATCGTCCGCGCCAACCTGCTGGCGATGGCCTCTCCTGGGGCGGACTACCAGGCGCTCAACGTGGGGACGGGCCAGCCGACCAGCGTGCTGGACATCGCCCGCACCCTCCTGCGGTTGTACGGGGGGACGGTGCAGCCCGCGATCGCCCAGAAATTCCGGGCCGGGGACATCCGCCACTGCGTCGCGGATATCACCCGCATCGGGCGATTAGGGTTTCGCCCGCAGGTGTCGCTGCAAGACGGGTTGCGGGAGCTGGTGGAGTGGGGCAAGCCGCAAACGGCGAAGGACCGGGTGGACGAAGCGACCAAGGAACTCCAGGCGTATGGGCTCGCCCAAGACTAGCGATGGACGACGTGCGCTGTGACTTGGTGCTGTTGAGCTGGAATCATCTGGAAGAGACCGAGCCGTGCCTGGAGAGCCTCTTTCGGACGACGGATGTGCCGGCTCGCTTGATCATCGTTGACAATGGAAGCGAGCCGCACATCAGGGAGTTCCTCAGGCATGTGCGTCCGCAGGGCGCGATTCGAGAGGTCACGCTGATTCAGAACGACACCAACCGGGGTTTTCCCGGAGGCATGAATCAGGGACTGCATGCTTCCCGCGCCCCCTATGTCTGTTTGCTGAACAATGATCTGCTCTTTACTCCAGGCTGGTTGTCGCGGATGCTGGAGGTCGCCGAGGCGCATCCTGACATTGGAGTCCTCAATCCTGCGAGCAGTACCTTCGGCGATCATCCGCCTCACGGCGTGTCGCTGGACGCCTACGCCAAGCAGCTTGCAGCCGCCAAGCGCGGTCTCTACGTGGAAGTCGGCATGTGCATCGGCTTTTGCTTTCTCATCAAGCGTGAAGTGATCCAGCGGATCGGTGTCCTCACCGAAGAGGTGGAGCGGATCTTCTTTGAAGACGAAGACTACTGCATGCGCGCTCAGGCATCGGGCTTTCGCTCCGTGGTCGTCTCGGGAGCCTATGTCTATCACGCCGAGCACCGGACCGTGAAGCAGGTGGGGGAGCGAGAGCGTCTCTTCCAACGCAACAGGCAATGGTGCGAGGCGAAGTGGGGGCGGTGGCTGCGCATCGCCTATCCCCGGTTCACCGCCATGCAGCCGGGGACGCCGGAGCTGCGGACGTGGTTGGAAGAGTTGATCAGTTGGGCGAGGAAGCGCACGTATGTCTATGTCTACTGTCCGACAGCCACCGGCCTGACGAAAGACGAGCTCTTCCGCTCGGTGGGGTTGGTTCCTCACGCCGATGTGTTGTGGCATCCGCTGCCGGCTCGCTTGCCCAGGCTGACGGCGGCCGGGGCGATTCTCAAGAGGCAGAAAAAGCGTTTTGACGCCATTGTCGCTCCGGATGAGCCGTGGGCGGCCTTGATGCGACGCCTGCGCTGGGCCCATCGGGCGAACGTGATCCTCGCCTCCGGCACAGAGGAATTGAACCGTCTATGGCAGATAAGAGCCCCCTCTCTGTCGTGATTCTTACCAAGAACGAGGCCGCGCGCATCGCGGCCTGCCTAGACACGGTGCAGTGGGCTGACGACGTCCTCGTCGTGGATGATGAAAGCACGGATGAGACCATCCGCGTCGCCGAATCGCTCGGAGCCCGGGTGCTGCGGCGCAAGATGGACGTGGAGGGCCGCCATCGCAACTGGGCCTACGCCCAGACCCCGCACGAGTGGGTGCTGAGCCTGGATGCCGATGAACGGGTCACGCCCGAGCTGGCGCAGGAGCTCCAACGTCTCTTGAGCCAGGGCGAGCCCCCCTATGAGACCTACGCGATCCCCCGCCGGAATTACATCGGCGACCGCTGGATCCGGCACGGCGGCTGGTATCCCAGCGCCCAGCTCAAGCTCTTCAAGAAATCGGTCTTTCGATGGGAAGAGACGACCGTGCATCCCAGGGCGATCTCCGATCGGGCCTGGGGCGTTTTGCAGCACGACCTCCTCCACTACTCCTACCGTGATCGCGACGATTTCGTCCGGAAGCAGGACCGCCATACCACGCTGGAGGCTCAGAAGTGGCTCATGGATGGCCGGAGAGTCACCTTGGGCAAGGCCTTGTGGAGGACCCTGGACCGGTTCGTGCGGAGCTACGTCCTGAAGCAGGGCTTTCGGGACGGCGGGATGGGGCTGTGGGTGGCGTGGATGGGGGGCAAGTACCAGTGGAGCAGCTACGTCAAATACGTCAGGGCCCGGCGTTGATGCCACAGGGACCACGCCAGACTCAACCCCAACCACGTCGGGATCATGAACACCAGATACACGTACGACTCGCCTCGCCACACCTTGACGCCCAACGCATGCCAAAGTTTCGCGTTCATCAGGGCGCTGAACACGAGCAGCCCAACCGCGCCCAGGGCCAAGCTGAGCCGGCGCGTGAGCATCCGGGGGCGCTGGAAGAAGAGGGCGAGTGTCAGCGCGCTGGGAAACAGCAGCACGCTGTAGGTGGCCAGCCATCCTGAGGGTGAAAAGAGCACCATGAACACCATCAGCATGGCGCCGTCAATGACCAGCCGGCTGGTGGAGGCGATGGAGGGGCGGCGCGGGAGGACCAGGGCTCCAAAGAGCAGCGCCTGGATGGCGACGGTGAGGAAGGCGACCGCCGCATCCGGCAACACCAGGAGATTCAAGCCGTAGTGATCGTTGCGCAGCAGGCGTCCGGCGAGGGCCATGAGCGACTGGTTGCTGATATCGAATGCGTATGTCATCCCGCTCGTCATCAGGGCTCGGGGCCATGCCGCAAAGAGGTTGAACGGCTGCGCGGGCAGGAGCAGCCACGCGGCGATGGCGTTGAGGGTGAGCAGCCAGGCCAGGCTGCGCAGGACCGTCGCTCCGCGGCGCATCAACAATAAGTAGGGAAGCCACAAGAGCGCCGGCAGCTTGAGGGAAACGGCCAGGGCGAGCCACAGCGCCGCCCACCAAGGCCGCGCGGTGGCTTCACAGTAGAGAAACGCGACCAACAGGACGCCCCAGAGCAGATCGGCTTGGCCAAGCAAATATTCCGACGTGATCGGGCGAACCAACGAGAGGACCGCAATGATGGCCAGGAACGGCGGCGCGCGAAGCCCGATCAACCGGCAGAGCCGCTCAGACATCCAGCACGTGAGCAGCAGCCACAAGACATTGAGGCATGACCAGAGGACGGCGCCGGCGTGGTCGGAGAGCCATGCGAACGGCGCGACCGCGACCGCCCAGCAGGGCGCGTACTTGAACACCATGCGCTCCGAGGTGGTCGGCTCATACAGTTGCGCGGCCTTCCCGTCCCGGACCCGCAACGCGGTGTACCGGTAGGTTTCGAAATCCATGAGGAAGGGCGGGTGGAGCATGAAGTTGACCGGGAAGCGCAGGAGCAGCACGATGCCGAGCCCGAGCAGCCACGCAAGAGGGGACCGAAGCGCGGGGAGCTGACTGACCGCGCGAAGCAGGGACCGCATGGACGGTATTGTAGCACAGCCCGGGCCGGACGCAGCGGCCGGCGTGTTTCTCTCCCTGGTGATTCCCACCTACAACGACGCGCAGCGGATTGCGCAGACCCTGGAGGTGGTGACCGGTTTCCTGGCCCGCCAGGGGCGGCTCTTCGAGGTGCTCGTGGTGAACGATGGCAGTGATGATCAGACCGTCGCGGCGGTGCGCGCGTATGCCGGCACCCATGCCGAGGTCCGGCTGATCACCTTGCCCCGTAATCAAGGCAAGGGGGCGGCGGTGCGCGCCGGCGTCTTGGCCGCAGGGGGCGAAGTGGTGTGTTTCTGCGACGCGGACCTGGCCATCCCCATCACGCACCTTGAGGGCCTGGTGTCCCGGCTTCGCCAGGGCGCCGACGTGGTGATCGCGTCCCGCGCGCTTGCCCAATCCAGCATGCTGGTCCCTCAGGACCCCTTGCGATGGATGATGAGCCGCGCGTTTAACCTAGTCGTCCGCACGGCGTTTGGGATGCCCTATGGGGACACGCAGTGCGGCTTCAAAGGGTTCCGGCGCGAGGCGGCCCGGGCGATCTTCGCGCGGGCCCGCATCGACGGTTTTGCGTTTGACGTGGAGCTGCTGCTGATCGCGAGGGCCTTGGGGCAGACCGTGGTGGAGATGCCGGTGGACGTGGCGAATTCCCGCTTGACCACGGTCAGCCTGGCCGCGCACGCCGGCCGCATCTGGCGGGACCTCTGGCAGATTCACCGCACGCTTCGG
>JACQRB010000013.1 GCA_016206685.1 Candidatus Omnitrophota bacterium | reverse complement strand
GAGTCGTGAGAGTAGGAAATGAAGGCTCGCGGAGGCTTGCTCTCTTCTCCCGCGGCTATTGCCACAGTCGATTGTGTTGTTTCGATTTGTTCCTCGGCGATGGGTTGACTCTGTTGTGGTTGCCTTCTCTCTACCATCATGGTTCCATGAATTTGATACCGCCCGCCAGTTCTACAAACACTCTGTGCGTACAGAGGATGGGCGGGGTTGTGGCATTCAAACGTGCCAGCCCAGATCAGCTAGGCGGGACGATGTGCATGCCAACTGCCTGTCCCCCGGTGCCTGGCACCTTTCCGTTTCTTTTGACTTACCGCATCGCTGGCGCTCGGGGGGATTCTTCAAGATCCCCGAGAATTAGCTTGGATAAGTCGCTGAAACCTTTCATGCTGCCATATTTCGCAGCTTCTCCACCATCGCCAACGTCGGGGTCACCCACCTTCCAGAAGCCAGCATCTGTGGTACTTTGCGCACCGTCCAGCATCACTTTGAACTGTTCCTTGACCCACTCACGTCGGGCGGAGTGCATCTTCGCCAACAACGCCTTGCAGACCATGTTCAACGCAAACAAACCTGGCGTCTTCTGGATGACGTAATCTGCCGGGGTCTCGAAGGCCTGTGGGCAGAGCTCTTTGACCGCCTGCCAAAACTGCACGAGCACGGCATACATAACCTCCGCCTCGGATTCTACCGTCGCGCCCATGAGATAGTCGTGGTGCTCTTTGAGGTACTCATAGATGGGCCGTGTGGCGGCGTAGAACGAGGTCGCCGAAGTCATCCGTTTGTTGGCCAGCTCGGGGTGTTCCTCAACCTCCGCGCGGCTCGGCCGAGACTCATTTGGCATGATGATCAGGTCCTTCCACGGAGAGTCGTCATCTGCGCAGAGCCGACTGATGACCAACGTAGCGACCACTTTCCAGCGGTCCTTCTCTGGAATGGCATCCTCGCCTTGGGCTGATTCAATTTGCGTGAGAATCATATTGACGAGGCTCGTGCTCACGCGCTTCTGATTGCCGTTGATGTCCCGGAACTGACGCATTTCCTCGGTCTTGTCCAGACCTTGCACAATCACAACGGGCACTTCAAAGTCCGCCAACTCTGTCCATTCACGGTCTTCGATACCGTAGCGAAATCCGCCAGCCCGGTGCTGACCGTCAATGATGTACAGCCGTTTGCCGGAGTCCAAGGTGATTTCCCGGCGAGATTCATCGAAGTCCACGGCTGAATGGCCTTCGCGCGCACTCATGACGATCGCGGTCGGCATAATTCGATTTTGCTCGTGAAGGTACTTAGCGACCGATTTGACTTTAGCCGGGACGGGCTCGCGCTGATAGCCCTGTTGCGGGTCGGAGGGATTACGGTCAGCTCGGAAATGCGCCACCTGCGTAAAATCCTTGAGGTTGGCAGCTTTCAGGCTGGTGAGGTAGATCCAGTAACCATTCTGACGAAACCGTACTGTGGGAACTGTAATGCGGGCCATGGCAGGTCTCCTTCTATTTTGGGGACCTTTCGCGTCGTTGGCGGACGCCAACATTTTGCGATCCTTCCCCACCACTTTCGGAGTCATTCAGCACAGCGCTGAATGTGACCTTAGTCTAGCATGGAAAATAAATTTGTCAAGTTATTTTATAGTAGATCAATAAGTTTATTAGTCTTATATACTGATCATAGTAATTTTTCTTAAAAATTTTTACGGAATAGACTGCACACGAACAACCGACGGCCTACGATTGGAAAAACAGGAGGCATCCTAAATGTACCAGCCCGGATCAGCGAGGCGGGACGATGGGGGTCGCCTCCGGTTTTCCCAAGATCGCGTGGATGCGCGAGAGCCGCTCGGCGAATGTGTGTTCGTCAAGCACGGGCGTGGCGCCTTCAAGGGAAACGGCCTCCTCGAGATCCACCCACGACTTGCAGCCGGCATAGCGGCTCGACAGGGGCAGCGACACGGGAGCGGGCAGGCGCCAGGCGCGGATCACCCCGATGACCAGCGGCTGATCCGGCTGCCAGCGAAGGCGCTGGCTCATGAAGGCGTCGTTGTAGATGTGAAACGGCTCCAGCCGCTTGAGGAGGTCCGCATCGCGGCTCTGCGTCGAGTAGACGACCTCGCCGCAGAGCCCAAACGCGACGCGTCCGTCGGCCGGTTTCTGGCCCATCGCCTCCTCGAACAACGCCTGAAACGGGCTGCGCAGGAAGGCGACGGTCTGGTGCTCATACGTGGGATATAAGAGGAAGCGCGGCGCGCGAAACTCAAAACCACCGCCCCCCGGCTCGATCAGCCCGCCCTTGCGGATGAAGACGAGCTGCTCCCCCCGCGCGCACGCCGCCAGCACGCTCGCCCATTCTTTCAGCGCGACCTGGCAGGAAGGAGGAAGGGGCATCGTCACAACCCGATCAACCCGCGGAACTGCTCGATCGTCTGGATGCGCAAAAACGGGTTGTGCTGCTTCTCATCCCCCAGCGTCGAGGTGGGGGTGGGCGCGTAATTGTGTCCCGGATAGAGGACGGTGGCGTCGTCGAGCGCGTTGAGCGTATGCGTGAGGCTGTGGAAGAGCGCGGTGGGATCGCCCCCGGGCAAATCGCAGCGGCCGCAGCCGCGGATGAAGAGCGTATCCCCCGAGAGCAGCCGCCCATCCACCAGCAGGCACTGCGAACCGGGGGTGTGGCCCGGCGTGTGGATGAGCGTGACGGGGACCTGGCCCACGTGGATGACCTCGCCGCTGGCGATGGGCTTGAGGCTGGAGGGAGCGACGTCGAGCGAGGCCGCCTCGTCCCGATGGACATAGACCGGCAGATCCGCCGCCTGCAAGAGTTTCCCCAGCCCCATGACGTGGTCGAAGTGGGCGTGCGTGACGAACACGTGCGTCAGGCGGTAGCCGTCCTGCTCGGCGGTCTTGAGAATCGTCGGCACTTCCCAGCCGGGGTCCACCACGGCCGCCTCGCGCGTGGCCGGATCGCCCACCAGATAGATGAAGTTCTGCATGGGCCCCAGCTCCAGTTGTTTCAGATAGACGGGGCTGCTCGACATGGCGATGTTACTCTACGGCGACGAGTCGCCCTTGTCAACGCCATCGGCGATGAGGGGTGTGCTAGAATACGGGCCATGAGTGCGCCGACGATCGCCGTGTCCGAGCAGGCCGCCAAGCGCCTGCGCAACTACGACTGCTGGGTCTTTCAGGACGAGCTCCTGCGTCCCGATGGCTCCCCGCCTGCCCCGCAGGATCCGGGGCGGGCAGGCCCGCCCCCCGGCGAGATCGTGGAGGTGGCCGACCGTTATGGCGCGTTCGTCGCGTACGCGTTCTACAATCCCCGCTCGCATATCGCGCTGCGCGCAGTCAGCCTCTGTGCCGAGGAGCCGGTTGATCGCGCCCTCATCGCGCGGCGGCTCGCGCACGCCATCGCCCGGCGCGGCAGGCTCACCGGCACCACCGCGCGCCGTCTGGTGTTCAGCGAAGCCGATGGCCTGCCCGGCCTCGTCGTGGATCAGTACGCCGAGTACCTGGTCATCCAGCTCCGCAGCGCCGGCATGGACCGGCTGCGGCCGATCGTGCTTGAGATCTTGCGCGACTCCCTGCAGCCCAAGGGCATCCTCGAGCGCAGCGACAAGGAGTTCCGCGAGGACGAAGGCCTCCAGCCGCTCACCCAACTGCTCAGCGGCGAGGTGCCGGAGAGAATTCTCATCGAAGAAGACGGCCTGCGGTTTTGGGTGGACCCGCATCACGGGCTCAAGACGGGCTTTTATCTTGATCAACGCACGACCCGCCGCCGGCTTCGCGAGCTCATCCAGCCGGACCAGCGCGTGCTGGACACCTTCAGCTACACCGGCTCCCTGGGCATTGCGGCGGCCAGCCGCGGCGCGCGGGTGGTGTGCGTGGAGCAGCACGAGCCCTTCCTGGAACTCGCCAAAGACAATGCCGAGCTCAACGGCGTGAGTGATCGGATCGAGTGGGTGGCCGGCGATGCCTTCTATTGGCTGCCGGCCCAAGCCCAGGCCGACACCCGCATGGACTGGGTGATCCTCGATCCCCCGTCCCTCGCCAAGACGAAGTCGCACCTCACCCAAGGCCGCCAGGCGCTGCACCATCTCGTCGTGCACGCGCTGGCGTTGCTTGCGCCGGAGGGGAGTCTCCTGCTGTCCATGTGCAGCTATCCCTTGCTGGGTCTGGTGGAGGAGATCGTGCGGATTGCGGCGGCGCAGCAGAGGATGCGGCTGTGCGTGCGGGAGCAGTGGCTGCAGGCGGAGGATCACCCGTGGATCTTGCAGATCCCGCCGACGCGCTACCTTACGAGCTGGTTGGTTGGGCGCGACGCACGACCAGCGGCTTAATCCGCCAGCACAACCCGCTGAGCAGCAGCGTGAGCAGATAGGAGCAGAGGTAGAACAGCAGCGCTGCGGTGGCCGCCGTTGAAAACACGATGCCGTGGCGCATCAGCACGACGATGAGCAGGACATCTTTTGAGCCGAATCCCGCCACCGACATCGGAATGAGGCGAGCCGCAAAGCGGCTGAGCGCGATGATCTGACCGAGCAGCCCGATCGGCAGGGTGACGCTGAGCGCGCGCAAGACCAGCTCGAATTGGACGAACAGTAGGCTAAAACCCAGGAGGGTGACGGCCAACGGCACCAGCAGCTTCCACGAGACCAGGTGCCACATCCCCGACCAAAATTCTGTGAGATCGACACGCCAGGAAGAGCGCTGCTCCCACCTGCGGGTGAGCCGCCGCAGCGACACCACCCAAATCGCAATGCCCCCGGACAGCAGCACGAGCGCCCCGAGGCTCCCCAACGCCACGCCGCCCACACCGTGGAACCACGAGAGCTCCGTCAGGAGCGGCAAGCCCCAAATGCCGAACCCCACAATCGCCACCCAGTTCAGGGCCTTCTTCATGATCACGCTGGAGAGCGCGTAGCCGAAGGTAATGCCGGTATCCGTCGAGATATAGCCCGCCGCCAGCAGTTCCCCGACGTGCCCCGGGGTCACCAGGCCGAGGTATTCGCTGGCCAGAGAGGCCACCACGGCCTTCCGGTAGGGATAGGCGATGCGCTGGGCCGCCAGCAACCACCGCCACACAAACGCCTCCAAGAGCAGCTGCAGCCCCACCAAGGCCATGCACAGTCCCAACCATCGAAACCCGATGCGCCACACGCTCGTTCCCTGCGCCTGCGGCAGATTGAGCAGGAGCAGGACGAACGCCACCAACCCCAGGCACCGGAGCCACCAGGTCAGGCGGCCCCGGAACGGTTTGTGGTATTCGAATGACGGGGGTGAGGTCGCTTCGATCATCCACTCAACGCAACGACACGGCGGTACCTGGAAGGCTACCGCCGTGTCTGTGGCATACTCGCAGCACGCACTGCGTGGTGGTCGGGTCGTGCGCTTACTGAGTCGCGGTCGTTGAAGCCGGCTGCTCCGAGGTGGCTGAGGCAGCAGGTTGAGCAGGAGCCGAGGAGGCCGGAGCCGCTTCAGGTGTCGCGGCGGCAGGCGCCACGGTCGGCATCGGGGCCGCTGGAGCGACGGGGGCAACTGCCACCGGTGCCTCCGACGTCGTCGCCGCGGCAGCCGGAATGGCTGCTGCGGTGGCCGCCGGGGCGCTCACCGCCACGTTGACCGCGTGGCGCTTGGCCGTGTTGATGTCGAAGTTATATTCGACTTCAACGGCCCTCCCTGCGGCCAGGTCCGCCGCCGTCAATGTCTGATCCCCTTGCGCGATCTTGGTGTTGGTGGAGAGGTAGATCGGCGTTTCGAACCCGTAGCGATCCTTCACTTTCAGCAACGCCGCTTGCGGGTCGCTGGCGTCCACCGAGACGACCTCGCCTTTGATCAGCAGGGTTGGCAGGGTTCTCTGGGCCTCTTCAGCAGCAGCAACCGCCTGGGTGAGCGCGCCTGCGCTCAACGCGAGAGCCACGGTCCACCGAACCACTGCATGACGCATCCGATCTCACCTCCTTCGACGTGTTCGACGTAGCAAAAGACACTTAAGTTGGTAGTATAGCGCCCCGCAGCGGCTTGTCAAGTCGCCGACGCGACGGAGGGACGCTCGTTCCCCTCCCTGCCTATCAGGACCAGGGCGGCGTGCCCCGGCTCGTAGTTCCAGAGGCCGGCGTATTGGCCCCAGTTCATGAGGACGCGCAGGAGGCGGTTGGGATCTTCCTGCGGACACTGAATCGCGAGTTCCTCAAGCAACACCTCTTTCGTCAGGCGGCCCTCCGGACTGTGCCCGAGCATCTCCCGGATGCGTTTCATCAAGGGCACATCGGCCAACCGGCCGGCAAGCAGCGGTTGCCGCGTCTTTGGCGTGGCAGACGCCACCTGCTGCCCGAACGGCGTGAGTTGCAAGCGGTTGTCGGGGGTCTCCAACAGCCCGAGCAGCTCGGCGGCTTTCACGGCCAGCAGGATGCGGGTAAACGTCCTGCCCATCTCCGCGGTCAACCGGAAGAACTCCACCCCGCCCCCCCGCCGGTAGACAGCCTCCAGCAACCCGACGATGTCCCGGACGTTCACCAACGGAACCGAGACGATGGCCGGGGCAGGCGCCCCCCCGATCCCGACCGCGGTCTGGGGGGCGGCCACGACGGAGGGAGCCGCCGCCTGCTGCTCGGGCATATACAGACCCGTAATGAGGTCGTGCAGCCGGTTCACCAGCGCCTGGTACGGCGGCGAATACGGCTCGCGGGGATAGGGCAAGGGGTTGTCCAGGACCGCAGTGACGCGGCCGGGATTGGCCGTCATGATCAAGATCCGGCTGGCGAGGAAAGCGACCTCCTGGATGTCATGGCTGACCATGAGAATTGACCGGGGGTAGTGCGCCCGATCGCGCCAGAGACGCACGACCTCATTGCGAAGCATTTCCGCGGTCAGCGCATCCACCTGGCTGAACGGCTCATCCATGCAGAGCAGCTCCGGTTCGACCGCGATGGCCCGCGCGATGCCGACCCGCTGCCTCATCCCGCCGGAGAGCTCCCGGGGGTAGGCCTCCTCGAACCCCTCCAAGCCGATCAGCGAGATCGTCTCGGCGACGCGCTCCCGGCGCGCGGCGGGAGCGATCCCGCGCGGGATGAGCGCCTGCTCGATGTTCTGCGCGACCGTCAGCCACGGAAACAAGGCGAACTGCTGGAAGACCAGCGCCATATGGGGACTGGGCCCCTCGATCACGTCGCCCCGGTATCGGACCTCGCCCTGCGTCGGTGACACCAACCCGGCCATGATGCGCACGAGCGTCGATTTCCCGCAGCCGGACGGGCCCAGGACCGCTACCAGCTCGCCTTCGAAAATCGTCACGTTGATGTCGGCCAGGACCGGCAACGTCTTGCCGGAAGGCAGGGTGAACGCATGGTGGACGTTCGAGAGCGTCAGGAGCGGGGCCGCCGGGCTCGACGGCGGCGGCAGCTCAGTAGGCATAGCGCCGCTCCGCCACCTGATAGAGAGGCCGCCACACGAGCCGGTTAATGAGGATGACCACCAGCGCCATGCACAACACCCCCGCGGCCAGGAGATGGTATTGGCTTTGGCTGGCCGCAAGGGAAATGATGGAGCCTAAGCCCGGGGTCATGAAGATCTCATGGGGGCCCACGGAGACATACTCCGCCACGATGCTGGCGTTCCACGCCCCTCCCGCCGCCGTGACCCATCCGGTCACCAGATACGGAAAGACCGCGGGCCACCACACCCGGCGCCACCACTGCGCCGGCGTAAAGTGAAAACTCTGCGCCGCTTCTCGCAGCTCATGCGGCACCGCCGAGGCCCCGGCAATCACGTTAAACAGGATGTACCACTGCGTCCCCAGGAGCATCAGGAACACCGCTCCGGTGCCCAGCCCCAATCCGACCCAATGGAACGCCAACAGGACGAGCGGGTAGAGCATCGGCGCCGGAAACGACGCGGCTACCTGCACGAACGGCTGCCAATAGGCCCGGCGGCGATCCGAGAAGCCGATCCAGATGCCAATCGGGACCATCCAGATGCTGCCGAGCACGACGGCGGCGAACGCCCGCAGGGACGTGCACACGGCTCCCCACCCCACCTGGGCCCACATGCCCAGTGAAATGTGGCCCAGCAGGTGGAGCAGACGCCAGCAGGCCCACAGGAGCGTCCCTCCCGCCACACCCGCGGCGGCACCGGTCATGACGCGTCCGGCAAACCATCGCAGCCGGCGAGGGGCGTGCCGCGTGACGGCCGGCTCCGGTGGACGAGGAGCAGCGGCCAGCCAGTTGCTGATCGGATGCGCGACGTGATCCATCGCGGCCTGGATCAACCACGATTTCCTGAGCCAGCGCAGCACGCGCGAGCCTTCCGCGGCCCCGGGAGCCGTCTCTTCCACGCGGAAACGCTGCACCCAGACCAGGGCCGGTTTCCAGATGATCAGATCCACCATGATGATCATGAGCATCATGGCCGCAGCGCCCGCGCACACCGCCGGCCAGTCCTGGCGGGCGATGGCCACGCTCATGTACGACCCAAGCCCCGGGAGCCGGAAATCCCGCGCGCCGAGCGTGAAGGCCTCGCAGACCATCAGGAAGAACCACCCCCCCGCCATGGCCAACATGCTGTTCCAGACCAGCCCCGTGGCTGTCGCCGGAAGCTCCACCCGCCGGAAGCGCTGCCACCAGTTAAACTGATACAGCGAGGCCGCTTCCTGAAGCGTCTGGGGGAGGTTGCGCAAGGATTGGTACACGCTGAAGGCCATATTCCAGACTTGCCCGGTGAAGATCATGAGGATGGAGGCGAGCTCCAACCCGACGTTCGTGTTTGGGAACAGCGCCACCAACGCCAAGACGATCCCGGGCAGAAACCCCAGCACCGGGATCGACTGGCAGATGTCCAGGAGCGGGAGCAAAATCCGTTCCAGGAAGGGCCGCCGGGCGGCGAGGTAGCCGTACACGATCGCCACCACCAGCGACAGCAGATACGCGCTCACCCCGCGCAGGAGAGACAGCAACGTATAGCCTGGAAGCGCCCAGAGGCTGAGCTCGATCTCCACCTGAGGCTGCAAGGGAGCGTGCCAGTGCTTGGCGACGTGGAGCAGCCCAGAGAAGAGCGTGACCAGCAACACCCCGATACTGAGGTCGATCAACAACGAGGGGGGGCGGCGGACCGCAGGCCTGATGAGCATGATAGCCTTGCATTATAACAACAAAGCCGTGGCGGACGCCACGGCTTTGCGTGATGGACCAGTGGGACCTCCGGTGCCAGCCCGGTCAACTAGGCGGGATTAGTTGAGCTGCCTCCGGATTCCTTTCAGGGCAAAAAATGGCTGCCCCACCTGGATACGACCCGTCGCGCCCTCCGGAAATGTCTGGGCGCTCCCTAAGGGAAAAACCAAGGTTTTTCCCTTAGCGGTCGGCCTACGGCCTCCCTGATTCCTTTTCCTTCTCCGGAAAGCGCGGCATACTTTGAGGGGGACGATCTCCCCCTCAAACTCCCCCTTGTGGTTCTCATCCAGGTGGGGCAGGTCTCCGGAAAAATAAGCAAGCTGCCCCACCTGGATTCGAACCAGGACGCCGAGATCCAGAGTCTCGTGGCCTACCATTAGCCGATGGGGCAGCGAATGCGGAAGGAAAGGCCGTGTCTTGTATTGTATCACACCTGGCCGGACAGGCGCGCGCTCAGGAAGGAGCCCAGGCGCTGCAGGTCCGGGTCTTCCACCCAGCGGAACCGCACGCCGACGTCGTACTGGGTGGCTCCCAGGCGCGCGACCTCCCGAATCCAGATGATCTGGCCCGTCGCGTGAAAGGGGGGCTGCTGCGATGGCAGCTCCAGCGCAAAAGGCATTTCCTCGCCCACCTGGAATTTCACCGCAGTGGGAAATCGCATGCCGGAGATGCTGATGTCGTGGGTGAAGCTGCGCTCGGGCTTTCCGGTGTACGGATCGACAAACTCGACCAGCACGGGGGTTTGCAGGCGGGTCTGCTCGCGGCGCTCCAACATCGTCACCTCACGAGTTGAGTGGCTGCGTGCTCCAGGCGGCTGAGGACCTTTTCCCTGCCCAGGATCGCCATCGTTTCAAACAAGGGCGGGCTGACCGAGCGGCCGGTGAGGGCCACGCGCGCCGGATGGATGAGGTCCTTGGCCTGGAGATTGCGTTGGGCAATGAGCTCCCGGGTCGCGCGTTCGACCGACCCGGTGTCGAAGGCCGGCAACCGCCCAAGCCGCTCCTTCAACGCCAGCAGGTGATCGCTGACGCCGTCCTGGCGCAGGAACTGCGCCACCGACTCTTCCTGGTAGACGATTGAGTCCGTGAAGAAAAAGCCGTGCTCGTCCTCCACATCCGACAGGACCTTGATCCGGTCCTGCAGCAGCTTGGCGATGCGCGAGAGCCAGGCGCGGTCCACGTCAGGTGTGATGAGGCCCTTGGCGATCAGCCGCTCGGCGAAGAGCGCCGTCAGGCGCTCAAGCGAGGCGCGCTTGAGGTGCTGGCTGTTGAGCCAATCCAGCTTCTGCTGATCAAATTGCGCGGCCGTTTTGCGCACGCGCGAGAGCTCGAACGCCTGCACCAGCTCCTGCGGCTCCACCACCTCGCGGTTGCCGCCCGGCGACCAGCCCAGCAGCGCCAGGTAGTTCACGAACGCCTCCGGCAGATACCCCACCGCGCGATACTCGTTGACCGACGTCGCCCCCTGGCGTTTGGACAACCGCGCGCGGTCCGCCCCGACGATGAGGGGGATGTGGATGAACTGCGGCAGCGAGGCGCCGAGGGCCTGATACAG
>JACQRB010000011.1 GCA_016206685.1 Candidatus Omnitrophota bacterium | reverse complement strand
GTTGAGCCGGGCGAGTTCCGCTTGCGCGGTGTCCGCGGCATCCTTGGCGGTCTTCACCTCGTCGGTGAGCGTGGTGTTGGTGCCCTTGAGAGCAAGGATATCCCCTCGAGCTTTTTCAAGCTGCCCCGCGGTTGTGCCTAGCTTGGCCTCGGTGTCTTGGAGGGCGGCCTGCAGTGTCTCCACATCAGTGTGTCGCCCGTCGAGCGCCTTCTTCGTCGTCGCCAGCTCTTCTTTTGAGGTCGCGAGCTGCGCGCTCAGTTGAGCGTGGAGCTCCTTCCAATGCGCCGCCTCCCCTTGCGAGGCGGTCTGGGCTTCTCGAGTCGTCGCGAACTGCTGGCTCAGCGTGTCATTGTCCTGCCTGAGTTGCGCGAGCGCTTGCTGAGCGTTCTCCAGCTCCTGCTCTTTCTTCGTCAACGCCGCTTGCAGATCCTGGAGCGCCGCCTGCGCCGTCGCCGAAGCGGTCTCGGACTCCTTGAGACGAACCTGGAGCTGCTCCTCGGTCTGCTCGCGCTGCGCCTGGAGCTGCTCAAGCGTCGTGCGGGTCTGGGCGAGGTCATCCTGGGCGACCCGCAGATCCCGCGTCAACTTCGCGTTGGCCTTGGGCAGGTCGCGAAGCTTTTTCTGCGTGTCCTCCAAGGTCTGCTTGGTCGAGGCCAGTTGATTTTCGAGTTTGGCGACGGTGGTCGTGGCCGCCGACAGCTTCCCGGTCGTTTGGGTGAGTTGCGTGGAGAGCGCCTGCTGCGTCTGGCTCAGGGCGTCCTTGCTGGTGTTGAGCTCCTCACGGGTGGACGCGAGCTCCTCCTCCAGGCGTTTCGCCTTCTCCTCAAGCTGCCCCAGGGATGATTGGGCCTTGGAGAGCTCCTGCTCTTTGACGGTCACGGACTCGACGAGCTGCTGCTTGTCCTGCAGGAGGCCTTCCTGCGCGTGCTCCAAGTTCGCCACGCGCGTCTGCAGCGCGATCATCTGGCGCTGGCGCTCATCCAACAACTCGCGCTGGTGCAGGACCTCGGTGTTGAGCTCCGTCTGGGTCTTGGCGCCGGTCTCCTGCTCAGTCCGCAGCCGGCGCAGCTGCACCTGGGTGTCGGTCATCGCGGCTTCGCGTTTGGCCATCTGGTCGCGCAGGCTGCGGACTTCCTGGTTGGCGACTTCCCGCTCCTGCCGGGCCGCCTCCAGCTCATCAGCGACGGTGACCGACTGTTGGCTCTGCGCATCGTGCTTCTGGCTCAGCGCGCCCAGCTCGCCTTTCAACTGCTCGATCGTCGCTTGCGCCATCGCCAGGTCGCTCTTGGCGGTGTTGAGCTCCACACCCAACTGGCTATTGGTTTGTTTCGCGCTGCGCTGCTCCTTCGTTGACGTCGCCGCCTCGTTCCTGGCGGCGCTCAGCTCCGTCTGGACGGCGTTGAGGCGTTCCTCGAGTTGGGTGGCCTGGGCTTTCGTCTGATTCAGGCGCTCCTGGAGGCCGGCGGCCTGGCGCTGGCGCTCGTCCGCCAGTTGGCGCTGCGACGCCAGCTCTTCCTGCAATTGCCCCTGGGCCTTGGTGGTCGCTTCATGGTCGATCCGCAGCCGGCGCAGCTGATTCTGCGTGTTGAGGAGGGTCGCTTCCCGCTCGGCCAGCCGAGTGCGCATGTCTGCCAGCACCTGCTGGATTTGTCCAGCCAGTGACGTCGCCTGGCTGGTCGTGCCGAACGGTTGTGGTTGATCGTTCAACGCGGCGGCAGGGGTGGGCATGACAGCGGCCGCAACAGGTTCGGGGTTCGATGTGATCTGTTTCCCGAAGAAGGAGAAATCCTCGATGCGGCCGTTCACCGGATGCGTGCTGAGGGTGCCCCACATGGTCTCGCCGTGCACCTCGCCGCGCCAAAACGCCACCCCTTCCTGCTCGCGCGTCTGGGTGCTGGACCAACCGGGAATGCCGTCATCCCCCAGGCTGATGGTGAAGGAGGCCGGGCCATAGCCTTCCGTGGCGAGCGAGGAGGACGAGACGGTGTCTTGATCGAAATGCAAGGTGTCTTTCTGCGGCGGGCCCCCTCGCTCGTGGTCCAGGGGGGTGAGCTCGATGGTCCAGGTCGTGCCGTTGAGCTGGGCTTTCACCTCTCCAGCGGTCGTGGAAGGATGCACGAGGCACGCGGCAATCAGGAGAAGCGGGAGGTGGAGCCCCACGGGCAAGCCCGTGGCACCTTTCCGTACGCCCGTGGGGCGGAACCGCTCCGAAGCCGAGTTCTGCTTCGCCGTTGCCTTGGCGGCACGGCTTCGCAGCAACACCCTCGCTTCGCCTTCCTCCCCGCCTAAAGGCGGGGCTTCCGGCGAAGGAGGGTGAAGCGCGGCACGCATGCGGCGACTGGTGCGCGACGACATAGTTACAGATCCTCGTCGGTCACGACTTCCTTGACATACACGAAGGGCTGCTCGAGCAGGTCGAGGCGGCGCGGGGACGACAGGGGAACCTGATTCGCATCACGGCTGATGAGCACGACCGGCCGCAGGGGCGCTTCCGGGCGCACCATCTCCACTTTGGCGATCTCATTGGTGCTGAGCCGGACCACGCTTCCCCGCGGATACAGGGAGAGCGCATCCACCAGCGCTTTGATGACGCGCCGATCGAACCGGGTATTGGCGCCGTCCACCAGGACCTTGATGGCTTGGGCGTGGCTGAAGCGGTTGCGGTAGCTGCGAGGATGGGTGAGCGCGTCGTACACGTCGCACACGGCGAGGATCTTGCCGAAGTCGGCCATGTCCCCGCCCCCACCGCCGCCCGGATGATGCCCATGGTCATCCGGCCGCTGGTGGTGGGTGCTGATGGCGTCCAACACATCCTGAGGCAGGTCCCGGGCCGTCTTGAGGTGCTCCAGGGCCTTCGCCGGATGGGTGGCGATCGCTTTCCACTCTTCCGCCGTCAGCTTCCTCTGGAGCGAAGCCAAATGCTCCGGGTCCCCCGCCATCCCGATATCGAGCAGCAACCCTGCCAGGGCCACGTCGTACACCGACTCCTCGGAATGCCCCAGGCAGTGCCCGAGATGGCTGGCAAGAATGGCCACATTCACCGCGTGGGTATAGAGGTAGTTGTCCCGGCTGTGCCGCTCGAGCAGCCCCAGGAGCGCCTGGCACTCGTCGGTTTTCACCGTGGGGAGTTGCTTCACCAGCCGCCAGGCTTCCGCCAGATCCAGCGGCTTGTCCGCTCTGGCCTGTTCGAACAAGGCTTTGACGCACGAGACGAGCGCTTCGTAGAGGTGGCCGTAGGCGCGCTCAAGCTCGCCGGTCTTCTGTGAGGGGCCGGCTGGCGGCGCAGCCGGAGGCGCGGGCGGCGTTTCCACGATTTGACGCGACGCCGGCGGGACTGGAGGAGGCGGGGGCGTTGGAGGCTGGGGCGACTTGTCTTTGTTCGTCAGATCAGACAGACGAAACATGGGCGTTGCTCAATGATAGCATGTTTCACACCCCGATGCTCGCGGGGACTTCCTGCATGATCGTCTCATCAATCTGCTTGACCTGCTTGCTCATCCCCGCCAAGAGCGCCAGGTCCGCGAGCTGGTTGATCCGACGCGGGACTCCGCCGCTGTGCTCATAGAGCAAGGCCAGGGCTTTTGAGGTGAAGAGGTTGGGATCTTTTGCGCCGGCGACGGACAGCCGATGGCGGGCATACGCCGTGGTTTCCCCAGCCGAGAGGGGCAGGAGGTGATGGCCCATGCAGATGCGCTGGGCCAGGGGCTTGTGACGATCCACCAGCTCCTTCAACTCGGGCTGCCCCATGAGGATCATCGTCAAGAGGAAGCGGTCCTCGTCCTGGAAGTTCATGAGGAGCCGCAGCTGCTCCAGGACCCGCTCTTCCTTGATCGTATGCGCTTCATCCACGATGACGAGGGTGTCCTTGCCGTCCCGCATGTTGTCTCGAAGCGCCTGCTCCATCCCGGACAGCAGCACGTCGGCCAGCACGTCGGAGCGCCGGTCGGGGAGGTTGGACACATTCAGCTTCTGCGCAATGGCGTGGAGCAACTCGATGTCGGACATCAGGGGGTTGGCGATGTACACCAGGCGGTAGCGATTGGCGGGCAGCTGGGCGAACAACGAGCGGGCCAGCAGGGTCTTGCCGCAGCCGAAGACCCCGGTGAGCACCCCGGCGCCTTTGCGGCCTTGCACCACGTAGTTCAGGCGCGCCAGGCCCTCTTGATGCTGCGGCGATTGATAGAAGAACTTCGGATCCGGCGTGTTCTCAAACGGCGGCGCGGACAAGCCCCAGTATTCAGTGTACATTTAACTGTTATATCACTGTAAGCTCAAAAACTCCCACATGTGTCTAGCCGTGTGTTCGACTAAACGGCGAGGCCCTGGACCTCGTCGGCCACGATGCCGGGTTCGATCGTGCGCACCTGCATGCCAAAGCCCGCCAACAGGCAGATGTCGCACAGCCGGTTGATGCGCCGGGGAATGCCGCCGGTGGACTCATAGATCAGGCTGATCGTCTCAGGCCCGAAGATCGCCTCCGGCTGCTCCTGGCCCGCGACGCGCAAGCGATGGTAGATGTAGTCGTGGGTCTCCCCGAGCGTCATCGGCTCCAGGCGGCTCTTGATCCCCACCCGCTGCTCGAAGGCCTTGTTCGCGTTGATCATGGTCGCCAGCTCCGGCTGGCCGAACAACAACAGCGTCACCAGGAACCGGTCATGCCACTGGAAGTTGAGGAGCAACCGCAGCTCCTCGAAGACCCTGGGGTCTTCAATCGCGTGGGCCTCGTCCAGCAGAATGACGGTGTCGCGCCCCTCTTTGGCGTTGCTCGTCACCAGCTCCTCCAGGACGATCAGCACATCCGCCTTGTTGGCGGGCGGATGCGCCACGCCCAGATGATGGATGATCAGGCGCAGCGCGTCCAGATCGTTCACGCGGGGATTGGACAGGAAGGCGTAGCGGTAGCGTTCCTGGTTGAGCTCCTGGAGGACGATCTGCCCGACGATGGTCTTGCCGCAGCCGAAGACCCCGCTGAGAATACCGGCGCCTTTGCGCGAGCGGATACAATAGAGCATCCGCGCGCAGGCTTCCTGGTGCTGGCTGGAGGCGTAGAAGAACTTCGGATCCGGGGTGTTCTCGAATGGTTTGGCGCTCAGCCCCCAGTAGGACTCGTACATCTCGTTCAGCGGGTTCTCGACGAGGACTTTCTCAGTATAAGATAGGAAGGCAGCCCCGTCAAAGCCTGTTTTGCCTGGGATCGGGGTGGCCGCCGAAGGTTGCACGAGTGGGGGGACTATGGTAAGGTTGAAGCAATGGCTGTGCTGTCGCTGGAAAGCCAGGTGAGGATTCCCGACGGCATCCTCTTCAAAGACCTCGCCGGCGAAACCGTGCTCCTCAACCTCAACACCGGCGTCTATTTCGGCCTCGATCCCGTCGGCACCCGCATCTGGCAGCTGCTCCAGGACGGTCAATCTCTCCATCAGGTGCTCATCCGGCTGCGTGAGGAGTTTGACGCCGATCCGGCGCGCGGTGAAGCCGATCTCATCCGCCTCATCACTTCCCTCCTCGAGCATGGACTGCTGGAACCCGTGGCATCGCCTCATCCGTGAGCTGTGGGCCGGCGCCCTCAAGAAGTTCTTGCGCTTGTCAGCCCTCGACCGCAGGGACTATGTGCAGGTGTCGGTCTTGCTGCTGCTCGCCGAGTTGGCGTTGCGCCTCTGGTCGCTGAAGAGCATCCTGCAGGTCGTTCAGCAGCGTTGCGCACGCGCCCAGAGGGGGCCACGCCGCGCTCCTGATCCTGGCGAGTGTGACCGGCTGGCATGGCTCGTGGCCCTTGCGGATCGCCACGGGTTCTTACGCCCTTCCTGCCTGCGTCAAGCGTCTGTCGCGGCGTGGCTCTTCAGCGGACGAGGAATAGCCCCATCACTCCTCATCGGCGTCGCCAAAGAAGACGGCCGGTTGCAGGCCCATGCCTGGGTCGAGTCGAACGGACAGACTGACGCCGCGCTGGTGGTATTGGAATGAGCGGCATCGCGGGTATCCTCAATCTCGACGGTCAACCGGTTGAGCCGCCACTCCTGAAGCGGATGACTGATGCGCTCGCTCATCGCGGCCCTGATGGCGTCGGTCATTGGGTTGATGGACCGACTGGTCTTGGGCATCGCCTGCTCCATACCACCCCCGCATCCCTCCATGAAACCCAACCGTTCCTCAGTGAGGACGGCAACCTCGTCATCGTCGCTGACGCTCGGATTGACAACCGCGACGAGTTGAACGCCGCCCTCGCTTCGCCCCTGCGCACTGACACCGATGCCGAGCTCATCTTGAACGCGTATGACCGGTGGGGGGTGGATGGCCCGGCCCATCTCATCGGCGATTTCGCCTTCGCGATCTGGGATCGCCGGCACCACCGACTGTTCTGCGCTCGTGATCCACTCGGGGCCAAGCCGTTGTACTACCGGTGGGACGGCCGGCGATTGCGGATCGCCTCTTCGCTCGCCAGCATGCTGGCAGACCCCAGCGTGCCGAAACACCCCAATGAATCCTTCCTGGCTGACTACCTCCTGATGGAGTTCACCGACCCGGGCGCCACCGCATTTGAAGGCGTCTTCCAGCTTCCGCCCGCGCATCAGCTCCAGTTGACGCAAGGCCGCCTGACGCTGCAGCCCTATTGGGAACTTCGATCGGATCCGGCGCCACGCCCCCGTTCTGGCGAAGAGGCCATCGACCAATTTCGCGACCTGTTCCGCGAAGCGGTCCGATGCCGGATGGCCGGCACTGGACCGCTGGGAATCCTGCTCAGCGGAGGCATCGACTCGACGACGGTCGCGGCCATGGCCGAAACGCTCCGCGGCGAAGTTCCCGTCCCGCCGGATCGCCTGGCGTTCACGGTCCTGCTCGATGGCTTCCTCCAAGAAGAGTGGGAGGCGCTCCAGGCGCTCGGGAGGCGGTTCGGCACGCCGCTGCAGACCATCCGCCTGTCGGACGTCGACGAATCAAAGACCTGTTTTGAATGGTTCCTCGACACCGGCGACACCCCGCACTACGAGCATTTCTTCACGCTGCCTGTGGTGCTGGAACGCGCAGCGGCCAACGGGTGCCGGGCGCTCCTGACCGGATTCGGAGCGGATGAGCTGAGCCAATTCGCCGAGCAGGGGTTTGTGAAGGACGCCCTCCTGTCCGGTCATCTGCGCCGGTTTGCGCGCGAGTACGCCAGCTGGCGTCTGGCGTACGGCTCGCCCCCAGGGGTCTGGGCGGGCGCTTGGCCGTTGCTGTGGTCCGAGCTGCCGTCCTTGGCGCGTCGCCTCGTGAAGCAGGCCACCGGCCACCAGGTCCCGCGCTGGATTGACCGGGGCTTTGCGAAACGGACAAGGTTGATGTTCCGCTCCGGTCCGGCTGTCAGACCAAAGGGCGCAAGCCGATGCGCCGCTGAAAGCATCTGGGCGCTCACGCGCCCGGCGATGGGGCTGGCGCTCAGCACCCTGCATGCCATGAGCGCTAGGTTCTCGGTGGAGTGCCGTCATCCGTACCTCGACCGGCGGCTGATTGAATGGTTCGTGGCGCTTCCCACCGACATCAAGATGGCGTTCGGCTATCGCAAGCAATTTGTCCAGCAGGCCCTCCGCTCGCTCCTGCCCGTCAGGGGGCCGGAGCCATTGCAGGAGCTCATCCCGTGGACGAACGGCGATGATCCGGCGTCGCACCGTCGAGAGGCAACGCGATTAATTCGCTTCCTGAGTCAGAAGAATGGGCGCGTGTTTGAGTACGTGGATCGACAGGCGATCCAACGGTTGCTTGAGCGATTCGCGCAGGGCCAGGCCCCGGCCAGCGCGCGCAACATCCTGTGGAACATCGCCAAGCTCGAGGTCTGGCTGCAACGGTGGGGCGGATGAGTGGACTGGCGGCGATCCTCTCTCTCGACGGACGGCCTGTGGAGCGACCGATGCTGACGCGGATGTCGCAGGCCATGGTCCACCGGGGAGCCGACGGTGAAGGCGCGTGGGTCCACGGCTCGGTGGGACTGGCGCACCGGCGGCTGTGCCTCACACCGGAATCCTGGCAGGAACGCCAACCGGTCGTGGACGGCCACTACGGCCTCGTGTGGGACGGGCGATTGGACAACCGGGAAGAGCTCCTGCGCGACCTCAGCGGCGCCACCGACCCGGAGCTGGTGCTGGCCGCGTATCAGCGGTGGGGCCCCGAATGCCCGCGTCATCTCGTCGGTGAATTTGCGTTCGTCGTCTGGGATTCCCAGGCCCGCCGGCTGTTTGCCGCCCGCGATCCTCTGGGATTGAGGCCCCTGCATTATTGCGTGGCGAACCAGACGCTGTGCCTCAGTTCCGAGATCAAGCCGATTCTGGCCGTCTTGGACCGCATGCCGGCACCGGACGATGAGATGGTCTTCGCGTTCTTGCTGCGCGAGTTGCGCGAACCTGATCACGCGAGGACGTTCTTCCAGAGCGTTCACCGCCTGCCGCCTGGGCACGCGCTCTTGGCGCGCGACGCAGCCGTCTCCGTGAGACGTTACTGGACGATTGACCCGACCCGCCAACTCCGGTATGCGCGCGATGAGGACTATGTCGAGCGTTTCCGCGGGCTGTTTGAGGAGGCCGTGCGATGCCGCCTGCGCAGCGCGTTTCCCGTCGGATGTTTCCTGAGCGGTGGCCTGGATTCGTCCTCAATCGCGTGTGTGGCTGTCCGGCAGACAGGTGTTCCGCTTGAGGCCATTGTGGTCGTCGGCAACCAGCCAGAAGCGGACGAGCGGCGGTTTGCCGCTGCCGTGGCTCAGAAGCTCGGCGTTCGCCTCCATGAGGCGGCGCGAGGCACGGATGAGCCGCTCAACGGGCTTGAGGAGGAGATGTGGCGCGTTGAGTGTCCCGCCGTGGGCACCAATCGCCACGGCGGGCGCGACCTGATGGAGTGGCTGCGAAGCCGAAACCTTCGTGTCCTCTTGACCGGCATCGGCGGCGATCAAGTGGTGGATGAATACGGCTATTTCACCGATCTCCTGACGCATCGGCCGTGGCGGTTCGTCACCGAACTCAACCAATTTGCGCGATGGTATGGGGGTGATCGGTGGGAACTGACCCAGACGGCTTTCGCCGACCTGATCCCCGCCCAGGGCAAAGGATGGCTCAAGCGGATCATGCGAAAGGTTCCGCCGTCCTGGCTCAATGCTCGTCTGGCCCGCCAGGCACGCCTCTTCGATCGCCTGCATGCGCCGCGCGTGTCGATTCCCTTCCCGTCGTCTGTGCAGACCACGGTCTACCTCAACACGTTCAGCCCCTATCAGGTGCTCTCGCGGGAGGTGGATGAACGCACGGTTGCCTGCTACGGGCTGGAGGTCCGCTATCCGTTTTACGACGCCCGGCTCGTCGAGTTCCTGCTCGCCATCCCCTGGGACCGGCGGACTCGGCAGGGCGAGCGAAAATGGCTGCTCCGCCAGGCCATGCGCGGCCTGGTGCCGGAGTCGATCCGGCTCCGCAAAGGGAAAGGCGATTATACGAGCTCGATGGACGACGGGCTGCTGGCGCTGTGTCAGCAGCAGTCCCCGGCGGCGCTGCTCGACCGCTCAGGCCTGATGGACCGGTATCTGGACCGGCGGGGGGCGGAGCGGCTGGTGGCGCAATTCCGCCAAGGGGCGTCTGAGAAACGGTGGGCCTTGTGGTCGCTCATCAGCCTGGATCGGTTTTTGGAGCGGTTCTGGAACAACGGAGGGACAGATGCACAAACCCAAGCCGTCGGGCAAGAAGCCCTACACCCCGCCGCGCCTGCGGGTGTACGGTGACATTCGGAGGCTGACCCGTGGAGGGAGCAAAAGTAGGGATGAAAACAACATGATCAACGGCCCGAAGACCCGCCCCAACACCGGATAAGCCAAAGCTGATTGCCGTCGCCGGCAAGGCTTCGATGGGGAAGAGGCGGCTCTATCAGGCGTACGGGATGCGCATCCGCAGCGCGCTTCCCCTGCCGTGTGAAGCGGAGGCCTCCGCGGATCCTCCAGACATCGACATGCAGCATGGAGCCCCGGGGCGCGTCAGGGGCGCACAGGCCCATGGGACGCCCCGGAGGTCGTGGTTTCACCGGATTCGGGAGGCGGACGGCGCGGAATACCTCCGGTGGAGCGGCTTGTATGAATGCCTCGTGTCCGCCGACGGACGGCGGATCCGCGGCCGGTCCCTCAACGGTTCGGCGACCGAGAGCTTTCAGACCTTCTTCGCAAGCCAGGCGCTCTCCTTTGCGCTGGTGAAGCTGGGCGTGGAGCCGCTGCATGCGACGACCGTGATCGTTGACGGCGGGGCGGTCGCGTTCCTGGGCGAATGCGGCCAGGGCAAATCGACCCTCGGCGCGTCATTTCTTCAGGCCGGCTTCCCGCTCCTCACCGATGACCTGCTCGTGCTCAAACCCGGCGCCGGCGCACGGGACCTGGCGTATCCAGGGCTTCCCCGCATCAAGCTCTTCCCGGCAATCGCCCGGACGTTGTTGGGCGCCGCGCATGGCCGCCCGCTCAACCCCCTGACGAACAAAGTGGTGATTCGCCTCTCATCGGACCGCCGGTCCTGCCGGCGTCCCGTCCCCATCCGGGCATGCTATTGCCTGGCTTCGCGCGCCACCACCCAACGGATCAGGATCAGGCGCCTGGCCCCGAGGGCGGCGTGCCTGGCTCTCATCGCCCACACCTTCAATCCGGTCTCGCTCGAACCCGAGCGCCTCGCGCGGCAATTTGCCTGGGCCGCGCGTCTGGCCGCGCGCGTCCCTGTGAAATCGGTCGCGTATCCCCGGAATCTGAGACGACTTCCCGCAGTCCGACAGACCATCCTCCAAGACTTGGCTGACGGATGAAGGCCTGCATGCCGACGACGGCGCTGTCTGGGGGGTTGCTCGGAGCTGGGCTGCTCCTCGTGACCGGCCTGGCAGTTGCGCGGCAGTCTCTCTCAGGCATCTGGGAGAAACTGACCCATCCGCTCATCTGGCCGGTGGATCTCGGACCGCCGGAACAGTTGATCCAGGCGACGGCGGACACGTACAGCCAACCCCATGAGGTGGCCTACGCCTCGGCCCACGTGCTGGACGGTCTCGATGAGCTTGAACAGATGCTCGTGGCCGGGCCGATGGCCCGGCGCGGACGGGTCCTGGATGTGGGCTGCGGGGCCGGGCGTGAAGCGATCGCCCTGGCGAGGCTGGGCTACCCCATCGTCGGGATTGATATCGCGGCGGGGGCGATCGAGGCCGCCCGCCGCCACGCGGCGGGGCAGGGACTCGACATCACGTTCCTGCCGATGGCGGCGCATGACGTGAGCCCTGACCTCGGAGCGTTTGACTACGTCCTGACGACCGTCGGGTTCTACAACCTGATTCCGACCCGCGCCTTGCGGGTCCGCACTCTCCGGGCGCTGGAGGCCGTCCTCAAGCCGGAGGGGGCGATGTTCCTGGCGGCCCACTGGATGCCGCCGACGTATCGAGCCGGCCTGCGCACGAACGTGGTAGACGGGCTCCGGCGTCTCTATCGCCTGGCGGCTCATGAGACTTTCACAACGGAACCAGGTGATCAGTTGGTCAGCGTGATCAGTCCGGCAAGCGATCCGCAGGATCGCGTGTTCCGCCATGTGTTCTTCCGTCAGGAGGAGATTGCCGAAGAAATTCAGGCCGCAGGGCTGAGGGGAACCCTGCTGGCTGAAGGGATGTGGGAGGTCCGGCGGCCATGACCATGACGGCGACCGCCCCCCTGTCCGTTGAATCGCCGGCCCGCGCGGCGCGCGCCCTGATGCTGGCGCATGAGCTCACCACCATCCTCAGGCGCTTCCACGCGCGCGGCATCCAGGTCGTTCCTCTGCGTGGGCCGGCCTTATCGGAACAGCTCTACGGCGATCCGTTGGCGCGTCCCTGCGGGGACCTGGATGTTTTGGTCCGCAAACCCGAGCTGGCCCAGGTCAAGACGGAGTTGTTGGAATTCGGCTACCGCCTGTGCGATCGCCGGCCGGGATTTGCCCAAGCGTTCTCTTACACGTTCGAGTTCTTCAAGACGCACCCGATTCCGGTCATCGTGGAGCCGCACTGGAGCTTGGCCTACCCGCCGTTTGTCGAACGCCTCGACATGGAGCCGATCTGGCGGCGCTGCGTGCCTGGCCGGGCGTGCGGCGTGGAGACGTTGTTGCTGAGCCCTGGAGATCAAATCCTGAATCTCTGCCTGCACCTCGTCCATCACCATGACAGCGCGCCGGCGCTGTGGGTGTCTGAGTTGGACCGGTTCATCCGCAAGTATCAAGCGACGTTGGATTGGCCCCAACTCGTCTCAACCGCTCAACAGGGGGGTGTTGGAGGGCTTGTGGCTGCGGCGCTTCAACGCACCCGGACGGTGTGTGACACGCCGCTGCCGAACGAACTCATTGGGCAACTGACGATCCCGCGAAGGATCAGACCGTCACTCGCGAGCGCGGTGATTGATTCGGTGAGCGTCCCGGGCAAGGAAAGTCTTGCGGCGTGGTTTGCGGTCAGGGGGTGGCGGGCGAAATGGCGCTACGCGGTCGGGCTGTTGTTTCCCTCACCGGAGTTCATGCGCCTCCACTACGGATTATCAACTCGTTGGCAAGTGGCCTACTGGTCTCTCAAACGCCCACTGCAACTCTGCAGGGAAGCGTTCCAAGGCCTCTTCCAACTGCTCAGCGGAAGCTTAAGGCGCCGGTCGTCTTCAGCCGCCTGATCGTCCAGGAAAAACTCACCAGCGCCAGCGGCCAGCACACCGCCGCAAACACGCCGAGTGCCACGCACACCTGCCCCAGCTCGTCCAAGCCGCGTCCCATCAACACCGCCTGCCGCAAGCCTTCGAGAGCATAGGTCAGCGGGAAAAACTTTGCCGACGTCTCAAGCCACCCGGGAAGCAGCGCCGTTGGAAAATAGACTCCGCCCACCAGCTTCATCGCGCCGCCGAGCAGCCAACTGACCGGATCAAACTCCCGAAACAACAACACCCCGCTGACCGAGAGCACCCCCAGGCTGCTCAGGGACACCACCATCAAGATGAGCAGAACGAGACTTGCCAGGATGTTCACCTGGCCGAGCTGCAAACCGAAGAGCCACACGCCAACTCCCAGATAGACCGCCACCTCAACCGTGGACCACAGAAACTCCCAGAGGACATTGCCCACCAGCATCGTCCAGATCCCTGTTGGGGCTGCCAGCATGGCTTCAAGGGTTCCTTGAAGTTGCTCCTCTCTCAGCCGGCCGGCAAAGCTTGAAAGGCTTGCGGTGAGATAGTGCGAACAGACCAGGCCCAAGACGACGAACGGAAAATAGGCGCCCCCGTACGGCGCGAGTCCTGTGGGGTGCTGGGGATCGATCAGCCGACTGATGAAAAAGAACATGGCCAGGGTGAAGACGATCTGCCCGATCGTGAGGAGCAATCCGAACCGGTAGCTGCTGCGAATACGCCAATCGCGGATGACGAATGCCCGGAGCTTGCGCAGGGCGTTCATGACTCGCAGAGCCGCTTGAGCGCGGCGTGTAACGTGTCGCCGGCGCTGATGTCGCGCACCGTCCCGCAGGCTTTGAGACCTCCCCGTTGCAAGACGGCGATGCGGCCTGTGCATGCTTCCGCTTCCGCGGCTGAGTGGGTCGTGAGGAGCACGGTCTTCCCGCTCCTGGCGAATCGGTCGTGAAGCAAGGCGCGGAGCGTTTCCGCCCGAAGCGGATCCAGGCTTTTCGCCGGCTCATCCAGGAGCACGATCGGCGGATCGTGCAGGAGCGCCCTGGCCAGGAGCAGCCGTTGCTTCATGCCTGCTGAGCAGGCCTGGTACGGCTGGTCCGGAGCGGCGATTTCTAACAGCTCCGTGAGTTCAGCGATACGGCGAGCGGCCTGCCTGGTCGAGAGCCCGTATAAGGCGGCGAAGAACGCCAGGTTTTGCCGGCCGGTGAGCTGGTCGTAAAAGCCCGGCCGGTCGCTCGAAGCAAACCCGACCTGCGATCGAAGACGCGCGCTGATGCGGGCGACGTCCTGGCCGTTGATGAGGACGGTGCCTGAGGTCGGAAGGAGCAGTCCTGTCAGAATCTTCAACAGCGTCGTTTTCCCTGCCCCGTTGGAGCCCATGAGGCAGAACACCTCGCCGGCGTTGACGGTCAGCGAGATATCCTCCAGCGCGCGAATCGGCTCGCCGCGCCGCCAGGGCGCGCGCAGCCAGGCGCCGAACGGCCGGGCTGGATAGAACACTTTGGTGAGGCCGCGGACCTCAATGGCCGGCGGCATGGGCCGGCGAGGGCGCAGAGGAGAGGGCCATCCGGCGGAAGATTTCATTGACCAGCTTGAGGCTGTCGTGGCGGACGAGCTCCCGTTCCGAGGCCAGATCCCGCACGATGATCTGGGCGTTGGTGGCCTGCTGGAGGACCGCTTCCTTGTCCAGCCGGACGGGTTCCTGCCCCTTGTTGGCGTAGTCCGCCAACGCCTCCGGCGAGAACACGGTGTTGGAGACCAACACCTCATCGAGGAGATCTTCGCCCAGGTAGCGCACGACCTCCCGGACATGATCCGCCACCGTGAAGCCGCTGGTCTCCCCCGGCTTGGTCATGAGATTGCAGAGATAGAGCGTGCGCGCGCGGGAAGCCCGGATGGCGTGGGCGACGCCCTTCACGCACAAATTGGCGATGATGCTCGTGAACAGATCCCCGGGGCCGATCGTGATCAGATCCGCCGCCAGCATCGCCGACAGCGCGTCGGGATTCGCCTCGGCCTGCGGTTCCTGCCACAAGCGGACGATCCGTCGCTGGGGATCGCGCCCCGTCGGGACGTCAATATGAGACTCTCCGCGCACCCAGCTGCCGTCCTCCAGCTCCGCGACCAGCGTGTTCGGGGTGGTGGTGACCGGCAGCACGATCCCCTGGACGTTGAGGATGTCGCCCATCGCCCGCACCGCCTCCGCCATCGAGCCGGTCAGATTGGCCATCGCGGTCAGCAGCAGGTTGCCCAGGTTGTGATCCGTCAGCCCCGCGCCTTCGCGGAAACGATACTGGATCAGGTCATTCATCAGGCCTGGCGCCGTGGACAACGCCACCAGACTGCGCCGCACATCGCCTGGCGGCAGCACCCCATAGGCCTGCCGGATCCTCCCCGAGGAGCCTCCGTCGTCGCTCATGCTGACGATGGAGGTCAGGTGCGCGCTGGGGAGGGTTTTGAGTCCCAGCAGGAGGGTATATAATCCCGTCCCGCCGCCAAGGCACACCACGCGCCGCTGGCGGTGCAGCGCCGCGTACAAACAGGACAGCAGCTCTCTGGGGTGGAAGGGCTTGACGACGCCGTAGTGGATCCCCCGCTGGTAGGCCTCCACCAGCCGGGGGAGCGTTGGGGATTCGCTCAAGAGCAAGACGGGAGGGTGGTGGGCGCTGAGACAGGGCTGAAACGCGGCGAGGGGATCGGCGGCATCCGTTCGCTCGTCCACCAGCACGACGTCCACGCCTCCCTGAGCGACCTGCGAGAGGGCGTGCCCGCTGGTGCTGGCCCACACCACCTGATCGCCGAAGCGAGCCAGGAGCGTGGTCAGCTCCTCGGCAAATGAGGGCTCGGGATCAACGACAAGGATCTTGGCCAGAGGAACAACCGTACGACGGACTACTTCTTGGTGTCACACGTATGACACACCGTCAAGGAGGCGGCGATGCTCAAGAGGAAGCAGGTCGCCGCGAACTTGGTGATCGCCTCTGACTCCACACCCAGGATCGGCGTGTACGTCAAGCGGGACACGATCCCGATCACCAAACTCGCCACGCCGAGCACTAAGGCCGCCTTCCCAAGTGACTGCATGCTGCACCTCCCTGTTTCGGCAAGTGTAGGCCATTTCCCCCGCCCCTGCAAGCCTTTTCGGGGTCTGCGGCGCTCAACGCACAAAGATCGGGTTGGTGTAGATGAGGCCTGCGGGCCCTTGAAACACGGCTCGGTAGAATCCCCGTGCGGGAGGCGCGTCGTCGGTCCACACCAGATCAAACTCCTCAGCGGTGACCTCTTCCATCTGCAGGACGGCGCCGTCCCTGATCAAGAACACGCGCGCCTGGCCGGGCTCCGGTGACCCGCGCCGCCCGCTCACCTGGATGCGGAGCGGACCCGTGGGGGCGATGGACTCGCCGATGCCCGCCGTCGCGTGACCGGTCAGCGCCCTCGCCTCAAAGCGATGCAGGACGGGAGCCTGTCGGCCAATGCGGAACACCACCCACATGCGACCTGTCCGCAGCGCGCGCAGGACCGCCTCGGCCGTGCGCTCCGACGCCATCACCATCGTCACCACCCGATCCAGAGGATGCTCTTCCGGCTTGCGCCAATCGAGCTCTCCCAGAATCCACACCGGCTGGCGGCGCCGGCCCGCGCAGTAGGCGGCCAACAGCCGGTCCCACACGCCTCCGGCTTCCACAAAGGCGAGCTTGTCCCGATAGGTGACCGCAAATCCGTGGTAGCCGCTGGTCAGCTCCAACAAGTGCGGGTACGGATCGGTGTAGTCTTCGACTGGACCATGCTCCCCCACATGCCCCGTCTCCGGATGGGCCCAGAAGACGAGCCCGCCTTGCGCGGTCACGGCCTCGATGACTCGCTGATAGGGAGCCGCGCCGCGATCGCCCTGATACGGGTCAAACGCGTTGAGCGGCAGCGTCCGGATCGCGCGAGGATCCTCCAGCCCGAACACCAGCAGATGCTGGTTCCAGCCACGGATCTGCCCTCCCCGGCGATCAAAGGGACTGCGCCGCCAGGAGTAGAACGGGGCCGCTTCCAGGCCCGGCAACACCAGCAACTCAGGCGTGCTCAGAGACCGCAAGGTGTCCAGGTAGCGCTTGGCCCCGAAGGTCAGCACGGAGGGCTGTTCCACGACCCGCCTGATCCAGGCGCGAGCCGGCCACAACCCGTATTCCCACCGGCGCAGCGCGCTATCCGTGAAGACCACCGCATCGAGCCCGGCCTGGTTCGCCAGGGCCGCAATCGCCGCAGGCGCAACGGTTCCCGTGCTGATGGTGGAATGGATGTGCAACGCGACTTTCAAGTGTCGCGGCTCATCAGCCTGCAGGAAGGCGGGGCACGCCACCAGAAGCGCGCACGCCAGAGGAACACGCGCCCCTCTCATCCCCCCACCTGGCTGGGCCCGCCAAAGGCGGGCCGAGCGGTCAACGCACGATTGCTGAGGCGCTTCTGGAACAGCGCACGCATGCGAGCGTTACGTTTCAAGATGCGTTCCCGCTGTTTCGCTTCCGCGGGGCTCCCGTAGCGTTCGTATCCCACCAATTGCCATGGCCCTCGGGACTTGGTAAAGCGGCTCGTTCCTCGCACATGCTCTGCGACGCGCCGCTCCAACTCCGTCGTCCAGCCTAGATAGTATCGTCCGGTCGTGAGGCTCTTGAGGAGATACACGTAGCCCTGCGCATCCTTGCGCGCTGACCGCTCCCCACCACCTACGGTGGTGGGACAGCCAGGTGGGGGGATCATCGGTTCTTGGCGAATCCCCTGCGATAGCGCATGCGCAAGCGAAACTCAACGAACCGCAGGGTCCGCATCCCCATCAACAAGCCCAGGGCGAGCAACACCAACAGCACGAT
>JACQRB010000003.1 GCA_016206685.1 Candidatus Omnitrophota bacterium | reverse complement strand
GCTCTGGACCATCGCTTCGATAAGGTTCTCAGGGTGCGCGGCCTCGAATTCCGGATCGAGCGAGCCGACGTTGACGCCGATGCGGATGGGCACGCCGCGCTCCTTGGCGCGCTCCACCACCTCGCGCACCCGCTGGGGATTGCGGATGTTGCCGGGGTTCCAGCGGATCTTGTCAAACCCGGCCTCGAGAGCCGCAATGGCAAACTGCGGGTGGAAATGAATATCGGCCACCAACGGGACTTTGTCGCACTCCCGACGAATGGTTGGCAGCGCCCTGGCCGCTTCGATCGTCGGCACCGCCACCCGGACGATCTCGCAGCCCGCCGTCGCCAGCGCGCGGATCTGGCGCACGGTGGCCTCGACGTCGGCGGTGTCGGTCTTGGTCATTGATTGGATCGACACCGGCGCCCCGTCCCCGATCATGACGGGGCCAACTTTGACCTGTCGGGTCTTCCGTCGTTCAATCATGCTCAGTCTTAGCCGCGCCAGAACCCGCGCACTTTCTCCACCACACCCAGGCGGTTCAGATCGTTGACGCACACCAGCACCACGAGCGTCATCAGCACCGCAAAGCCGACCTGGGTGGCTTTCTCCTGCACGATGAGGCTCACCGGCCGCCCACGAAATTTCTCGCAGACCAAAAACAGCAGATGCCCGCCGTCGAGAATCGGGATCGGAAAGAAGTTGAAGATCGCCAGGCTCAGGCTGAAGATGCTCACCAGATACAGCAGCGCCCCCAGGCCCATGCGCACGGCCTCCGAGGTCATGTAGACGATCCCGATCGGCCCGGTCAGCGATTCCTGCATGGGCACCCGGCCGGTCACCATCGACCACAAGGACAAGCCTATCTGGGAGAGCCATTCGGCTTGCTTGCTCGCCGTCTGATGGACCGCTTCGAGCGGGGAGACCCGATACGTGGTAAACGCCCCGCTGGGCGAGACCCCCATCAGCCCGACCGTGCGCGCGCGGCCGAATGGATCCGGATGCTCCTGCGCCGCCGGCGTCACGCGCAGCGTCAGCGTCGCGCCCTCCCGCTGCACCTCCAGGTTCAGCGGCCGGTCGGCGGAGCGGTGGATGATCCGGGTGAGCTCATCCCAGGTGCGGATGGGCTTGCCCTCGACGGCGAGAATGCGATCACCCACCTGCACGCCCGCGGCCTTGGCGGGCATGCCCTCGATGAGCCGTCCGACGGTGGGCAGCAGCTCCGGATAGCCGACGACCAGCACCGTCCACAAGCTGAGGATGGAGATCGCATAGTTGACCAACGGGCCGGCCGCCACGATCCACGCCCGCACCCCGACCGGCTTGGACACAAACTCCCATGGTTCGCCTGCGACCGACTCACTGCGCTGTTCCCCGGCCATCTTGACGTAGCCCCCGAGAGGCAGCAGGCTCACGGCGTACTCGGTCTGGCCCCCCTGCCAGCGCCACAGGACCGGCCCGAATCCGATGGAGAAGCGCAGCACCCGCACCCCGCAGCGCCTGGCCACCAGGAAGTGGCCCAGCTCATGCAGCAGGACCAGCAGCCCTAAGACGAGAATCGCAATCAGCCACGCCATCTTAAACAACCTGTGGAATGTTCAATGTGTAAAGTGTAATGGAACAAACTACATTACACATTTCACATGACACTTTGAACAAACCTTTTGTTTTCCCGAATGACACCCTGGGCGGCCTGACGCGCCCATTGATCGGCAGCCAGAATCTCCTCGAGCGTCGGATGCGCCAGCGGGGCATGTCCGGCGAGGGTCTCCTCGATCACGCGCGGGATGTCTCCGAAGGCGATCGTCTCGCGCAAAAACGCCCACACGGCCGTTTCGTTCGCCGCGGAGAGCACGCCGCAGGCGGTCCCGCCCAGACGGGCGGTCTCCAGCGCCAGGCGCAGGCAGGGAAAGCGATCCAGGTCCGGATCAAAAAACTGCAACCCCGCCAATTGCGTCCACTGCAGGCGCGGCACGTCGGCCGTCCAGCGTTCCGGAAAGCTGAGGGCCGCCTGGATGGGCAGCCGCATATCGCAGGGGCTCATCTGGGCCAAGCAACTGCCATCACGCAGCTCCACCATCGCATGCACGACGGCTTGCGGATGAATCACCACCCGGATCCGGTCCAGCGGCGCCGCAAAGAGCCAGTGGGCCTCGATCACTTCCAAGCCCTTGTTCATCAACGTCGCCGAATCCACGGTGATCTTCGGCCCCATCTGCCACTTCGGATGACGGAGGACCTGCTCCGGACTGACGTGGTCTTGCTGCGCCGCATCCAACGACCACAACGAGCCCCCGCTGCCGGTGAGAATCACGCGCTCCACCTGCTCGCGCGGGACACCCTGCAGCAACTGAAACAGCGCGGCGTGCTCGCTATCAACGGGGAGCAGGCGCCTGCCGTGCTCCTGGACCTTGCGCATGATGAGCTCCCCGGCCATGACCAGCAGCTCTTTGGAGGCCAGCGCGACGTCTTTGCCGGCTTCGATCGCGCGCACCAGCGGCAGGAGCGCATCAGGCCCTGCGGTTCCCACCACGATGAGATCGACGCTCGGATGCGTCGCCACGCGCGTCAGCCCCTCGACGCCCTGCAGCACCTGGGTCGTCCCGCCCACCTGACGGCGCAGCCGAACGGCGGCGGCGTCATCGAGCACCGCGACCACCTCAGGCTGGAAGCGGGCGATCTGCTCCTGCAAGAGCTCGATGCGCGAGTGCGCGGACAGCCCGACGAGCGACAGGCGCTGCGGGTGACGCGCAATCACGTCGAGGGTGCTCCTGCCGATGGAGCCGGTCGAGCCCAGCACCGCGATGCGTTTCATGAGGAGGATCAGGGATAAATCAGCAAGGCGTAAAACACGGGAGCCGTAAAGAGGAGGCTATCGAGGACATCCAAAATACCGCCCAGTCCCGGCAGGAGGCGGCCGGAATCCTTGACCTGGCAGTCCCGCTTGATCAACGATTCGGCCAGATCCCCCAGCTGCCCCACCAGCCCCAAGACCAATCCCATCCACAACCCGCTCCACGCAGAGCCGGCCAGCCGCCCCACCATCGGCACGGCCAGCGCGCCGATCGCCGCGCTCACCAGCGCCCCCCCCACAAACCCTTCCACGGTCTTGCGCGGGCTGATGCGGGCCATGAGGGTGTGGCGGCCCAGGAGATTGCCGATGACAAACGCCCCCGCATCGCCCATCTTGGTGACCAGAATCAAAAACACGATCAGCCACGCGCCGTCTTGTCCCTGAAACGCGCGGAGATAGAACAAGTAGCTGAACAGCCCCGAGATATAGGCCAGGCCAAACAGCGTCGTGGCCAGCCCGCTCAGGGCTTCAAAGGTATTCTGCCGCGTGAACTGGCGCAGGAAAATCAGCACGATCGTCACCGGCCAGAAGATGTCCCAGGCCCACCCGAATACCGTCGCGCCTGCCCCTAAGGCCGGCGCCGGCACCAGGCCCGGCTCAACCAGCGAGCGCCACGCCACGAGGAGGCTGAAGACCACGCCCAGGCCGATGCTCAGCGGCCGATGCACCAGGATCCCCCGCTGGCGCACCATGGTGAAGAACTCGTACAGCGCCACCGCGATGAACGCGATGACGACCAGCGCAAAAGTCCACAAGGGACAGGCAAACAGCGTGCCCACGACCGCGAGGATCAGAATCGTCGAGGTGCTCAGCCGCTGCAGCAGGTTCATCCCACCACCTGCGCCTCACGGCGGCTGGTATCGCCACACGGCGGAAGCCGCCGTGGCGATGAGTGCGCGATCTGTTCTCGTCTGCTCATCGAACTCATCGGGTCTGCCTTCGGCAGACCGGCGCAGGTGGTGGGATCATCCGCCCACCTCGCCTCCGCGGCGCCCTGAGGCGCCGTTGATCTGTGCGGACTGGGGGGACTGCGCGCCGGTCTTGCCAAACCGGCGCTCCCGCTGCTGGTAGGCCGCAATCGCCTGCACGAGATCGTCTTTCGTGAATGCCGGCCAGAGGGTCGGCGTGACGTACAGCTCGCAGTAGGAAATCTGCCACAGGAGGAAGTTCGAGAGGCGCTGCTCGCCGGAGGTGCGGATCAACAAATCCGGGTCCGGCAGATCCGGCAGGTACAGGTGCCGGCTGACGACGGCTTCGTCGATCTGCTCAGGGGACAGACGCCCCTCGCAGACGAGTCGAGCGATGCGCCTGGAGGCATCCACCAGCTCCTGGCGTCCGCCGTAGCTGAGCGCCAAGGTCAAGGTCATCTGATCCAGGTGGGCCGTGTCGGCCATGACCTGGTTCAGATGCCTCAAGACCGTCGAGGGAAGCCGATCAAGCCGTCCCATGGCCCGCAGGCGGATTTGGTTCTTGCGCAGGGTGCCAAGTTCGCTATCCAGGAATTGCTCCAGCAACGCCATCAACGCCTGGATCTCCTCATCGGGACGGTCCCAGTTCTCCCAGGAGAAGGCATAGAGGGTCAGCGCCGGCACCCCGAGCTCGCGAGCGGCCTCGGCGATGCGGCGCACCGCCTCGGCTCCGGCGCGGTGGCCCAGGATACGAGGCAGGCCTTGGCCGTCGGCCCAACGGCCATTGCCGTCCATGATGACGGCGATATGCTTGGGCAGCCTGGTCAGATCCAGCCCGTTCATCCGATGAGAAGTGGAAAGGGATGGCCCCGCGCCACCTGTGGCCCTGTGGCGGGGCCATCCCTTCCAAGGTTTACTCGCGTGCGTGTGCGCCCACGTGACTCAAACGGACGGTCTCGTTCAAGGCGTGGAAGCTGGCGCAGGTTGCTGCTGCCCTGATAGCTGCGTCTGGCTGTTTGCCGTCCGCCCCGATTCGGCTTTGAGCTGCTCAATCGTCTTGAGCTGCTCCTCCGTTCTGGTTTTGAGCGTCTCACGCTCCGTCTTGACCGTGTCGCGCTCCGTGCGCAACGAATCGAGCTCGCCCTGCAGGTCATCCACCTGCATTTCCAGATCGTCCCGATCCAACCGGGTCTCGTCTAATTGCGTCCCGATCGAAGCCACGGCTACGGCCAGCACGATGCAGAGGACGACGGCGGCGATCAGCCCAATGAGCACCCCTCGACGCATGGTCCGGTTCTCCTACTTCCGATAGGCGCTGGCGCCCCGCGCCGCTTCCCGGGAATCAGCCGGCCCCTGCACCG
Organism: Candidatus Omnitrophota bacterium; assembly: GCA_016206685.1. Taxonomy (GTDB): domain Bacteria; phylum Omnitrophota; class Gorgyraeia; order Aquiviventales; family Aquiviventaceae; genus JACQRB01. The sequence continues at coordinate 1,597 of JACQRB010000003.1, read as the reverse complement.
TGGTTCCCCGCGGGAGCACCACGATCTCCACGCGCCGGTTGGCCCGGCGGCCTTCCGGCGTCTCGTTGGACGCGATGGGGCGGTACTCGCCATACCCGACGGTGGACACCCGCGCAGGCGCCACGCGACGCTCCTGCACCAAGTAGGTCAGCACCGAGCGCGCCCTGGCCAGCGAGAGCTCCCAATTATCTTTCCACCCTGAATGCTTGATCGGCTCGTTGTCGGTGTGCCCTTCCACGGCAATGGGTTGATCAACCGCTTCCTTGTTCAGGACGCTCGCGACCTGCTCGAGGACGGCATACGCCTCCTTGCGCAGCTTCGCTTTTCCGGAGTCAAACAGCACCGTATCCAAGACGCGCACGATGAGGCCCCGTTCATCAAACCCAACGCTGATATCAGGCGAGGAGAGACGCTGGTCCAGCATGGATTTGGCCTGCCGAAGACTCTGGGCTTCTTCGGATTTGAGTTGCGCGAGCGTGCGGAACTGCTCCAACTGCTCGCTGAGGGTCTGGATCTGTTGGATGTCCCACGACGAGCGCTGGGCGAATTTCACGGCGCAGCCGCTCAGCACCATCAGGAAAACCGAAAAACCTAAAAACCTAAAAACTGAAAAACGTGTTTCGGTTTTTTGGTTTTTTCGTTTTTCGGTCATTAGAACATCCTCCTTCTCAGTTCCGGCTCCATGTGACTCTAACACAGCCCCTGGCGAGCGTCAAGTGGTCTGGGCCGGCTCAGTCGCCAGCTTCGCCGACCATTGGCGCATCGCCGGCGATTCCCGCTTGCTCTGCATCACCGCCCAGGCCAGGCCTGCCAGCGCCAGCGCGACCACCAGCCACAGCAGGGCGCTGGGCTCCTCGGCCCGGATCACAAACGGCACGATCAGCAGGCTGACCATGTTCATCACTTTGATGAGCGGATTGAGCGCAGGCCCGGCGGTGTCCTTGAGCGGATCCCCGACGGTGTCACCGGTGATCGAGGCCTTATGCGCCTCGGAGCCCTTGCCGCCATAGTGGCCATCCTCGATGAATTTCTTCGCGTTGTCCCACGCCCCGCCGGCGTTGGCCATGAAGACGGCCAACAGTTGCCCGGCGAGAATGGTGCCGGCCAGAAATCCGCCCAGCGCCTCTTTGTGCAACGCCAAGCCCACCACCACGGGCGTGAGCACCGCCAAGAGCCCGGGCCCGATCAGCTCTTTCTGCGCTTCCTGCGTGCAGATGGACACCACGCGGTTGTAGTCCGGGTCCTTGCGGCCCGCCCAGATCTCGGCATCCTGAAACTGCCGACGCACCTCTTGCACGATGAGAAACGCCGCGCGCCCCACGGCCCGGATGGTCAGCGCGCTGAACAAGAGCGGCACCGCCCCGCCGATGAGGAAGCCGACGAAGACGGCCGGCTCCGAGATGGACAGCGAGGCCGCGATCTCCTGATACGACCGGCCCAGCAGGCGGGCGATGTCGGTGATGTACGCGTTGAAGAGCGACACCGCCGCGATCACCGCCGAGCCGATGGCGATCCCTTTGGTGATGGCTTTGGTCGTGTTGCCGCAGGCGTCCAGGTCCGCCAGCGTCCGGCGGGCCTGGGAAGAGAGCTTGGCCAT
>JACQRB010000009.1 GCA_016206685.1 Candidatus Omnitrophota bacterium | reverse complement strand
TCTCGGCCTCCTGCCAGTAACTGCGTTCCTTGGTCCTGACGTAGCCCGGCAGGGCGACGGCCGCGAGGATCCCGGCGATGAGCGCGGTCATCATCATCTCCATCAGGGTAAAGCCCCTGCGACTTTGGTTCTTCATCGCACCTACTTTAATACAGCACCTTGGCGCTGAGGGTGTGGGTGTTGCCTGGGCCGCAGTTGGTCACCGTGACATCAACGGTCAGGCCGTTGATGGGGGGTGGATCCTGTTCCCCGCAGTACGCCTGGTCCTGCCATAACCGCTGCATGGCCCACACCAATCCCGCCTCCGCCGCGTATTGCGCCTTGAGCCGATGCGCCTGGAGACCGGACGTTTGGCTGCGACTGACGGACAGGGTCATGACGCCGAAGGCCGCCACGGCAAAGATCAGCGCCATGACGATCACCATCCCCAAGGCCACGCCGCGCTCGTTGGTGTTCATCTTTCTCTCACACAAAAATGCCGAACCCCCCTGGTTCGGTAGCTCGGCCGTCTCTTCTGGTCGGCAGCCCGGCTGTCTATTCCTATGAGACCCGCAGCTTTGCGCCCCCATCTCGCGATGGGTTTGCCTTTTCGCCAGTATGATTAGATAAGCTTAATTTTTGTACATAGAAAGTATAACTTACATAGAAGTATGCTGTCAAGGTCATGACACGGAATTCCGAACCCACGCCAGATAGGGCCTGAAGCCCTTCACGATCGGCAGGGCGATGATCTCAGGAATCTCGTAGGGATGGTGGGCGCGCACCGCGCGCATGAGGGCGGGAAATCGTCGCGCGCTCGTTTTGATGATGAGGAGCGACTCGCTTGCCCGCTCCACCTTGCCCTTCCACCGAAAGATCGACTGCGCTCGAGGCAGGACATTCACGCACGCAGCCAATCGCGTGCTCACGAGCGCGGTGGCCAGTTGCTTGGCGCTGCGCTGGCTGGGGCACGTCACCAGCACCACAATTAGTCCGTAGTCCATAGACCGTAGTCCATAGCCAGGATAGGGATGAGTGTTTGCTCTATGGTCTATCGACTATGGACTATGGACTAGAATTGCGAAGCGCCACCCGCAAGTCACGGCCATCTTGTCGCACCAGCACGTGCCCTTCTCGGGCCAGCCATCCCAGGCTCATCAGCCCCAGGTCCTTCGGTCGCTCGATGCCCTTCACGACCGCCGAGAAGAGCGTCTCGTTGTGCCCGTCCAAGTAGTGCCAGATCTCCCCCGCGACAATCCCGATTTCAGTGATCATGCTCGTCCCTCCGGTTATTCCGGGAGTGTCGCGATGTGGACCTCGCGAAATCCCGTCTCGCGACACAGATCCCACAACTCGATCAGCTTATCCACGTACGCAAAACGATCGGCCCGAATCAACACGGGTTTGCCGCCCCCGAGACCGGCGAACTTCCGCCGCAGCTCCTTGAACGTGACCAGCTCGTCATCCAGATACACCAGGTGGTCTTTGGTGAGCGTGATCACCAATCCCGATTCGCTCAGTTGCTGACTGCTGGCGGCCTTGGGCAAGGTGATGCGGATGCCGGGATGGAGGATGAAACTGGACGTCAACATGAAGTAAATGAGCTGCTGGAAGACCACGTCGATCATCGGCGCGATGTCCACCGGCACCGCGCCCCACCGTCTCGCCAGCCGCATCGCAGCGCTGCTCCGCCAACGTCAGCGGGGAGGCGCGCCCCGACGGCGCCAGCCGGCGACCAGCGCGGCGGCCTTCTCCATCTGAAACTGCACTTCGGTCACGCGGCTGACGAAATAATTGTACGCGAGAATCGTCGGGATGGCCACGGTCAACCCTGCCACCGTCGTAATGAGGGCTTCCCACACGCCGCCGGCCAGGTCGCTGGGGCTCACCGGATTGGCGCCGCTGGACTTGGCTTGAATGACCTGGAACGCCCGCACCAGCCCCGTCACCGTCCCCAACAACCCCAACAGCGTGGAGACCTGCGCCAGCGTGGAGAGCCAGTGCACGTGTTGCTCCACAGCCGGCAGCTCCGCATGCGCGGCTTCCTCCATGGCGTCGTCAATCTCCTGGGGGGTGCCGTCGCGCACCGCCAGGCCCGCCACCACCACGCGTGAGACGGGCCCCTCCGAGTCCTGGCAGAGCTCCTCGGCCTCCTTCCACCGACGCTGCTCGATCGTGGTGCGCAGCTGCTCAAAATACTGGTCCATGTCCTTGCCGAGATGGAGATGAAAGAAGTAGTAGAACCGCTCGAACATCAGCGCCAGCGAGAAGATCGAGCCCATGACGATCGGGATCATGACGACCCCGCCCAAGTGGATAATCTCCACCTGCCAGTACACCAGGGCCGCGATCCCCAACGCCCCGCCGACAAACAAGGCCGCCTGCGTCATCCGTCCCATCTCTAGTGCGTCCTCACCGGGTAGGCCTCCCCCGCTGGCGCGGCAGGCAGGTCACTCAGGGACGCGAGCCGTTCCTGGGCGACCTTCGCTTCCGGCGCAGCTTGCCCCGCGACGCCTTCGTACACCCGCCGGGCCTCCTGCCATTGTTCCTCCCGTTCCATCAGCTTGGCGATCGCCAGCTGCCCCCGGATCTGCCAGGGAGGATGCAGGATGGCGCGGTAGCGCCAAATCGCCAAGCCAAGGTCTCCCCCCTCTTCGTAGCAGGAAGCCACCTGATAGTCAAGTTCTCCGCGCTGAGCCGGCAGCTCCTCCCAGGCCAGCTCATACCAATGGATGGCTTGCGCGTAGTCCAGCGCCCGCCGCGCCATCTCCCCGGCTTTCCTGGCGAGCGTGCCGCGCTGACGCCTGGGGATCGCGCCTGTCTGTGCGAAGACCGCACGCAAGGCCTCGAACGCCTCCTGCGGCGAGGCTTGATTGGCCACAAGATCCGTCAGCAACAGCCGCGCGTCCAGGGCTTCGTCCGTCTGAGGAGCCAGGCGAATGACCTCCTCACAGAACTGTTTCGCTTCAAGAGGCCGCCCTTCGCTCAGCGCCAGCAGGGCCAGATCATACGTGATGCGAGCGGCCTGGGAGGGCGTCGGGTGTTGCCGGCGAATCAACGCGAGCTCAGCCCGTGCGCGGTCTGGTTGCCGCTGCGCGATGGCCGCGAACGCCAGCGCCAGGCGCACGTCCACCGCGAACGCCTGGTCGGTCGTCTGATCCAGCAAGGCTCTAAACACCGCGACGGCGTCCTCGGTCCGGCCCTGTTGCAGGGTGACGCGTCCGAGTTGATAGGCCGCATAGAAGGCCCCTTGAGCCGCCGGGGCGATCGCCCTGGCCTGGCGATACCACCGAGCCGCCTCATCGTGCTGACCCAGCAGGAGCGCCGCGTCACCCAAACCGCTGACCGCCGCTTGGCGCAGGGTGTCATCGGCGGTCTGCTGCGCTTGCTCAAACGCCTCCCTGGCCTTCGCCGCGTCTCCTTGGGCGAGCCAGCAGGCGCCCATCCGCAGCTGCCACTGGGTGCGCTGCACCGGCTCAAGCGGACGCACGGCAAGCAGGCGCAGCAGCGCCAGCGCCTCCTCATCCCGCTGCAATCGCTGCAGGAGCTCTGCGGCGCTCAGGGTCGCGTCAACGACCAATGGATCCTCGGCATGCTGCTGACGCAGTTCCTCGAAACGCGCCAAGGCTTGCGAATCCTGCCTCAGTTCCATCAGGCAGCGGCCCTGGGCAAAGAGCGCCTCTCCGGCGGCCCGCGCGCTTCCCGGCACTCGCTCATCCTGTGCGAGCTGCGCACGCGCGGCGCGAGACTGCTCAAACGCCTCCAGGCTCTCCCGGCAGCGGCCTTGTTGAAATTCGCTCCACCCCAAGCCAAACGAGGCGCCCGTCGCCCATGGGGCCCGGGGATCGAGCTCAAGGGCTTGACGGTAGGCCTGCGACGCTTCGGCAAATCGCCGCACGCCCGTCAACGCCTCCCCGAGATAGAAACTGACCTGTCCGCGCAACGCCTGATCCAGCGGCTGCTCCAGGACCTGTCGAAAATGCGCGGCGGCATCCTCAAAGCGCTTCGCGTGCAGCTGAGACGCCCCCTCCAGCACCGAGGCCTGCTGGGCAAGCGACGAGCGGGGTGAGGCGCGCGCCACCTGCGCGAACTGCTGCTGCGCGTCCGCATAGGCCTGCTCATGGAAATAGACCAGCCCCAACCCTAAGCGCGCGTGCGCCTGCCACACCGACGTGGGGAAGGCGCCCAGCAACCGCTGGTAGGCCAACCGCGCCCGGACCATCTTCAGAGCCTTGCGGCTCACTTCGCCTTCCCAGTAGAGGATTTCGGGCCAGACGCTCTCGGTCCAGGCTTTGACGGCCGGGGTGCTGGGCAGATCCGACAGGCTGGTCTTGAGACGATCCACTTCCATCAGCGCGTGGTTGCCCCGCTGGAGCCGGTCCTCGCTCAAGATCAACCACAGCCAGATGCGGACCGTCTTGGGCTCAAGGAACGCATCAGCCAGGATCGGCGGCACCAATGCCGCGACCCGCCCAAACTCTTCCTGCAAGAACGCCTGCTGGATGGCGGCATATTGCGTCTCGGTGGGCACCGTCTCATCCTCCGCCACCACCGCTGTCGCTGCCATCCACACCAGGAGGCCTGCGAAGACTGTCAATGGTTTTGACGGACGGCGGCCGATCCTGCAGGGGCGGGCGGCATGGGCCGGGCTTCGCGCGCCGCTCAGCGAATTTTTCTGGCCACGGTGGAGCGCTGGGGCTCGAAAAATTCGAATTCGCGGCTTCGCGAAGCCACGGCCCTCCGCCCGCCTGAGGAGGCCGGCCGGAGCCGTTCGGTGAGCCGCACGTCTGATTTTCGAGCGGCCACGGTGTCCCGCCGCAGGCGGGACGAGCGAGAAAATCAGCCGAGTGAAGCCGCGCCACGGTGGGGCGCGGCGAACGATGCGGCGAACCGAAGCGGCGACAGGCCGGCCGACGAGACAGCGAATCGACATCAACGCTTGCCCAGCATGGCGGCGAGAAATTGTCCCGTGTACGACTTGCGAATGCGCGCCACGTCCTCCGGCGTTCCTGCCGCGACCACGCGGCCGCCGCGCTGGCCGCCCTCGGGCCCCAGATCAATGACGTGATCCGCCGTCTTGATCACGTCCAGATGATGCTCGATCACCAGCACCGTGTTGCCGTGATCAACCAGCCGATGCAGCACGGCCAGGAGTTTCTCCACGTCCGCAAAGTGTAAGCCGGTCGTCGGCTCGTCGAGCAGATAGAGGGTGCGGCCGGTGGCGCGTTTGGAGAGCTCCTTGGCGAGCTTGATGCGCTGCGCTTCCCCGCCCGAGAGCGTCGTGGCCGACTGGCCCAGCTCGATGTACCCCAGGCCCACCTCCTGAACCGTCCGCAGCTTGTCCGCGATCGCCGGCACGTTGGCAAACATCCCCAGGGCGTCTTCCACCGTCATCGCCAGCACATCGGCGATGGACCGGCCCTTGTACGTCACCTGCAGCGTCTGCTCGTTGAACCGGCGGCCTTTGCACACTTCACAGTGGACGTAGACGTCCGGCAGGAAGTGCATCTCGATGCGCGTGATGCCGTCTCCCTGACAGGCTTCGCAGCGGCCCCCTTTGACGTTGAAGCTGAACCGGCCCGGGCGGAATCCCCGCACGCGGGCCGGGGGCGTCCGGCTGAACTGCTCGCGGATCGGGGAGAACGCGCCGGTGTACGTCGCCGGGTTGGACCGGGGCGTGCGGCCGATGGGAGACTGGTTGATGACGATCACCTTGTCGATCCGCTCAACCCCCAGGAGGGCCTCGTGCCGCCCCGGCTTGTCCCGGCTGCCGTAGAGGCGCTTGGCGAGGGCGCGGTAGAGGATCTCATCCACCAGGGTGGACTTGCCGGAGCCGGACACGCCGGTCACGCAGACGAAGAGTCCCAGGGGAATGCGGACATCGATACCCTTGAGGTTATGTTCCCTGGCGCCTTTCACGACGAGGGCGGCCCGGCCGGCGGCGCTGCGCCGCCTGGCAGGCAGCGCAATGTGACGCGCGCCGGTGAGGTAGTGCGCCGTCAGGCTTCGCGGGGACGCCAGCAGCGTCTCCAAAGACCCGCACGCCACCACTTCGCCCCCGTGCTTGCCTGCGCCGGGCCCCAAGTCCACGAGGTAGTCGGCCCGACGGATGGTCGCCTCATCGTGCTCCACCACCACCAGCGTGTTGCCAAGGTCCCGCAATCGCTCCAGCGTCGTGAGCAGCTTGCCGTTGTCCCGCGGATGCAAGCCGATGGACGGCTCATCCAAGATGTAGAGCACCCCGACCAACCCTGAGCCCACCTGGGTCGCCAGGCGGATGCGCTGCGCCTCGCCGCCGGACAGGCTGGCGGAGGGCCGGTCCAGCGTCAGATACCCCAGCCCCACGTCGAGGAGAAACTGCAGGCGGTTGCCGATCTCTTTCACGATCGGCTCCACGATGAGGCGCTGGCGGTCGCTCACCGTCAAGGCGGCCAGCCACTGCTTGGCCTGCTCGATGGACCACCCGGTCACCTGATAGATTGACTGGCCGTTGATCACCACCGACAGGCTCTCGGGCTTGAGCCGCGCCCCGTGGCAGGACGGACAGGGCAGCACGCTCATGTGTTTGGCGATTTCTTCTTTGACATAGTCCGACTCCGTCCGGCGGAAGCGGCGCTCCAGATTCGGGATGACCCCCTCAAACGGCTCGCCCCAGATCTCATCCTCCGACCCGAAGAGGAGGACCTTCTGGAGCTTGCGGTCCAGCTGTCGAAACGGCACGTCCATGCTCACGCGGTAGAAATCGGCCACTTCGCGCAGGAGACGGGTGTAGTACATCATCATGTGCATCCCACCGCGGCGCCAGGGCTCAATGGCGCCCTCGCGCAGCGACTTGGACTTATCCGGCACGACCAGATCCGGATCGATCTCCAGGCGCGTCCCCAACCCGTCGCAGGTGGGGCAGGCCCCATACGGTGAATTAAAAGAAAAGAGGCGCGGGGAGAGCTCCTCGAAGCTGAAGCCGCACTGCGCGCAGGCGTACAGCTCACTAAAGACAAGTTCGGAGTGCGGGATGCGGCGTGCGGAGCGCGTCCCCGCACTCACGACGACGATGCCTTTGCCGACTTTCAGCGCCGCCTCCACGGATTCAGTCAATCGGGTCGCACTTTCGCCGTTGGGCGGCAGTTGGTCCACGACCACCTCGATGGTGTGGGCGCGCTTCTTGTCCAGGCGGATCTCCTCATCCAGATCGCGCAGCGCGCCATCCACCCGCACCCGCACGAACCCCTGCCGTTTCACGTCGCGGAAGACCTCCAGGTATTCGCCCTTGCGCCCCCGCACCACGGGCGCGAGGATCGTCACGTCGGTCTTGCGCGGCAGCGAGCGCAGGTGCGCGACGATTTCCTGCGCCGACTGCTGGCTGATCGCAATCCGGCAGCGCGGGCAATGCGGCTGGCCGGCCCGGGCAAACAACACGCGCAGGTAATCGTAGATTTCCGTTTGGGTCGCGACGGTCGAGCGGGGATTGCCGCCCGCGGTGCGCTGCTCGATGGCGATGGCCGGCGAGAGGCCCTCGATCGCATCCACGTCGGGCTTTTCCAAGCGCTCCAGGAACTGCCGGGCGTACGCCGAGAGGCTCTCCACGTAGCGGCGCTGGCCTTCGGCATAGAGGGTATCGAAGGCGAGAGAGGATTTGCCGGAGCCGGAGAGGCCCGTCACGACGATGAGGCGGTTGCGCGGCAGGGTGAGGTTGACGTTCTTGAGATTATGCTCCCGCGCCCCTCGAATACGAATCGCATCGCTCGACATTGAGGCTATTATATCGAAAAACAAACATCCCCGCCTGAGTCCGCAACAGAGACGGATTCAAGCGGGGATGTCCGATCCACCGACGAGTTATCGCCGGCGCTTGCGGCGCCGTTGGCCTCCGCGGGCCATCTTCGCCCTGGAGATATCACCCTGCTTGTCGATGAAGTAGAGGTATCCACGCTGCTTCTTGATCCCCACCTTTGCGACTTTTTCAGCCACGCTCGTCACCCCCCTTCCTGATACGTTTACGTCCCCACACGAATCGGCGTCAACAGTTGTCGGATCGTCACCAGCGCGGAGCGGATCGCCAGCTCGCTGGTCTTGGGATTCGCCTGCGAGGGGCGGCTTTCCACCCGCACGCTCAGGCGTCCGCAATCTCCTTCCACCTCAAGCTCATGCACGTTGGTCCGCAATCCCGGGTCCGCCACGACGCGCACGGTGGCGGCCGGCCGGTGGCCGCCGGAGAGTGTCGCGGCCAGCATCATGGTCGCGGCCACGTTGGTATTCTGAGGAAAGCGCTTGATGACCTCGGCGGGAGAACCCTGGAACAGAACTTTCGGGGCGCGCAACGGCGTGCGGATGCCCAGCGCCCGGGGCGGTTTGCGTGTGGTCAGGCGCAGGCGTCTGATCGTGCCCATCGCCATCGCCTTGATCCCATCAAGCCCGCACAGCGCGCCGCTGGGGATGTGGAGCCGTCCGCGGGAGCGCTGCGCCGCGCGGCGCCACGGGGCCGGAGCCGTCAGGAGCCCGCCGGTGCTCATGATGAGGACGTCCCGGTTCGCCGAGAGCGCCAGGAGCGCCACGCGCGCGGCGACGGGGACGGCAGCCGCTTCGATGACCAGGCCGCTGCGGCGGATGAGCTGGGGGAGTGACACGATGGCTGGACGGCTTCGGAGGGACTGCGCGAGGGCCTGGGCGCAGGCGCGGTCTTGCTCCGCCAACGCGACCACCCTCGCAACGTTCGCATAGTCACGGTCGATGGCTTGCGCAATCGCCGACCCAATGGCCCCGCATCCTACGATCCCGACACGGACCACCATAGGGCGTGGCCGTCGGTCTAACCGGAGAACCCGACGCCTTCAGCGACGACCTGCCGGATACGATTCTGCTCATCCACGAAGACGAGCCTGGGGCTGTGCTCGCGCAGCTCCGCCTCGGCGAGCTGCGCGTAGGAGATGACGATGATCTTATCCCCCACCACCGCCAGCCTCGCCGCCGCCCCGTTCAGGCACACGGTGCCGGAGCCCGTCGCGCCCTCGATGCAGTACGTCTCAAAGCGCGTCCCGTTGTTGAGGTTGACGACCTGCACCTGCTCGTAGGGCATCAGGTCCGCGGCCCGCATCAATCCGGGGTCCAAGGTGAGGCTGCCGGTGTACTGGAGGTTGGCCTCCGTCACCGTCGCGCTGTGGATCTTGGATTTGCAGATGGTGCGCAGCATCGTGGATTTCTCGACGGGGATATTATGACACGCCGACGAGAAGATTGTCAATCAGTCGTGTCGAGCCCACCCGCGCCGCGACGAGGACCACGACCTCGCGGCGCAGGGTCTTGAGCGGCTCGAGGGTGGCGGCGTCGGCCACGGCGAGATACTCCACCCGCACGGCTCGTGCTCGACGGAGCAGCTCCCGCATCGCCTCGACCACCCGACGCGGGTTGCGCTCGCCCGCGCGGATGCGCGCCTTGGCGGCGCACAGCGCCCGGTAGAGGACCGTCGCGTGCCGGCGTTCCTCGGAAGTCAGGTACGCGTTGCGCGAGCTCATCGCCAGCCCGTCCGGTTCCCGCACCGTCGGCATCAGCCGGATCGCGACGGGGACGTTGAGGTCCTTGACCATCCGCCGGATCAGGAGCGCCTGCTGGTAATCCTTCTGCCCGAAATAGGCGACCGAGGGCTGCACCACGTGAAGTAGCTTCATGACCACGGTCGTCACACCCCGGAAATGCCCGGCCCGGGAGGCGCCTTCCAGCCGGTCGCTCAATCCCTCCACCTCCACAAACGTGCAAAATCCACCGGGGTACATCTGGCTGGCGTCCGGGGCGAAGATGAGGTCGCAGCCCCCGGCCTTGGCGAGATTGAGATCGCGCCTGAGATCGCGAGGGTAGCGCGCGTAGTCCTCCTTCGGCCCGAACTGCAACGGGTTGACGAAGAGGCTCACGACCGTCACCTGGGTCTGGCGATGGGCGGCGCGGATCAGGCTCATGTGCCCGTCGTGCAGCGCCCCCATGGTGGGCACGAGCCCGAGGGTCTTGCCCGCCCGCTTGAAGGCCTGGGCGAGGCGAGCCATGTGGTGGACTTGCCGGATTACCTGCATCTGCTCTCTGGGGGCAGCAGGGCCTGCCGCTGCGTCACCCGCTGCCAAGCGACTGTTCAACAGGGAGGTTTGCCAGTAGTTCTTCGACGGTCTTCCTAAGCACGGGATGAACCAGCGTCGGGGCGAGCTGCGCCAGCGGCTCGAGGACGAAGCGGCGCTCGTGCAGGCGCGGATGCGGGATGACCAGGGTGGGCTCGTTGAGAATGCGATCGTCGTAGAGCAGGATGTCCAGGTCGATCACCCTGGGCCCCCAGCGCTGGGCGGAGGGCAGGCGCCCGAGCTGCCGCTCCAGCAGTTGGAGCGCATCGAGGAGCTGCTGCGGGGAGCGCGTGGTGTCCAGCTCGACGACGGTGTTCAGGTATTCGGGCTGCGGCGGACCGAGCGGCTCGGTGTCATAGATCGTCGCCATCTGCGTGACGGAAATGCCAGGCGTGCTCCCAAGCGCCTGGATGGCGCGGGAGAGGTGCTCCAGTCGGTCACCCTCATTGGAGCCGATGCCGACAAAGACGCGACTCATGCGCTAAAGACGTGAGGGTCACGAGAGGATTTTCGAGAGCCGAGCCACGGCTTCCTGAAGTCGAGGCGTCGGGACGGTCAGGGACAGCCGCACGAACCCTTCACCGTGTTCCCCGAACCCGGCTCCCGGCGTGATGACGACGCGCGCCTCTTCCAAGGTCCGCGTGGCAAACGCCATCGATGGCGAGCCGCCGGAGCGGCCGGCGTCAGCAAGGCCGCGGAGTGCCGCGTGCGCTGGCACGCGGCCAGGCACCGGGCTCCAGAGATAAAACGTCGCGGAGGGCTTGGGGATGTCCCAGCCGGCCTTTGCCAAGCCCTCGACGACCAGGTCGCGGCGCTGTTGGTAGGTCGCCACGGCATCGGCAAGCGGTTGCTGGTCACCCTGCAGGGCTTCGATGGCGGCGAATTGCACGGGCTGGAAGATGCCGGAATCGAGATGGGTCTTCAGCTGATTCAGCGCGGCGATGACCTTGGCGTTGCCGCACACCCAGCCCACCCGCCAGCCGGTCATCTGAGAGGTCTTGGAAAGGCTGTGGAACTCCACGCCCACCTCCTTCGCGTCGGGCAACTGGAGGAAGCTGATGGGTTTGGTGCCGTCAAACGCGAGCTCCGAATACGCCGCGTCATGCGCGATGATGATGTGGTACTCCTTCGCCAACTGGATGGCTTCCTCGAAACACGCCTCGGTCGCTACCGCCGCCGTCGGGTTGTTGGGGTAATTGAGGAACATGAGCTTGGCCGCTCGCGCGGCCCGCTGGCTGATCGCGCCGAAGTCCGGCAGAAACTGATTCTCGGCGAGGAGCGGCATGGACGCCACCGTCCCCCCCGCGAGGATGGTCCCGCTGCGATACGGCGGGTAGCAGGGGTCCGGCACCAGCACCACCTCACCCGGATTCACCAACGCCAGCGGCAGGTGCGCGAGGCCTTCCTTGGAGCCCAAGAGCGGCAGCACTTCGGTCGCCGGATCAAGCCGCACCCCGAACCGCCGCTGATACCACCCGGCGATCGCCTGCCGCAGCGGCAGGAGCCCTTGCGTGAAGCTGTAGCGATGGTTGGCCGGGTCATCGGCGCTGGTCTTCAGGCGCGCGATGATGTGCGCCGGCGTGGGCAAATCAGGATCGCCCACGCCCAGGTCAATGACGTCCTGCCCCTGCGCTTCCAGGCGCTGCTTGGCACGGTCCAGCTCCACAAAAAGATACGGTGGAAGCTGCTTCAGCCGCTCCGCCTTATCTATCGTAACGAGTGTTTCCGTCATGAGTCTACTGTGAACTCTGTTGCTTGGCAGCGGCAGGACCCGCTGCCCATCCTAGCTCGCCCTCAGCACGTGCGACATGTCGTAGAGGCCCGGCCGCTGCGTCGCCACGAACTGCGCGGCTTTCAGCGCCCCTTGCGCGAACACGTCCCGGCTGTGCGCCCGGTGCGTCAGCTCCAGGCGCTCGGCGGGACCGGCGAAGATGACCGTATGGTCGCCGACGATGTCGCCGGCCCGGATCGCGTGGACCGGGATCCGCTCGACGGGCTGCTTGCGGCTGGCCGCCAAACCCTCGGCGAGCCGCTTGGCGGTGCCGCTGGGGGCATCCCGCTTGGCGCGGTGATGCGCTTCGATGACTTCCACGTCATAGGCCGGTCCGAGCCGCTGCGCCGCCAGCTGCGCCAGCTCGAAGAGCAGGTTCACCCCGACGCTCATGTTCGGGCTGAAGACAATCGGGATGTCCCTCGCGGCTTCCACGATTGCCGCGCGCTCCTGCCCGGACAACCCGGTCGTGCCGATCACCGTCGCTTTCTTGAGTTGCCTGGCGAGGCGAAGGTGCTCCAGCGTCGCCTGCGGCTGGGTGAACTCGATCAGCACATCAGCGCTTCGCAACGCTTCAGCCGCATCACTGGCGATCCGCACGCCGAGCGCTTGACCGCCCAGCCAGACCCCCAGGTCCTGCCCCAGCGCCCGATGCCCGGCCGCTTCAAGCGCGCCGGCGACGCTAAACATCGAATCGCCCAGCGCCAGCGCGGCGATGCGCGAGCCCATCCGCCCCGCGCAACCTGAAATCACCAGTTTAATTGACATTCAGCGTCTCTGTCGTTGGGCTGCGGGCCGTCGCCTACGGCTTCCGGCACTTCCTTCGGCGACCACAGCTTTCGCTGTGGTGCCCGCCTTGGTCGCAGGACCCGCTGCCCACTGTGTCCTCCGCAGACCATAAGCTTCAAGAGCCACCTTGAGTTTCTCCAGATTGGCGGGGTCCATTGCGCACAAGGGCAGGCGCAACCCAGGCTCAATCATCCCCAAGAGCCCCATCGCGGTTTTCACTGGAATCGGATTGGTCTCGATGAACATCGCCTTGATGAGCGGCAGCAAGCGGTCGTGCCAGGCGGCCGCCTCGCGAACCTTGCCCTGCTCAAACGCGCTCACCAGCGCCGCCACGTCCTTCGGCACGATGTTCGCCACCACCGAAATCACCCCTGTGCCGCCGATCGCCAGGACCGGCAGCGTCAGCGCGTCATCCCCGGACAACAAGACGAGGCGCCGATTGGTCAGCTGGAGGATGCGGCTCATCTGCTCCAGGTTGCCGCTGGATTCCTTGATCGCCACGAGGTTCGGGACATCCGCGACGAGCTTGGCGACCGTCTCCGGCTCGATGTTCACGGCCGTGCGCGAGGCGATGTTGTACGGGATGATCGGCAGGTCCACGGCCTCCGCCACCGCCTTGAAATGCAGATACAACCCCCGCTGGGTCGGCTTGTTGTAGTAGGGTGAGATCAGCAGCGCCGCATCCGCGCCCACCCGCTTGGCGTGCCGGGTCAGGCGGATGGCCTCCCGGGTGTTGTTGGAGCCGGTCCCCGCGATCACCGGGATCCGGCCGCGGGCGGCTTGCACCACCAACTCCACTACCCGCTCATGCTCTTCGTGGGACAGCGTCGCCGACTCTCCGGTCGTCCCGCAGGGCACCACGCCGCTGGTGCCTGAGGCGACGTGGAATTCCACCAGCCGTTTCAAGGCAGGCTCGTCCACCCGATCGTTGTTGAACGGTGTCACCAGCGCGACCATTGACCCGCGGAGTTTCAGCTTGGTTGCCATGTGCCCTCGCAAATCCGTTTGGCCTGCCCTTCCATTACTA
>JACQRB010000065.1 GCA_016206685.1 Candidatus Omnitrophota bacterium | reverse complement strand
GTCTCCAGGCGCATCGGCTCAAGGCGCAATACGCGGCGGAGGCGGGATTGGTGTGGGCCATGCAGCGGTTATGGCAGGACCAGGCGTACTGCGGGGCCCCGGATCCGCCCGTCATCAACGGCCTGAATGTCGATGTCACGGTGACCAGCTGCGGAGCAGGCAACACCCACACCCTCAGCGCCAAGGTGCTGTATTAATGGTGGATGCATGAGACAGATAAGCCTGTGTGGTCGCCGTGGCTTTACTCTGATGGAGATGATGATGACCGCGCTCATCGCCGGGATCCTCGCGGCGGTCGCCCTGCCGGGCTACGTCAGGACCAAGGAACGCAGTTACTGGCAGGAGGCCGAGAGTATTTTGCTGGCCATCTATGCGGGGGAGCGGGCGTATTTTTTGATCAATGACGCCTACCGCACCGTGGCGGCAGGCGCTTCCATGAGCGAGTGGCGTACGATCAACGTGGACAACCCGAACCTGAGTTCGATTCCGGTGAGTTATGGGGTGACGGCCGCAGGCGCGGCGTTCACCGCGACAGCCACCCGCAGCGGGGGACCGTGCAGCGGGTCCACGCGGACGATCAATGAGAATCGGGTGCTCCCGGGCGGGGCGTGTTGGTGTGCCTCATGTTAAGAACCGAAGAACTGAAGAACCGAAGAACTGAAGGACTGAAGGCCGCGTTCTTTCGTTCTTTAGTTCTTCCGTTCTTCAGTCCACGCAGTGGGATCACCCTTGTGGAAATCCTGATCGCCGCGCTGGTGGGCGTGATGATCGCGGGGGGAACGATGCTCGCGTTTGTGACCGCGAAGAAGACCTCGGTGGGCGCCGCCGGCGTGGTCGAAGCGGCGGACTTCGCCCAGCAAACCATCGAGCGGTTCCGGAACAAGATCGCCTGCAATGATCCTGACTGGTTTACGGCGGCCACGTGCGCGACGACCCTTCCGGCTGCGCCGGCATGGACCGCGGATGGCTTGCCAGCCAGCCCAGGCCCGTTGAGCATGATTGGGCAAGGGGGTAGCCGGCAGTACAAAGTGACTCCAGATGACTGTGATGGGGTTGGCGGGACAGGGGATTGCTTCAAAGTTGAAACCAAGGTGAGTTGGAGCCCTCGACAATGAGAACCGAACGGGGCGTGACGTTGATGGAGCTGCTCCTGGCGTCCTCGATCGGCGTGGTCGTCCTCCTGGCGATGGCGCACGTTGATGTCACGCGCATCCTCGTGGGCCGGCAAGCCAAGGATCTCTCGGAGATTCAGGCCGAGCCCGCGTTCGCCCTCACCCATCTGGCCCGCTCGATCGTCCGGGCGGATCGCGTCAACCTGATCAGCTCTTCCAACATCCAGATTCGGATTCCTCCAACCACCGGGACACAGGCAGATTTGAATGACCCTACGAAGTATGCCTGGGTCCAGTACCGCCACAGCGGAACGGAGATGGAGATTCAGTACTCCACGACCAACCCCTGTAGCGTGGCGGCTCGCTTCCGAAATATCAGCAGCCTCAACATCCAGTATCGTGATGAAAGCACGGTCCCACCGCCCGGGGGCGAACCGCTCGGGGGACCGGACAACAATGTCCTGGAGATGACCGTCAAATCAACGGCCGCCGATCTCCAGACCGGCGAGAAGGTGAGCTTGACAGGAGAAGCGACGATGCGCTCCGGGGCGTACACGAATCTGATGACCGGTCTACTGCCGCCTGGAGCGGACAATCCTCCTGGTTCTTGCTAATCCGCCAAGCGCGATCGGAAAATTGAAGAGGTGAGCCATGGGCAACCAGAGTGTGGGCGTCGTGTTTCGTCCCGACGCGATTGAAGCGGCGGTCTTGACCAAGACCCTCCGCGGGCTGAGGTTGGAGCGGTGCGCGAAAGTGAACGTTGTCACCGAGGCCCAGGAGCAGGCCGGGTTTCAAGACCAAGAGATGGCGCAAGCGCTCCAGGAAGCCCTCTCAGCCTGCCAGGCGTCAACCAGGCAAGTGGCCGTGACGGTGCCGGCGAAGGACGTCCTCTTGCGCTGCTTCAAGCTGCCGATGCTCCCCAAAGCCGAATGGGAGCAGGCGGTCCAGTTCGAAGTGCGCAAGTACATCCCCTTTAAGGTGGATGAGCTGACATGGACGTATCACATCGTGGAGCACCGGGCCGAGAAAAGCCTGACGGTCGTCTTCATCGGGATCCGCACGGATGCCTTGGTCAAGATCCAGCGTTACCTGGCGAGCGCCGGGATTGATGCCGTCGGGATCGAAGCGTTGAGCGTGAGCCTGGCCCGGGCGGCGAGCCGGGGGGCGCGCAAGCTCTCCAAAGACGGCTTTGTGGGGGTCGTGGATCTGGAGCAAGACGTGGCGCACATCATTCTGATGAAGAACTCCCTGCCGTATCTCTCGCGCGATGTGAGCCTGGGGGTGGAGGGTCGCCGCGAGCTCTTGGGCGCGCCAGAGCCCCAGGCCCAGCTCGATCGGCGGGCGGAGCTGCTCCTGAGCGAGTTGCGCTTGTCGCTGGAGTACTTCACCCATGAGCATGCCGACGCGACGATTGAGAGCATTCTGCTCTTTGGCGAAGAATACGCCGTGGCGCCGTGGTGCTCCTGGCTCTCCGAGCAACTGCATTGCCCGGTGGAGCTGGGCAGCCTCGCCGTCCAGGTCCCGCCAGACAGTCCCGCGGTGCCGCTGTCGTTTGCCTCGGCGGTGGGGTTGGCGATGAAGAGCCTGTGCCCCACGGACTTGAAGCTGGACTTCCTGCTGCATGGGAAAAGCACGCTCCAGCGGCAGAAATTCACCATGCCGGCGGATACCATCGCGGAGTTCCTGCGCCGGATGGTCAAGCCCGCGGCCATTCAAACGGCGGTGGCGGCGGTCTTGTTAGCCGCCACGGCGTGGGTCCACCATCGCGAGGTGGCCGACGGGCAGGCGCGACTGGATCAGGTCATTCTGGCGCATCAGCAGTTGGGCCGCGGCTTGGAACAGAAAACCCGGGAGGATCTTCAGCAGCTGCAGCAGCGGCTGAAGACGCGGGTGGCGTTTCTTCGCAGCGGGATCCTGGAACGGGTCTCCATCGCCCAGAAGCTGGATGCCCTGGCCAAAACCCTGCCGGACGGCATGTGGTTGGACTCCATCAATTACGCCAACCGGCTGCAGAACCTCGACTCCTGGCAACCCTCCTTGACCCTGCAGGGGGCCTGTCTGCTGCCCGATGTCGAGCAGGAACTGGCCGTGATCAGCGACTTTGCGCAACGGATCAGACAAGACCCGACGTTTTTCCACGGCTTTGCGGGGGCCCAACTGGGGGAGATCCTTGCCAACGAGGATGCCACGCGGCGGTATTCGTATCGGACATTCCGCTTGAGCTGTCAGACCCAGAGCAAAATATTCTAAAGGGAGGCTGAGCGATGATCAAACCTGCGGTGGTGTCGGCGGTGTTCGTCCTTGCGTTGACCGGCTCGTTGGGGTATTATGGCGTCCATCAGCCGGCGCAGCAGAAGCTACGCGAGCTCCAAGACCACGTGAGCCTCGAGCGGGAGACGCAGGCGCTGAAGGAGAGCATCCTTGGCGGCGTTGAGGAGAGTGAGCAACTCCGCAGGCGCCTGCCCTCCAGGCCGGAAACAGAGTGGCTCCTGCAAGCGGTGGGAGACATCGCCCAGGCTGAAGGCATCCAATTAGCCTCGATTGCACCCGAGGATCCCAAGCGCCTGCAGGATGTGGCGCGCCTCTCGGTGAGTCTGCGGTTCCTCGCGTCGTACCATCAGCTGGGCCGATTTATCAGCGCCCTCGAAAACTCCCCCAACTTTCTGTGGATCGAAACCATGGAAGTCTCTCGTGATCAAGCGACGGGCGCCGCGCAAGTCGCGTTGACGGTGAGCTCGATGTGGGTTCCGCCGTTCAGCCTCTCCTAGGGAAGGTGTGATGGACCACGCGCGCAAGAGCCAACTTGAGAAACGGATCTTCGCAGGGCTCCTGGTGGTGTTTGGGGTGGGCCTGGTGAGCATGCTGAAGAGTTTCTGGCATGCCCCTGCAGGTCCAGCGGTTGTCCAAACACCACCCCGGCTGCAGGAGGCCGAGACGTCCGCGGCCTCGCAGGAGCGCGCGCTCCACGCCCAGCTCGCCAAGATCTCCAAGGCGGGCGATCAGCCCCCCATTCGTTATACGGCCAGTGACTTTCGGGATCCGCTGGTGAGCCTCTTGCCCAAACCGGAGGCGGCCTCGCCGGCGGCCGGTGGCGCTGCTCAGACTCGCCCTGCCGAAACCCCGGTGGCCCCGGCGGTGAGTGTTGAAGGGATGTTCTGGGGCGGGCCGCGTCCGCAGGTCCTGATTGATGGGCAGCTCTACGACATCGGGGATACCGTGGGAGGAAGCCGGATTGCGGCCATTACCCGAGAGGGGGTCACGGTGGTGAAACAGGGCGAGACGTTTGTATTGCAGCCTCCGGCGGTGATGATGGAGCATGGGAGGTAAGCGGATGCGGCAAGAGCGTGTGCTGGTGCTGGTGGCCGGGGCGCTGATCCTCGCAGCGAATGGCGTCGAGGCGCAGAACCGGACCGAGGGATCCGAGGGGCGACCCTTGACGATGACCGTGGTCTCCGGGGGCGCGAATCCCGCACCCGACGGAGCCGAGCATGAGCCCGGCACGCAACTCGTCTCCATGGATTTTCAGGATGCCGGCCTCAAAGATGTCCTGAAAATCTTTTCCCAGCAAACCGGCCTGAACGTCATCGCCAGCAGAGACATCAAAGATCAGACCATCACGCTCTACCTGGAAAGCGTCGCGTCGCTGGATGCGCTGGACCAGATTCTCGCCTCCTCAGGGCTCATCTACGAGCGCGCCCCCGGCAGCCAGATCTACATCGTCAAGCCCGCGCCCGCTCCAGAGCAGCCCAAGATCACCACCGAAACGCGCGTCTACCGGCTGAAATTTGCCCGGGTCTCCACCTCGCGGCTGGCCAAGGCCGCCGAGGCGCTGGGGGCGATCACGCCCTTTGAATCCCGTCAACTGGCGGCCACCGGGACCGTCGGCGCCAGCGGAACCGGAGGGAGCAGCTCGCTGGGAGTGAGTGGAAGCGACAGTGGAGGGTACGGATCGAGCGGAGTGAGCGGAGTGAGCAGTAGTGGCGAAGGCGCAAGTGGGTCCGCTCAGGAGGTGGGGGTTGATAAAGTGATCGCGAAGCTCCTGACGAAAGAGGGCCAGGTCGTCGTGGATGAGCGCACGAATAGCCTGGTCGTGACGGACATCCCGGAGAGCTTCCCGCGCATCGAATCGGCTCTGAATGCGCTGGACGTCAAAACGGCTCAGATCCTGATCGAAGCGGAAGTGCTGGAGACGACCTTGAGTAAATTGAAAGACCTGGGTGTGGAGTGGGGAGCGGATAGCGAAGGAAGCTTATTCACCGTGACGCCGGCGCAGAGGTCCACGAGGTTCCCGTTCATCCGTCAGAGCGAAGAGGGGCAGAAACAAGACATCATCGGCCCCGAGTCAACCTCGCTGCCGGCGTTCACCAGATCCGGGCAGATTTCTCTGGGGACGATTGATGCCTCGCAGTTTATGGCCGTCCTCCAGGCCCTGCAGCGTGATACCGACACCAAGATCCTGGCCCGTCCCAAGGTCTTGACGCTCGATAACGAAAGCGCCGTCATCAGGCTCAGCAGCCTCCAGGCGATCGCCACGCAGACGCAACAGACGACCGTGGCCGGCGGCACCGGGGTGACGACCACCGCCCCGGAGCGCGTGACGACCGGCGTGATCCTGACGGTGACGCCGCAGGTGAACGACGATCAGTATGTGACGATGCTGATCGAGCCCTCGGTGACCAAGGTGATCACCTCCCAAATCAGCACGAGCATCAAGGACCCCAAGACGAGAAGCGCCCGCGCGATGGTGCGCATTCGCCAGGGAGAGACGTTGGTGCTCGGCGGATTGATTGATCGCAGCGAATCGGAAACCCTTCAGAAGGTCCCGATCCTCGGGGACATCCCGCTGCTGGGGCAGGCATTCAGGAACACGGAGATTGACAACACGGCCACCGAACTGATCGTGTTTGTCACCCCGCGCATCCTGGCCGAACCCTCCGTCGCGACGCAGGTGGTGGCGGCGGCGAGTCCTCCCGCTTTTCAGAGCCGGGAACAAGAGGATCTGTCCTCTCGACAGGAAGAAATGGAAAACGTGCTGAATCAGTTGGAGGAGCCATCGCCCTAGCGGCCGTGGCTCGAGCCGACGCGAGAGAGTCCCATGTTGAAGCTTGGCGATAAAGTTGGCCAACTGTTGGTCAAGGGGGGCTTGGTGACCGAGGAACAACTCGCCAAGGCCCTCGAGGTCCAGCGAGGAACCACCAAGCGCATTGGAGAAGTCTTGGTGGAGCTGGGCTTGATCACCGAGGTGGACATCGCCACCGTGCTGAGCAAGCAGCTCGGGATCCCCTATGCCACGCGCTCCTCCGGGCTGCTCAACGCGCCTAAAGGAGAGGGGTTGGAGGAGCTGGTGCCTGAGGAATTTTCCAGACAGCATCTGGTGCTGCCGCTGTCCCGCACCCTGCACTCCCTGACGATTGCCTGCGCGAATCCCCTGGATCTCCTCACCATGGACAACCTCAGCCGCCTGACCGGCTGCGAGATCAACCCGGTCGTGGCGCCGAAGGCCGACCTGGAAGCGGCCATCGCGGTCTTCTATGGGGACACCATGCTCAAAGACGCGATCGGCCAATCCTACCTGGCTGAACCGGGCGAGGAACGTCCGGCGACTGACGGGCAGGAGGATGTGCTCAGCCTTGATCGCCTCAAAGAGGCGGCCGAGGAAGCGCCGGTCATTCGGCTGGTCGACCTCATCATCCATCAGGCCATCAAAGAGCGCGCCAGCGACATCCACATCGAGCCGGGCAAAAACAAGATCAACCTGCGCTACCGCATTGACGGGGTGCTCTACGAGATCTCGCCACCCGCCAAGCACCTGCACGCGGCCATCATCTCGCGCATCAAGATCCTCGCCAAGCTGGATATCGCGGAGAAACGCCTGCCCCAGGACGGGGCCTTCATGATGATGCTCGAGGGTCGCGCCATCGACTTTCGGGTGTCCTCGATCCCGACGATCTACGGCGAGAAGGTCGTGATCAGGATCTTGCAGCAAGCGCCGGAGCTGTTGGACCTGGGCCAGCTGGGGTTCGAGGACCGGGAGATGGAGCTGTTTCGCCAGGCCATCCAGATGCCCTACGGCCTCGTCCTGCTGACCGGCCCGACGGGATCCGGCAAGACGACCACGTTGTATGCGGCCCTCAATGAGATCAAATCTGCGACGAAGAACATCGTGACCATCGAAGACCCGGTGGAATACCGGCTGGACGGGATCAATCAGGTCCAGATCAAGCCGTCCATCGGGCTGACCTTTGCCGGCGGGCTGCGGGCGTTCCTGCGCCAGGATCCGGACGTGATCATGGTGGGCGAGATCCGTGACAAAGAAACCGCGGAGATCGGCGTGCAGGCCGCCTTGACCGGCCATCTGGTGTTCAGCACCGTCCACACCAATGACGCGCCCTCCGCGGCGACACGGCTGATCGACATCGGCGTCCCCCCCTACCTGTTGGCGTCCACCCTGTCGCTGGTGGTCGCCCAGCGCTTGCTGCGCCGGCTCTGTCAGGAATGCCGTGAGGCCTACGAACCGCTCCCCGCCATCCGGGAGCGATTCGGGGTGAAGGCGGAGTTGCTCTACAAGGCCAAGGGCTGCGGGCCGTGCACGAACACCGGCTATCGAGGCCGTCTGGGCGCGTATGAGGTGATGGGGATGAGCCGCCAGTTGCGCGACCTGATCGCCAAGGGCGAGCCGGCGCATGTGCTGCGGGATGCCGCGGTGCGCCACTCGGGGATGAGCAGCCTCTGGGACTCGGGGTTGAAGAAAGTCGAGCAGGGGCTCACGAGTCTTGAAGAGCTGGAAAGTGTGGTCCTGTTGAGCCGGGATTGACGCGATGCCGCAATTCTTCTACAAGGCCTGGGATCGCTACGCCCTCAGCCACGTCGGGCATCTGGAAGGGGTGGATGAGGACGAGGTGGTCGGGATGCTGCACAACCGCGGCTTGATCGTGACCCACCTCTCGCGACGGGAGGAAATGGCGCGAGCCGCCCGGGCGGGGCGCTACCGCCTCGGTCGGGAGCTGCATCAGCGGGTCACGATCGATGACAAGGTGCTCTTCTGCCAGCAGTTGGCGGTGCTGCTGGAGGCGGGCATTCCGTTGCTCAAGAGCCTGGAGGTGCTCTCCATCCAGGTGGAGAGCCGTCCGTTGCTGGTCGCCATTCACCATATCCGCCAGGACATCGAAGCGGGCAAGACCTTCCGCGAGGCGCTGGGGCGCTACCCCAATATGTTCTCCTCCTTCTGGCTCAATCTGGTGGAGACCGGAGAAGCCAGCGGGCACTTGGCCCAGTCGTTGAACCAGCTCGCCCGCTATCTGGAGGCGATGCGCAGCCTCCAGCGCAAGGCCCTCACGGCCCTGACCTATCCGATCGTGCTCGTGGTGGGATCGGTGATCGCGGTGAGCGTGTTCGTCCTGAAGATTATCCCGAGCATGAACACCTTGTTGTCGTCCCTCAACGTCCAACTGCCGCTCCTGACGCGGATCGTCATCGGCCTCAGCGAGGCCGCCCGGCACTACTTCCCCCTCGGCGTGGTGCTGCTGGTGGCGGCGGGGATCATGCTGCGTCGGGCGCTTCGGACCGAAAGCGGGCGATGGGTGCTGGACGGGCTCCTGCTGCAAATCCCCGTCTTCAAGCACCTGTTCGTCCAACTGCAGCTGGCCCATTTTGCCAGGGGCCTGAGCACGCTGCTGGAAAGCGGGGTGCCGATTTTGTTCGGCCTGGAGATCATGGAAACCAGCGCCATCAACAAGCACTACGGACGGGCGATCGGGCAGGTCAAGGAGTTTGTCCGCGAGGGCAAGCCCATGGCCGAGCCGATGGACCGCAGCGGCTTCTTCCCGCCGATGGTGGTGCAGATGATCCAGGTGGGTGAAGAGATCGGGGAACTGGGCAAGATGCTGGACCGGATCGCGAACTACTACGAGGAACGGGTGGACACGTTCATCCAGCGCCTGAGCCAACTGTTTGAGCCCATTGCCATCTCGGTCATGGCCGTCGTCATCGGGACCTTGGTGATCGCCATGTTCCTGCCGATTTTCAGCATTGCGGGCGGTTCTCCGGTCCGGTAACATGGTGCTAGAAAAGGAGGCGAAGTCATGAACGATCGCCAGGGGTTTACGTTGCTGGAATTAATGATGGTGGTGGTGATTATCGGCATCCTGGCCACCATTGCGCTGCCGCAATACTTCAAAACCGCGGAACGCGCTCGCTCGGCGGAGGCGGTTGCGATGCTGGGGACGATCCGGTCTGCGCAGATGCGCTCTAAAGCGCTCAGCCCTAACAACGTCTATGCGACTTCCAACGGCGATCTCGATGTCGAGATCAAGACGTCGGCCGTCTGGACGGCGTATACGGCTCCGTCGAGCGGGGGGGCGGGCGTCAATGCGACCGCGACGCGTGGGGCCGGCGCTTCACCGTGCGGCGGTGGGACGCTTGAGATTGACCTGGATACCGGGACGCTCTGTACGAGCACCGCAGGCTGTGGGCAAGTCTGGGGAGTCACGCAAGGGGCCTGCTGAATTCATCAAAGGAAGAATGGCGATGCCGGATCGTGGGTGTTTGATCTTGAGCGTGGTCGGCCTCATCATGGGGACGATGTTTTTCCTGTTTCCCAACAGCCTCTTGAGATTGAGCAAGGCGCTCAATCGAGCGTTGGTGGCCGAGCCTGATGAGCGGCTGTTGCGCTATCGCTACCTCGTTGGGTTGCTCTGTTTTGCGGCCAGCTACGGAGTGTTCAAGCTCGCCCTGCTGATCCCGGCGAATCCGCTGACGCTGCTTGTCCAGTTCCCCTGAGCGCGACCCCCGGCGATCCTTCCACACTTCTGATCACATGGTGAAATGGGGCAGTAGCTCAGCTGGGAGAGCGCGACAATCGCACTGTCGAGGCCCGGGGTTCGATCCCCCGCTGCTCCACCGCATTCGACACTGATCACCCCGTGAATCGTCCTCGCTTCTTCATTCCTCCCTCGCAAATCCACGGGTCCACGGTCACGCTCGACGATCCGCGACAGATCCACCATCTGCGGGATGTGTTACGGCTCGGCCTCGGCGATCAGATCATGGCGTTCGACGGCCAGGGATCGCAATGGCTCGGGACGATCGCGCGCGCCGGCGCTCGTCGCGTGGTCATCCGGCTGGATCAGCACCGCGATGCTCCTGTAGAGCGAGCCGTGTCTATCTGGCTGGGCCAGGCGCTCCTGAAGGCGGACCGGTTTGAATGGATCGTCCAGAAGGCCACGGAGCTTGGCGTGGCCACGCTCTCGCCCCTGGTCACCCGCCATACCGTGGTGCGGCTGTCGTCGGAGCAGGCGATCAGCCGGCGGCAGCGCTGGCAGCGCATCGCCACGGAAGCCGCCAAACAGTGTCAGCGCGCGACGATTCCAGTCATTCACCCTCCGCAATCGCTGGAGGCCCTCTTGCGCCGGACGCAGCGGTCGTCGCTCATCCTCATCCCGACGTTGAGCGTGACCACGATTCCGCTCCAGGACGTGCTGCCCGGGCGGCAGGCGGCTCAAGAGGTGGTCGCGCTCATCGGGCCGGAGGGCGATTTTAGCCCTGAGGAAGTCGCGCTGGCGGAGAAGTTCGGCGCCAGACCCGTGTCCCTGGGGCCCCGCACCTTGCGCGCGGAAACCGCGGCGATCGCGCTCTTGGCCATCCTCCAGCATGTCCTCGGCTCCTGACCCTTCGGCTCACGCCGCGCGCAATCGTTTCCTGGCCTCCGGTATTTGTGCTATCATGCCTGTTTCCAGATGGCCAAACTGAAAGAAATCTTCATCAGCGCGGAGGCGCAGGAAACCCGCGTGGCGATCACCGAGGAGAAGCGCTTGGAGGAATTCTACGCCGAGCGTTCCGGGGATCAGCGCCTGGTCGGCAGCATCTTCAAAGGGCGCGTCACCTCCGTGGTCCCGGGGATCGGCGCAGCCTTTGTGGATATCGGCCTGGGCAAAAACGGCTTCCTCTATATCTCGGATATCGTCAAGCCCCCCCATGACGAAGAGGCGATTCTCGAGACAGAGCCGTCGGGCACTCCACCGCCGTCCGGCCGCCACGACTCCCACCGCCGCTCGCGGATTGACGAGCTCGTCAAGCCCAACCAAGAACTCCTCGTCCAGGTGCTCAAGGAGCCCTTTGGAACCAAGGGCGCCCGCTTGACCTCTCATCTGAGTCTGCCGGGACGCTACCTGGTGCTCATGTGCAACGACCCGCGGATGGGGATCTCCAAGCGGATCGAGGATCCCAAGGAGCGCTCCAGGATCCGGGAATTGCTGGGCAAGCTGCGCCCCTCGCCGGACATCGGGCTCATCATCAGGACCGCAGCCGCCGGGAAGGGCGATAAGGAGCTGGCGCGGGACGTGCGCTACCTGGGCGGGGTGTGGCAGCGGATCAAGCGGCTGGAGCGCGCCAAAGTGCCGGCCTGCGTGTATCAGGAATATGATCTGGCGCCCCGCGTCATTCGGGATAGTTTCACGGAAGACGTCCATCGGATCGTCGTGGATTCAAAGGTGGAGTTGAAGCGCCTGGGCCGCTTTCTGCAGATGTTGCTGCCCGGGATGCGGGTGCGGCTGGACTTCTACCAAGGCGAGGAGCCGCTCTTTGAGCGGGAGGGCCTGGAGGAGCAGATTACGGCGTTGTTTGAGAGGCGGGTCAACCTGCCGTCAGGCGGATGCATCGTGGTCGATCCGACCGAGGCGCTGGTCGCGATTGACGTCAACAGCGGGCGGTTCACCGGCCGGCGGAATCTCGAAGACACCGCCTTCCAGGTGAACAAAGAGGCGGCGGTGGAGGTCGCCAGGCAACTGCGCCTGCGGGATGTCGGGGGGATCGTCGCCATTGATTTCATCGACATGGAGAACCACGACCATCGGCATGAGGTCATCAAGACGCTCGAAGAGGCCCTGGACCGGGACCGGGCCAAGACGAACCT
>JACQRB010000063.1 GCA_016206685.1 Candidatus Omnitrophota bacterium | reverse complement strand
GTTGCCGGGCGTGATGAACGGCAGGCGGAAGGGCCCTTCGTTGCCCAGGATGGGGCTGTTGGCGGCCATCTGGGCCCCGACCGTGACGGCCCATAAGGCCAGCTGATCCCACGGCAGGAGGTAGCCCGTGTAACTCAAGAAGAGGGTCATGGTCAGGAGGATCACCCCGACCACCCAGTTGTATTCGCGCGGCGGCTTGTAGGCGCCGGTCAGGAACACCCGGACCATGTGCAGGATCACCACCACGACCATCAGGTGCGCGGCCCAGCGGTGCATGTTGCGCAGCAGCCGTCCCAAGGTCACCGCATAGGCGAGGTCCTTCATGTCCTGGAAGGCATGGAGGCTGGTCGGCCGGTAGTAGAACATCAGCAGAATCCCGGTCACGGTCAGCACCAGGAACATGTAGAACGACAAGCCCCCCATCCCCCACGTGTAGCTCACCCGCAGGGCATCCTTGGGGATGCGGACCGGATGCAGGTGCAAGAAGACGTTGCCGAAGATGCGCTGCAGCCGCGTGCGCGGCGTATCCAGGAAGTCGTGGCGGAAGATGGATTTCCACAACTTCGTCTTCTTCGCGTACTGCTTGAGGGATTGAGGCTCGTGAGCCATCATGCGGCCTGATACGGCAAAAAGAACCCGTCTGTATCCCTGGTGTCCGGCCGGTTCTCCAAACGGCCTTTATCAATCAGGAGCTGGCCGTCATCCGCCAGTTGGATCGAGCAGCGCCAGAGGGCCTTGGGAGCCGGGCCGGCGATCACATCGCCGTCCTTGTCGAAGTTCGACCCATGGCAGGGACACTTAAACCGGCCTTCCGCTTCAAACCAGTTGGGGGTGCAGCCCAGGTGCGTGCAGCGCGCCCAGAAACAGTAGAAGCCTTTCTCCTTGCGCACGATCCACACCCGCTGCGCCTTCTTCCATTTCTCGCTCACGCCCAGCGCATACTCCTCAGGTCTGCCCGCCTTGAACGAGAGGGTGGGCTCATAGAGGACGTTGGGAAAGAGATAGCGCAGGTTGGACAGCAGCCAGCCTCCGAGAAACACGTAGAAAAACGCCCAGCCGGCTTTCAATAAGAAATCCCGCCGACCACATCGCTCCTCCAGTCGTCCCCAGAGCGTGGGGGCCTTGACCTCGGTGTTCATCGGGTTACGAATCCTTCCCGGGCGGATCGTGGCGATCGCCTTTGAGGGCTCGCTGAAACTCCCGAATGGATTCCCCCAGCGAACGGGCTAACGCCGGCAACCGCTTGGCGCCGACGAACAACAAGACGACGGCCAGAATGAGGAGTAACTCTCCCACGCCTACGCGTCCCATCATGCGCTCCTACTGTTGTTCAGTGCACCCGTTCGACCGCATACCGGGCCAGCTGCCGGTACGTCCCGGCCAGGACGATCCCATCGCGCTCGGCCACCGCCTGCGTGGCCTGCCGGAGAAACCGATCCGCCGTCTGCAAGGCGCGGTCAATCGCGCCGGATTCGTGCGCCGCTTTGGCCACCTTTGAGCGCGCCTCCGCTGACAGCGCCTGCCGGCGCTGCAGCGGAGCGAACCACCTCTCGCGCGCCGCCCTCGGCAGCTCGCCTGCCAAGTAGATGACCGGCAGCGACAGCGAGCCTTTGTCGAGATCCGAGCGCAGGGTCTTGCCCACGAGACGTTCCTGCCCGATCAGATCCAGGCAGTCGTCCATGATCTGGAACGCCATCCCGAAATTCCACCCGAACTGCGTGAGCCGCTCCAGGGTCTGCGGTTTGGCGCCGGCCACGTACGCGCCCAGATGGCAGGACGCCGCGATCAGCGAGGCGGTCTTGTCCCGCACGATCTGCAGGTATTGCGCCTCGGTGGTCTGGACGTTGAAGCGGCTCTCCACTTCGAGGAATTCCCCTCGGGACATCTGCTGGCAGACCTCGGCCATGTAGCCGATCACGTGCGGCTCGCCCAGTTCGGCCAGAGCCGCAAACGCCGTGGCGTAGAGGTAGTCGCCCATGAGGACGGCCCGCTCCGTGCCGAACCGGTGATGGAACGTGGGCTGCTTGCGCCGCAGGATGGAGCCGTCAATGATGTCATCGTGAATCAACGTCGCCGTGTGGATCAGCTCGACCGCCGCGGCCAGATCCACCAGCGCCCTCTGGCGAGAGCCGGCTCGAGGCCCGCTGCGCCCGGCGAGCAGGACGAGCGCCGGCCGCAGCCGCTTGCCGCCTGCGGTGATCAGGTAGACGACCTGCCGCGCGACCGGGTGTTGCAGACGGGCCAGGACCCGCTCGGTCACATGATCCAATCCGGAGTCCACCGGACGCAAGATCTGTTTCAGGACACTCATGCGGAAATTTTGTCGGCCACGTACAGGCTCGCCAGCCCCCAGGACAACGGCACATACCGGGCCTGCGTCCCGCAGGCGTTCAGCAACGCCACCATCTCCTCCGGCGAGAGAAAGCCCTTCACCGACCGTGCCAGGTACGTAAACGGCCAGACCCGCCCGGTAAGCGCGAACCCGATGACGCGCGCCACCGTCCCCAGGAACGCCAGATACCCCATCCGGACCAGGCGATTGGACGGGCGGCCGGTCTCCAGAATCATCAGTCGCCCGCGCGGCTTCAACACCCGAACCATCTCGCCCAGCCCCTGGGTGAGGTCGCTCAAGTTTCTCGTCGAAAATCCGATCACGACCCGGTCAAACCGTTCCTGGCCGAATGGCAAGGCTTGCGCATCGCCGCGCAGCCAGCCGATGGCCGGCTCGCCAGGCCGTTGCTTGTGCGTAGCGCCCCGCAGCATGGTCTCATTAAAATCCACTCCGACGACCGCTCCCCGTCCCCGGAGCCGGCGCGCGCAGAGCACCGCCAGGTCCCCGGTGCCGGTGCAGACGTCCAAGACCTGCATCCCGCCGCTCAGGCCGCTCTCGCCCACGGCCCGGCGGCGCCAGCGCTGGTCCAGTCCCAGGCTGCCCAACCGGTTGAACCAGTCGTAGCGTGGGGCGATCGTGGTGAAGAGCCGCTGCACAAATGCGCGCTTGGACTCCATCTCGGTGTGACTCATTTTTGCAAGCCGTCCGTCAAGGCTTTGCCGCGACCCAGATAAAAGGCCAGGGCTTCCAACTCAAGCGCCAGATCGACGTTGCGCAACCGCACCCCTGAGGGCGCCTCCAGCCGCGCGGGCGCAAAATTCACGATCGCCTTGACCCCGCCCCGGATGAATTGGTCGCAGACGGCTTGAGCCGCCTCCGATGGGACGGTGATGATGCCGATGTGGATGCGATGACGCCGCACCAGCTCCTCCAACTGGCGGCTGGGCGCAATCGTCAGGCCCTGGATGACCCGGCCCACTTTCTGGGAATCCGCATCCACGACCACCTTGAACACGAACCCCCGATTCTGGAATCCGCGATAGGCCAGCAGCGCCGAGCCGAGGTTGCCCACCCCGGCCAACGCCACGCGCCAGACGCGTCCCTGGATGCCGAGAATATCGCTCAACGTGCTCAGCAACCGGCGGACTTCATAGCCGCGGCCGCTGGTGCCGAACTGGCCGAAATAGCTCAAATCCCGGCGCACTTGCGCGTCCGTCAGGCCCAGCGGTTCGGCCAGCCGCCGTGAGGACACAAACCCGCAGCCCCGCCGCTGCCATTGTCCCAGCTCGCGCACGTAGAGCGAGAGCCGCTCGATGCAGGCTTCGGGAATCTGTTGTTTCATCCCCCCACCTGCGCAAAAACCTTGGACGCCGCCTGCACGATGCGCTCGACGTGCTCGCGCGTATGGGCGGTGGAGAGAAACATCGCTTCAAACTGGGAGGGCGGAATGAGCACGCCGTGGTCGGCCAGCCCGTTCGCAAAGCGGGCGAAGCGCGCGGGATCGGCGCGCTGCGCATCCTGGAACCGCCTGACAGGCTGGTCGGCGAAGAACACCGTGAGCATCGAGCCTAGATGATTCACCTCGACCGCCGCACCCGCGCGCTGCGCGGCGTCGCGTATCCCGTCGGCCAGTTGCGCGGCAAGCGCCTCCAGACGTTCGTAGGGCGCACGACGCTGCAGGAGCTGCAGCGTCGTCAGACCGGCGACCATCGCCACGGGATGGCCGGCAAACGTCCCGGCGTGATACACCGTTCCTTCCGGCGCCAGGCGTTGCATCAGCTGCCGCGGCCCGCCGATGGCGCCGACCGGAAACCCGCCCCCGATGATCTTGCCCAGCACGGTGAGATCCGGCGTGACGCCCAGGCGCGTCTGCGCCCCGCCATACGCGACGCGGAATCCCGTCACCACCTCATCGAACATCAGCAGGACGCCGTGGCGCCGGGTCAGCTCCCGCAGGCGCCGCAGGAACTCCGCCTCGGGCACCACCACCCCCATGTTCGCCGCCACCGGCTCCAGCAGCACGCACGCAAGCTGCTCCCCAAACCGCCGGAATGCCTCCTCGAGCGCGTCGAGGTCGTTGTACGGAATCACGATCGTCTCCTGCGCAATCGCCTCCGGCACGCCCTCGCTGCGCTTGACCAGGAGCCCGTCGCTGTGCCCGTGGTAGCAGCCTTCGAACGTCAGGACCTTGGAGCGGCCGGTGCAGGCGCGAGCCAGACGGACCGCCGTCATGCAGGCTTCGGTCCCCGAGGGGGTGAACCGCACCTGCTCAATTGAGGGCATGGCTTCGCTGATCGCTTTGGCCAACGCCGCTTCAGCCTGATTCGTCAATCCGAAAAGCACGCCGCCGGCCGTTTGCCGTCGGACCGCGCGCAGGACGCCGGGGTGGGCATGCCCCAGGATCAACGCCCCCCAGCCCATGATGCAGTCAATCCACGTGCGCCGGGAGGCGTCGCTGATCAGCGCCCCCTGCCCTTTCGTCACGACGATCGCCTCCCGCCCAACCGCCCGGAACGCCCGCACCGGGCTGTTGACGCCTCCGACGAGATAGCGTTGCGCTTCCTCGATCCACGATCCACGATCCACAATCACCTGCGTCATTTTTCCTGCAGCAGTTTGGAGGCTTCCTTGGCCCAATACGTGATGATGAAATCGGCTCCCGCGCGCCGCATCGCGATCAAGCACTCAAGCCAGGTCGGACGCTCGAGCAGCCAGCCGCGGGCGGCAGCGGCCTTGACCATCGCGTATTCCCCGCTGACGTTGAAGGCCGCCACCGGGCAGCCGAATCGCTGCTTGATGCGCAGGATCACGTCCAGATACGCCAGCGCCGGCTTGACCATCACGATGTCCGCGCCTTCCTCCAGGTCCAGCGCGACCTCCCGGAGCGCCTCCTCGATGTTGGCCACGTCCATCTGATACGACTTGCGGTCGCCGAACGCCGGCCCTGAGCCGACCGCCTCCCGGAACGGCCCGTAGAGGCTGGAGGCGTACTTGGCGGCGTACGACATGATCGGCAGATGCGAAAAGCCCGTCTCGTCCAGCGCGCGGCGGATCGCCCCGACCCGTCCGTCCATCATATCTGACGGGGCGACCATGTCCGCGCCGGCCTGCGCGTGGGACACGGCGGTCTTGGCGAGCAGCTCCAGCGTCGCGTCATTATCGATAGAAAAATCACGCTCGGTCCTGGGCTCTGGGCTCTGGGCTCTGGGCTTTTGGTGTGTTTTCTGTTTCCCCCGAACCCTGAGCCCGGAACCCTGAGCAAACCTTACGACGCCGCAATGCCCATGGCTCGTAAAGGGGCACAGGCACACATCCGTGATCACCAGCAACTCAGGCACCTGCGCTTTGATGGCCTGCACCGCGTGCTGGACGATACCGTCCTTGGCATACGCCTGGGTCGCTTTCTCGTCCTTCTGCTGCGGCGAGATGCCGAACAGCAGCACCGCGGGAATCCGGTGCGCCTGCAGCTCCTGGCATTCCCTGACCACCTGGTCGCTCGAGAGCTGGAATTGCCCGGGCATGGACGGGATGGGCAACCGGATGTTCTTGCCCGCGCGCACGAACAGCGGCATGACGAGCTGGTCCGCCGCCAGGCGCGTCTCGCGGATCAGCCGGCGCAGCGGCTCACGCGCTCGAAGCCGGCGCGGACGATGGACAGGGTAGCCCACGAAGTCCTCCGTCAGTTGGGCAGCGGGTGACGCGGAGCCAGCCCCGACTTTGTCGGGGCGAAGCCGACGATCCGCCAAAGAACTTTGGCGGAGCGAGGACGATGGGATGGCGCAGCGGCAGGACCCGCTGCCCCCTGGCTCCTCGACGCTGGGAGTCTTGCCGACACAATGGCATCCACCAAGGCCTCGATGGTGGAGCGCTTGGCTTCGATCGCCACTCGGGCGCCGTGCTCCCGCACGGTGGCCGAGGTGACCGGCCCGATGGACGCAAACCGGATCCGCCGGAGGCGCCGATGGAGCCCGCCGGCGCGCAGCGCCTCCACCAGGTGGTCCACGCAACTGGACGAGGTGACGGTCACCAGATCCACAGGCCGCGCAAACACCTCGCGCACCCGCCGCGCCAACGCCGCCGGCACGGCGGTCTGATAGATCGGCACCTTCACCACGTCCATCCCGCAGCGCTTCAAGCCCTGCTCCAGGACATCACGGCTGCCCTTGGCGCTCAGGATCAGCGCCCGCTGGCCGAGGAGCCGCCGGGGGGCCAGCCCTTCGAGCATGCCGTCCTGGCTGAACGTCTTGGGGACGAAATCCACGTGGATGCCAAGCTGCTCGATGGACGCCGCCGTCTTGGGACCGATCGCGCCGATGCGCCGCCCGCGCAGGATGCGCAAATCCCTGCGCTCGGAAGCCAGCAGCCGCCGGAACCACTGGATGCCCTCGGGGCTGGTGAAAAACACCCACGCAAATTCGTCGAGAGCGCGCATGGCCCGGTGGAACGCCCCATTCGCCTGCACGGGCGCCAATTCGATAGCGGGAAGTTGGATGGCCTCAGCCCCCAGGGCTTCCAGCAGGTCCGCCAACTGCTCGGAGCGGTCGGTGGGCCGCGTGACGACGATGCGCTTGCCGAACAAAGGCTTGCGCTCAAACCAGTTCAGCCAGCGACGGAGGCGGACCACTTCGCCGACGACCAGAACCGCCGGCGGCTTGAGGTCCGCCTGCCGGCACCGCGAGACGATCGTCGCCAGCGTCCCGGTCACCGTGCGCTGCCGGGGCAGCGTGCCCCATTCAATCACCGCGCAGGGGGTGGCGCGGGAACGGCCGTGCCGGATCAACTGTCCGGCGATCGCCGGCAGCGTGCCCACGCCCATCACGCACACCAGCGTATCGGTCGCCGTGGCAAGCCGGTCCCAACGGATCGCGTGCCCGGGTTTCGCCGGGTCTTCGTGCCCGGTGATGATCGCTACGGAGGAGGACAGCCGGCGATGCGTGACGGGAATGCCCGCATAGGCGGGCACCGCGAGCGCGCTCGTGACGCCCGGCACCAGCTCATACCTGACGCCGGCGCGCGAGAGCTCCAGCGCCTCCTCCCCGCCTCGCCCGAACAGCACCGGATCGCCGCCTTTAAGCCGCACGACGGTCTTGCCGGATTTGGCCAGACGAATCAGCAGGCGGTTGATGGCGTCCTGGGGTTTGGCGTGGCGGCCTTTTTCCTTGCCGACGTAGACGCGCTTGGCGGCCGCAGGCGCGTGGTCGAGCAAGCGCTCGGCAACCAGGTGATCATAGACCACGACGTCCGCCTGCCTGAGCACCTCAAGCCCCTTGACGGTGATCAGCTTCGGATCCCCCGGCCCCGCACCGACGAGATAGACAATACCTTTGCTCGAATGCGGAATGCGGAATGCGGAATGCGGAATCGTCCGAATACCACGTTTCATTGTTGGTTTAGTTTCTTGTCTCATTCCCCACTCCGAACTCTGCATTCCACATTTGAAATGGCGCGCCCGACGGGGATCGAACCCATAACCTTCGGCTCCGGAGGCCGACGCTCTGTCCAATTGAGCTACGGGCGCGTTAAACCGATCGTCTTGAGTAATTCTTCGGCACCCTGGTCAATAAGCCGACGCGCGAGGATTTCTCCTAACTGAACTGGTGAATCCGCCGACCCATCAGCGTGGTCATGCAAGCGGCGGGAGCCGTCCGGAGACAAGACCGCGCCGTCCAACTGCAGCGTTCCTCCCGACACCTGCGCGTACGCGGCGATCGGCACGCGGCATCCGCCGCCGAGGGCGTTCAGAAACGCGCGCTCAGTTTCCACGCAGGCCCTCGACGTCGGGTCATCCAACGATTGCAGCATTTTGAGGGTGTCGTCATCGTCCCTGCGCGCCTCGATCCCCAGCGCCCCCTGCCCCGGCTCCGGCAGCATCTGCTCAAACGGAAGGTACTCCGTGATGCGCCCCTCCAGCCCCAAGCGGATCAACCCGCAGGCGGCCAGCACCACCGCGTCATAGCGTCCCTCATCGAGCTTGCGCAGGCGCGTGTCCACGTTGCCGCGGATGTCCATCATCTCCAGATCCCGGCGCGCGAAGAGCAGCTGGCTCCTCCGCCGCAGGCTCGAGGTCCCGACGCGCGAACCGGCCGGCAACTCTGCGAACGACTGCCCGGAGCGGCTCGCCAGGGCGTCGCGCGCGTCCTGGCGCTCGGTCACCGCCGCCACACACAGTCCTTTCGGCAACTCAAGCGGCAGGTCCTTCATGCTGTGGACGGCCAGATCAATCTCGCCCTTCAGGAGCGCGGTCTCCAGCTCTTTGACAAAGATCCCTTCCCCGCTCATCGCCACCAGCGGCACGTCCGGCTGCCGGTCGGCGGCGGCCTTGATCGTCTTCAGGACGAATCGGCGCCCGGGGACCCGCTCTTCCAGCCTGGTCTGGATGATCTGCGTCTGGCAAAGGCTCAAGGAGCTGCCACGAGTCCCGATGATACACGCTGCGCGCACCCCTGCGTCTCCTCCTGCCACCACGACAAAAATCCGTTCACCTTGCGCTCGAGGATGGCCTGAGACGCCTGCAGCGCCTGCCGGCGCCGCTCGTAGTTGTGGTCCACCAAGCCCTGCAGGTCATCAATGTCAAAGCGGTACACGTTATCCAGCTCCCCGACGGAGGGCTCGATGTTGCGCGGCACCCCCAGGTCAATCAGGCACAACGGGCGCTGCCGCCGCGCCTGCATCACCGCGGCCACCTGCGCGCGGGACAGCAGCGCCGTGGGCGAGGCGGTGGACATGACGGCGATATCAGCGTCGAGGAGCTGCCCTTCCAAGGCTTCAAGCCCATAGGCTTGGCCGCCGTAGAAGGCCGCCAGCGCCTGCGCCCGATCGAGCGAGCGGTTGAGCACCCGCACGCGCGACACCCCGCGCGCGGACAGCCGCTTCAGGACCAATTCCCCGATTTTCCCGGTCCCGGCAAGCAGGACGGCGTACGGACGCAGATCCCCGAAAATTTTTTGCGCCAGCTCGATGGCCACGGTCCCCACCGACCTGCAGCCCCGGCTGATGCCGGTCTGCGCACGGATGGCCTTGCCCGCATTCAGGGCTTTCTGGAACAGGACGTTGAGCACTTTGCCGGTCGCGCCGTGGCGCTGGGCCTGCTCATAGGCGCGCTTGACCTGATGGAGGATCTCCGTCTCCCCCAGGACCATCGAGTCCAAGCCGCCGGCGACGCGAAACAGATGCTCGATGCTGGAGGGCTCGGCATGGGTGTACAGCTGCGGGCGCAACACCTGCGGGTCGAGCCGGCTGTGCGCGCCCAGGAACGACGCCAGCCGAGCCGCCGCGCCGTCCGGCGACGTGGCGTTGGCGTAAATTTCCACGCGGTTGCAGGTCGAGAGGATCAGCGACTCCGCCAAGCCGACGTGCTCGCGCAATGCCGCATACGCGGCGGCGAGCTGATCCGCCTGGAACGCCAGGCGCTCCCGAACTTCAATCGGACACGAGCGGTAATTTGCTCCGACTACGACGATGTGCATCTTACAGGTACGCGTGCCACGTCGGCAGCCACCGGCTCACCCCAAGGAAGGTAAACAAGACCAGCGTAAAGCCGAGGATGGACAACAGCGCCACCTTGCGTCCCCGAAGCGTCGCGCGCGCCCGGACGACCCACAGGACCAGGTAGGAACCCCAGAGCGCAACCGCGAGGAGCTCCTTCGGGTCCCAGCGCCACCAGACTCCCAGGAGCCGGTGCGAACCCCACACGCCGCAGACGAGGCCGATGGTCAGCAGCGCAAAGCCGATCCCGATCGCCAGCAGATTCCACCGATCCAGCGTCCCCAGCGCCGGCAGGCGGCGGAACAGCACCCCCATGTGCTTGCGTTTGAGCTGCCGCTCCTGGATGAGAAACAGCACGCCGGACACAAACCCGACGAGGAACGCCGCGTAGCTCAGGAGCGAGCACACCGTATGCACGATCACCATCAGCATGATTCAGGTGGCAGCGGGTCCTGTCGCTGCCCAGGATTATCCGTGATTGTCATGCTCATCGAGCAGGGCGAGGGCTTCGCGGCGCGCGGCCGAGGTCTTGCCGGCCCGGACTAACGCGAAGACGCGCCCGCCCACCAACCGGTCAAAATAGCGCTTGCGGGCTTGGGAACCGGGCAAACGACTCTTCGCGACGCCCCGCAAACTCCCCAACAACTTCAGCAGGCGCGCGTAGTCGGCGCCGACATGCGCGGCCAGCTCGCGCCGCAGGCGCTTCGCGACGGCGGGGCTCATCCCCCCGGTGCTGATCGCGATGACCAGATCTCCGCGCTTGACGATGGCGGGCGCGATAAAGGAGCACAACGGCTTCTGGTCCACGACGTTGGTGAACAGCCGCAACCGGGTGGCTGTGCGATACACCAACTTGTTGATGCGCGGGTCATCCGTCGCGGCGTAGACCAGCCAGGCTCCCCGCAGATCTGCCGGGCGGAACGCGCGCGCCAGATAGCGAACCCTTCCCCGCCGGGCATACGCGAGCAGCCGCCTGGTCGCGGTGGGGCTGACCACGGTGATCGCCGCTCCGTAGTCGAGCAGCGTCGTCGCCTTGCGCTGCGCGACCGTGCCGCCGCCCACGACGACGCAGCGACGGCCGTGGAGGTCGGCAAACAGCGGATAGTACGCGCCGGCACCCATGGTTACGACGAGCCGAGCTCGTGTCTGAGTCTCGCCAGTTCTTCCTCCGGCATCGCGAAGGTCTGCTCGGGGCCTGGAAAACGGCCTTGCTGCACGTCGAGGCGAAATGCCGAGACGGCCTGGCGGATCGCCGGCGCGACCTCGGCATAGCGCTTGGCGAACTTCGGCTTGAAGCGCTCAAACAAGCCGATCACATCGTACGTGACCAGCACCTGCCCGTCGCAGGAGGGGCCCGCGCCGATGCCGATCGTCGGAATGGAGAGCTTGCGCGTGATCTCCCGGGCCACCACGTCCGGCACACACTCCAGCACCAGCGCAAAGCATCCGACCTCCTGCAGCGCGACGGCCTGGGTGATGATGCGCAGGGCCGACTCGGCATCCTTGCCGCGGACCTTCAAGCCGCCTTCGGCCTGCGCGGTCTGCGGTGTCAAGCCCACGTGGCCCATGACCGGGATGCCGGCGTCCACGATGGCCTTGGCGACATCCTCGATGCCGGCCTTCCACTCGATTTTCACCGCGTCGCAACCGGCTTCCTGGATGAAGCGCCCGGCGTTCTCGACGGTCCCGGTCAGCGAGCCATGGAACGACATGAACGGCATGTCCCCCACCAGCAGGGCCCGCTTCACGCCGCGGCGCACCGCCCTGGCGTGATGCAGCATTTCTTCCATCGTCACCGGCGTCGTCGTCTCATAGCCCAGCACGACCATCCCCAGCGAGTCCCCCACGAGGATGATGTCGACCCCCGTCTCATCGAGCAGGCAGGCGATGGGATAGTCGTAGGCAGTGAGCATGGTGATCTTCTCACCCTGCGGCTTTTTCCTGAGCAGGTCAGGGATCGTGACTTTAGTCGCGTCCATAAATCCTTTTATCGTTTGCGCGCGGCGGCAACCGCTGCGGGTCGGCGAGACGGCTTCCTGGCTCCGTTGAGCTCGTCGCGCACGATCCGCGTGGCTTGGACGATGACGCGCAGCTTGTCTTTGGCTTCCTGGGGCGTCCTCGTCTTCAACCCGCAGTCCGGGTCCGGGTAGATCTGCTCCGGCTTGAACACCGCAAGCGCCTTGCGCAGGTTGTCCGCCACTTCCTCGACGGACTCCAGGCGGTGGCTGTGCACGTCCACCACGCCTAAGCCCACCTCTTTGGTGAAGCGCAGCCGCTTGAAGGCGCCGAAGAGCTCGAACTTCCGGTTGGCGAATTCCAGGTCAATCTGGTCCACCGGCAGCTTCATGAGCTTGGGCGCCAGCGCCTCGAAGTTCCCGTAGCAGATGTGGGTGATGGTCTTGGCGCGCAGCCCCTTCGTCACGACCCCCAGCGCCTCGATCGCCAGATCAATCTCATCGAGCCGCGTGGAGATGGCCGGCTCATCAATCTGGATGTACTGCGCGCCGGCGCGCTCCAAATCTTTGGCTTCCTCATGGATGACGCCCGCCAGCGCCAGCGCCGTCGCGCGGCGGGAGGGGTAGTACTCGTTGAACGACCAGTCCATGATGGTGTAGGGGCCGGTGAGCATCCCCTTCACCGGCCGGCTGGTGAGCGACTGCGCGAACGTCCACCAGCCGACCGTCACGGGCCTGGGACGCCGGACCTTGTCCGCGATGATGGGCTTGCGGTAGTAGCGGTTGCCGTACGAGCGCACCAGGCTGCTCTGCTTGAACCCGGGCAGTTGCTCGGCGAAGAACGCCACCATGTCCCCGCGGTACTGCTCACCGTCCACGACGATGTCGATCCCGATCTCATCCTGGAACTGCACCCACTCGCGCGTCGCCTGCTCCTCAAGACGCCGCAAGGCCTTGTGGTCCAACTCGCCCTTGCGCGCCTGGGCGCGCGCCTTGGCGAGATAGTCGGGTTTCGGGAGCGACCCTACGGATGTGGTCAGCAACATTTACTTGTACCTCCGCACGGCTTCGACCAGCCGGTTCAGTTTTTGACGGGCCTGCTCATGCGGCAGGAACTCCAACCCGCAGTTGGGATTCGCGTACAGCCGGCCCTTAGGCACCACGCGCTTGACGACATCAAACAACGCATGCAGCTCCGTCACCGACTCCAGTTTGGTGTTACGCGCATCCACGCACCCCAGCGCCAGTTCCTTCGTCCACTTCTGCTTGCGCACCGCCGTGATGGCCTTCGGGTCGGAGACGACGTCCACCCCGATGAGATCCACCCGGCATGGCCGCAGCGCAGGAAGCGTGCCGTCCAGATGCCCGAAGTACAGGTACAGGGCGGTCTTCGCCTGCACGCCGGTGGTGGCGATGTTGATCGCCTCCACGACGTCTTTCATCGGCGGCTTGCCGAAGCCCAGCGCCGGCTCATCGAACTGGATCATCACCGCGCCCGCCTTGGCGAGCGTGCGCGCCTCCTCGTTGAGGATCTCCGCGATGCTGCGCAAAAACGGGCGCACGTTGCGGTAGTAGCGGTCCTCGCTCAACGCGACCACCGTATACGGCCCCGGCAGGACGGCCTTGACCGGTTTGCTCGTGCAACTGCGGGCGAACAGGTACTCTTTCAGGAAGATCGGCTGCTTGCGCACCGGCGTCTTGTGCAGGATCGGGCGGCGGTAATAGACGTTGTTGTCGAAAAACCGCTCCAAGCCGTTGATCTCAAAGCCCTCCAGGCGCCGCGCCAGCGGCGTGACGAGGTCCTCCCAGCGGATCTGCCCGTCCGTCACCACGTCGATCCCAGCGGCTTCCTGCTCCTTGATCACGGCGCGCGTGACGTCCTGAAACACGTCTTCCAATCCCCCATCCGACAGCTCCTGCTTCTGCCAGCGGTTGATCGCGCCGATGACCGCGGTCCCATAGCCGGCCTCGGCGACCTTCGGAAAATTGCCCACGACGGTCGTCAGCATGGTGTGTCTTACTCCTTGTTCACCTCGAGCCTTGCCCGTTGTTTCGACTGCTCCTTTTTCTCAAAACACGATGGACAATTGTAGAGGGGCCTGGCGAGCGCCCGGTTGTAATCCTTGGCGACCACGACCCGCATGACGACCGGGGATTCTTGTTTGCACGTATCACAGCGCATCACTGCTGCTCATGCTCCAGGTCCGCCGCCACGCCCCGATGAGCGCCGTCACCAGATCCTCGTCACGGATCAGCCGGCCGGCGGCCTCCTCGAGCGTGATGGCGCGCGCCTGAAACGCCCCGAACACCTCAGCCGGCATCACCTGCGCAAACACGGCCGGCAAGGCGCCCACCAACAAGGAGCCCTGAATCAGCCAACTGGCCTGGTAGCGACGGACGGCCAACCCGCAGAGCTTGCGCCCTGCCACCATCAGCGCATAGGGGCTGGGCTCTGTCAGGCAATAGGCGATGCGCGAAGGCTGCTGCGCGTCACGCGTCCACTCCACGGACACGCCGAGCTCGCGCACGCCCTCGGTGAGCGCCTCGCACACGCCCTCCATCAAGGAGGCCAGCGCACGGCGCGGCTCCTGCGGCACCACCACCGAACAGGACAGGTCGCTGCCATGGACCGCGATGCCGCCGCCGGTCGGGCGCTCGACCACCTCGATGCCCTGCCCGGCTAACGCGCCCGGCTCCACCCATGCGGGGGGCGGCTGCTTGAACCCGAGCGACACCGCCGGTCGCTGCCAGCGAAAGAGACGGAATGTCGCGCGCGCCGTCCGTGCCAGCGCCTCATCCATCGCCATCTGCGCGGCCGCGGTTTCCTTATCCGCGACCAGGACCTGCCATGACTCAAGACGCGGAAGCGACGCTAAGACGCTCATGCTGCTCGTGTCCACTCCAGCGCAGGTCAAGTTCCCGCGCGGCTTTCACCTCATCAACGCGGTTGACGGCGGTGCTCTGCGGCGCGCGCTTGACCAGCTCCGGCGAAGTCCTGGCTTCCTCCACGATGCGGATCAGCGCATCCGCAAAGGCATCCAGCGTTTCTTTGGATTCGGTTTCGGTCGGCTCGACCATGAAGGCTTCCTCCACGAGCAGGGGGAAATAGATCGTCGGCGCGTAGAAGCCGTAATCGAGCAGCCGCTTGGCCACGTCTCGCGCGTCCACCCCAAAGGCGTTCAGATTCTTCAGCGACGCCACGAACTCATGCAGGCAGTGGTCGTCAAACGGCACCTCGAACGTGTCCGAGAGCCGGGCTTTCAGATAGTTGGCGTTGAGGATCGCCATCCGGCTGACCCGCTCCAGGCCCTCCTTGCCCAGCGTGCGGATATAGACGTACGCCCGCACGAGGACGCCGACGTTGCCGTAGAAGCCATGGACGCGCCCGATGGTGCGCTTGACGCGCTCATCCCAGGCGAATCGTGCGCCGGTTTTTTTCACGCGCGGCACCGGCAGAAAGTCCGCCAGCCGCCGGCTCACCCCCACTGGGCCCGCGCCCGGCCCGCCGCCGCCGTGCGGCGTCGAGAAGGTCTTGTGGAGGTTGAGCTGCAGCAGGTCAATGCCCATGTCCCCGGGACGCACGATCCCCAGC
>JACQRB010000062.1 GCA_016206685.1 Candidatus Omnitrophota bacterium | reverse complement strand
GATTTGAACCTCCGACCTCCTGAACCCCATTCAGGCGCGCTACCAAACTACGCCACGCCCCGGACAAACCGTTCAAAGCGGAAAGCGAGTACAGGGTAGCAGCCACGAGGAATGCTGTCAACCACGACGGCGGGACTAGGCGAACTCGGCCTTGCGCGAGCGCCCCATGAGGCTGCGCAGGGCGGTGGTCGGGTTTTTCCTGCGGAAGAGCACGGCATAGACCTGCTCGATGATCGGCAGCTCCACGCCGGAGCGGCGGCCGAGCGCCACGGCGGCCTTGGTGGTTTCCACCCCTTCGATGACCATCTCGGTGTGGGCCAGCACCTCCGACAAGCGTTCGCCCCTGCCAAGCTGCTCGCCCAACCAGCGGTTGCGCCCGCCCAGACAGGTCGTGATGAGATCCCCCAAGCCGCTCAGGCCCCAAAAGGTCTCCGGCTTGGCGCCCATCGCCACGCCCAAGCGCGCCATCTCGACCACGCCCCGCGTGATGAGCGCCGCCTTGGCATTGGCCCCGAAGCCCAGCCCATCCCCGATGCCCGCCGCGATGGCCACCGGGTTCTTGAGCGAGCCGCCCAGCTCCACCCCGACGACGTCCCTCGACGTATAGACGCGGAACCGCTCGCTCATAAAGGCATGCTGCACGTCAGCCGCCAGCCGCGCATGGGTCGAGGCGACCACGGAGCTGGCCGGATGTCCCCGGGCGATTTCCCGCGCGATGTTCGGGCCGGAAAGGACCGCGATGGGGACCGGGCCGAGCTCCTCCGTCATGACCTGCGACATGCGCTTGAGGGTGCGGGTCTCGATGCCCTTGGCGACGCTGACAAACGCCTTGCCGGCATGGGGGCAGCGGCGCACCCGATGCAGCACGCCGCGCAGGTGTTGCGAAGGAACCGCCAGGATCACGAGCTTGGCGTCTTGGAGCGCCTCACCGAGGTCGGCGGTCACGGGCAGGCGGTGCGGAATGGCGATGCCGGGCAGGAACTTGGGATTTTCCCGACGACGAGCCAGGAGCCTGACGTAGGCCGGAAACGCCCCCCACCACCTGACCCGATGCCCCAGCCGGTGCAGGTGGATCGCCAGCGTCGTGCCCCAGCCTCCGTCGCCTAAGACGGCAATCGAGGTCTTGGAACCCGTCATCGCGGCCCCACTCTAACATGGCGCGTAACCTCCGTCAACCACACCTCGCGCACAGGCATAAAAAAACCGGGTGACCGCCTCAGTCACCCGGCGCCACAGCGGGGGTATCCGCTCGATACCCGCCTCGTCCTGCGGCGAAACAAGGGCCTCACGGAGCCCTTAACTTTCGCAGCCCGTTTGCTCGTCCGCCTCCACCGTCATCGCGAGCAGATGGCGGTAGCCAATGCAAAAGACCTCGCGATCGAGCACCGCGTACAAATAGCCCAGGACCTTGTAGACCACCCGCTCCTGGCCGGTCTGGGGATCCAGATCCTTCGTCACGTAGACCTGGCGGGGCGGGAGCGGAT
Source organism: Candidatus Omnitrophota bacterium (assembly GCA_016206685.1). Taxonomy (GTDB): domain Bacteria; phylum Omnitrophota; class Gorgyraeia; order Aquiviventales; family Aquiviventaceae; genus JACQRB01. Next base: position 8,123 of record JACQRB010000062.1, on the reverse strand, counting down.
CGAGGGTTTTCGCCCAGTGAATCGAGTCATCCATGGACAGGACGGTGGTGCGCGATTCCACCCGGTAGGTGCAGCGTCGCGTCACGGTCGAGACCAGCTCGCCCTGGCGCATGATCTCCGTCACCAGGCAGTCCCGGTTGCACCAATCCCCTGAGGTGAGGTTGCGGACCACGATGTCGCGCATGCGGGCGTCAGTCCCGAAAGGACAGGCTGCACTCGAAGGCCGGATCCATCCGGTGCAGTTCGAAGGCGAGCATCACGACCCGGATCTTCAGCCACGGCTCGTGCGTCTTCATCCACGAGGAGTAGAGATCGAGGAAGGCGTTCAACGTGTCCTCGTAGGCCAGCCGATGCTCATAGGCGCTCAGCTCCCGCAGGAAGCGACGAAAACGCGCCTCGGACATCTCCGCCGCGCCGATCTGAGCTGATTTATGTGATCGCTGAAACATCGTGGTGACTCCCTCGCACGTATAGGCGCCGACGCCTGAGTCGCTTGCTGTCTCGCTCACTTCAACCATCCTTCCTTAAAGGCATCTTACTTATTAACGCATTTTACTTTCCATTTAAAATTAACCATATTACTAATCCTTTCGTCAAGGGCTGGAGGAGGATTTCTTCGGCGGATGAACGGGACGAGGCGATCAGACGGCGGAGAAGGGGCAGATGGACTGGTAGGCGCACCACCGGCAGGCGTATTCCTGAGGCTGGGGATGGAAGTCAAGCGCCCGGACGCCCCGGGCCACTTCCCTCAACTGCCGGCAGGTCTCCTGGAGATCCTCGTCGGTGAACGTGGCATTCCCGACGAGACCGGTTTCCAGAAACCGCAGCTCCAGGCGGGCCGGCAGGATCCCGTGGAGCGTCTTCCACGCCAGCGCGTAGACAGCCATCTGAAGCGATTCTCGGACACGCTTATCGGCTTCACGCGGCTTGGTCACCTCCGAGGACTTGTAATCAATGATGACGGCCTCATCGCCGCGGCAGTCCACCCGGTCCCACCGGCCGGCCACGAGGAAGTCATCGAGTTGAAAGGTGAATTTTTCCTCGATGAGGGTGGGCTGTTCCGGATTGCGCTGCTGCGCGGCAAAAAACGCCCGCAGCACTTCCCGGCCACGGGCCAGGCGCTGCTCCTCATGCTCGCGGGTCAGGAAGCCCTCCGAGCTCCACGCCTGCTCAAAGGCGTCCAGCAACTCCGCCTCGCTCATGGGCTGTCCCTTCATCTGACGCTTGAAAAACAGCTCCACGGCTTTGTGCAGCGTCGCGCCGTAGATGATCGACGGGTAGCGCATGATGGGGATCCGCAGGACATGGCTATAGCGGAACTTCAACGGGCAGGTCAGATAGTCGTACGCTCCGTGCGCATCCAGACGCAGAGGCTCCGGCAGGGCGGCGGTCCCTCGACCTCGCTCGGGGCTCGCCTCGCTCGCGGGCGGCCGCGCCCTGGAGAGGCGCTCCTCGACGGAGGGGATGGCCGGCGGCGACGGCGCCGACAGGTTCAGCGCCTCCAGCACGAACTGGCTCACCTTGCGGACGGTTTTGCCGCCGTAATCGTGGGCGGCGGTCAGATACAGCTCCTCCTTGGCGCGGGTCATCCCGACGTAGAAGAGCCGCCGTTCCTCCTGCAGGTGGTAATCGCCGGACGGGAGGAGGTCCTTGAGCAGCGGCTCCGGCAGCTCAAGCGCCTCCCGGCGCAGCGGCGTCGGGAAGCGTCCCTGGACCAGCCCCACCATGAACACGACGGGAAACTCCAGCCCCTTCGCCTTGTGGATCGTCAGCACGCGGACCCGGTCATTGGCCAGGGGATCGAACTCCTCGCCGTTCGACTCGCCGAGCGCCTGAAACCACTCCAGGGAACGCATGAGCTCAGGCAGGCGGTTGCCCAGCAGCCCCTCAAACCGGTAGAGCTGGTCGAAGAACCGTGCCACCGACTGGAGACGGTCGGCGTCCTCGGCTCGCTCCAGGGCCGCATGCCGCTTGAGCCATCCGGTATCCGTCAGCCAGCGGTACAGGAGTTGACCCGGAGAGTGCGTGCGGGACAGCTCGCAGAGGCGCTTCACGTCGCTCGAGAACGCCTCGATCTGGCGGCGGCCCTCCTCGCTCAACGCGGGGCCCTCAGGCCTCCCTGCCAGCGCTTCTTTGAGAACCGCCTGCAGCCCCTGGTTGGTCCGGTTGGCCCTTGCCAGACACGCGACCAGATCTTCCATCGGGCAGTTGTAGAGCGAGGAGCTGAGGACGTGATAGGCGCTGAGACTGTCTTCAGGGTCGGCGAGGATCCTCAGGCAGGACACCAGCATCTTGACTTCGTCCCTGGCAAAGAGCCCGCTGGCGCCGCTGAATTGCCAGGGAATCCCGCAGACGTTGAGCGCTCGCAGGAACAGGTCCGCTTCCCTGTTGGTCCGCACCAGGATCGCGAAGTCTCCGGGCCGTCGCCTCCCGGAGGCGAGCTGCTGTTGAATCTGCGTCGCGACCCAATCCGCTTCGCTGGAGACGGTGTCGAAGACCGCCGGCTTCGGTTCAACGGCGGTTCGCGGGCTCATCGCGATGAGCCGCTTGTCAATCTGTTCTGTCACCTCCAGGCGGTCCGGGTCGTTGAAGCGGATGAGGCGGTAGGCGCAATCCAGGATCGCCTGGCTGGACCGAAAATTCTCCGTCAGCACGACCCGCCGCACGTCCTGGTAGTGCTCCAGGAATTTCAGGACGTTGCTGATGGCGGCGCCCCTCCACTTATAGATGCTCTGATCGTCGTCCGCGACGACCGCGATGCTGGCAGTCGGCGAGGCGAGCAATTGCAGGAGGCGGAACTGCGCGAAGTTGGTGTCCTGGAACTCGTCCACCAGGATGTAGCGGTACCGGAGGCGGAGCCGCTCCAGCAGCTCGGGGTGCTGCTCGAACAGCCAGATGGTCAGCAGAATCTGCCCGCCGAAATCGAGGACCTTGGCCTCGCGCAGGAGGCGCAGGTAGGCTTCGTAGCAGGCGGCCATCTCCCGCGTCAGCTCGGCCTCAACCTTCAGGCGCGCCTCCTCCGGCGCGGCCTTGGCTGCGGCCTCGTGCGCCGCCGCCAGCGCCAGAAACTCCTCCGGCGTGACCGCCTCGTCTTTGGCGCGAGCGATGACCGTCGCCAGCGCCTCCAGATACCGGTCGGGCTCCACGAGGGGGCGCAGGCGGTTGAGGGGCAGCGCGAAGAGATGCTGGCGGAGGAAGACGACTTGCTCGGCACGCGACAGCACGCGCGCCTCAGGCGACAAGCCAGCCTCCACGGCGTGCTCACGGAGGAGGCGGTCGCCGAACGCGTGGAAGGTGGAGATGGCGATGTCCGTGTAGCCGTACGGGACCAGGACATCCACGCGCTCTTCCATCTCCGCGGCCGCTTTGTCGGTAAAGGTCAGCGCGAGGATCTCCTCGGGACGGGCCTGTTTGGTGGCCAGGAGCCACGCGATGCGCCTGGTGATGACGGTGGTCTTGCCGGTGCCCGCACCGGCCAGGATCAGCAGGGGGCCCTGCTGGTGCGTGACCGCCTGGCGCTGGGCGTGGGTGAGATCGGCGAGAAGGCGTTCCTCCAGGCGCTGTGGCGTAGGAGCAGACGCCAGGATGGACATCGCGCGGGCCGCTGTTTACTTTGGATGGCTGGCGGCACACTCAAACACGAACTCCAGCACCGCCTGCGGGAGATCCGCCGCGTCGAAGTTCGTCTTGATGCCGCCCAGGATGAGCTTGAGTTTCTGGCTTTCCCAGTGGGGACTCCAGAAGGCGATCAGCCCATCGTAGACGACCCCGTCGTAGATATCTCCGGCTTGCAGGCTCGCGAGTTCCAGGAGGGCGAAGCGCTGCTGGGGCTTGCCGATGATCTTGCCGACCGGCAATCCCACGCCGAAATACCCGGGCCTGGCGTCGTCCAAGATCCCGCGAGTCGTGGTGGCCACCGGCGCCTTGGATTCGGCCAGGGCGGTCCCGTAATCCGGGCTGAGGAAGTGGTATTGACTGCCCCGGTCGTCCAGCAAGACGAACCGATCCGGCTCAATCCGCACACGCTTGCCGGTGTGGTTGGCGATCCTCACATAGAACACCAACTGCTCTCTGAAATAGGGATTCAGGCCGGCATGGCCGCCGAAGACCTGCTTGTTGTTAAACAGCTTGTTCAGGTACGGCATGGTGGCGTGGGTCAGCGAGATGTCCAGGCCGTTTTGGGTTTTGGTTTGCGTGGCAGGCTCCAACGCCCAGATCACGGATGTGGCGACGGCTTGCTCTTCCGCGATGGGGCCTCGTGCCTGGCGTTCCAACAACAACGAACTGGTCTTCCCCCCACATCCAAGGACAGTGAGCAGAAAGCAGAAAGCAGAAAGCAGAACGGTGCACGTCCTCAATGCTGGAGCCGATCGTGTGACGCTGTTGCTCATCCTCCTCCTCCGCGGTTACCTCTCCTCCTGCTTACTGCCTACTGCGTACTGCCTCCTGACTCAGACCCGCTCAAAGGGGTCAAACAATTTCTTGTATTCCTCCAAGCAGTATCGGTCCGTCATGCCGGCAATGTAGTCGCACACGACGCGGGACGGCTCCTCCCCCCGCTCGACGCGCGAGCGCGTCGTGTTGGGCAGCTGCTCCGGCTTCTTCAGGTACAGCTCGAAGAGCTCCGTGATGAAACGCGTGGCCTTATCGGCCATGCGCACGACGCGGTAGTGATGGTACAGCCGCGTCCACAGAAACGCCTTGAGGGGCTTGCGCATCTGCTGCATCGGCTCGCTGCACCCGATGAGCCGCTCCCGGCAGGCGCGCACGTCCTCGACTGACTGGACGCGGTGCGCTGCCAGCCGGCGCAGGGAGTCCTGGACCAAGTCGGTGATTTGCCGGTTGATCAACTCGCGGATGATCTGATACTTGCGGATCTCCGGGTTGGTCTGGGGTGCGCGAACCTCGATCGCCTGCCTGGCCGCGTCCCAGAGCGCCAAGCCGCGAAGGTCCTCTTCCTTGATCAGCCCGGAGGTCAGGCCGTCATCCAAATCATGATTGTCGTAGGCGATCTCATCCGCGATGTCCGCGATCTGGGCTTCCAGGAGGGCTGAGGCGTTGGGGTCCAGCGCCACAGGCAACCCCGGCTGTTCGTACGGCGCGCGGTGCTTGTTGATGCTCTCACGCACCTCCCAGGTCAGGTTCAGCCCGGGGAAATTTGGGTAGCGTTCCTCCAGCAGATCGACGATGCGCAGGCCCTGCAGGTTATGATCAAACCCGCCGTGGTCTTTCATGAGCGAGCGCAGCGCATCCTCGCCGGCATGCCCGAAGGGCGGATGCCCGATGTCGTGGGCGAGCGCGATGACCTCCACCAAGTCCTCGTTGAGCCGCAAGACCCTGGCGATGGACACCGCAATCTGCGCCACCTCCAGCGTGTGCGTCAGGCGGGTGCGGTAGTAATCGCCCTCGTGGTTGACGAACACCTGGGTCTTGTACTCCAGGCGGCGGAAGGCCGTCGAGTGGATGATCCGGTCCCGGTCGCGCCGATAGACCGTGCGAAAACCGTCCTCGGGCTCCGGCTGCTGCCGCCCCCGCGTGTGCGCGCTCTGCATGGCATAGGGGGCGAGCCACTGCGCTTCGCGGGCTTCCAATTCTTCCCGCGTGATGAGCGTGTGGAGTTGCCGGTCTGACACGGGCATCGCTGCTTCACCCCACCTGCTGGCCGGCCATGGGTTGTCCGTAGAGCAGAGACAACAGCGCCACGTCGTCGGGATCCCACACCCACATGTTGGCGGCCTTGGCCGCCAACGTCGCATTGAGCTCCAGGCCGTCCTGGCCGATCACGACTTTTCGCGACGGCCGCGGCGATTGGGTCCGGCAAAACTCCTCGAAGGCCGCGATATCCCCTTCCTCAAGTTTACCCTCGCGCACCAGGCAACACCAGCGACGCCCTTCGCCGTCGGCGACCACGTAGGTCTCCCCGCCGCGGGCCGGCCGCTCGGTGCGCAGGGTTTGAAAGGATGGGAGACGTCCGGTCTTGTGGTCGAGCGAGACGGTTTCGTTGCGGAAGCATCTCAGGAGGCGGCTGATGCGCTCGGCGAACGGTTGCGTCGTCGCCTGTTGCCACTGGGCCCACAGGGTGTGGATGGCGCGCTCAAACCGCTTCGCCGCCGCCTGACGGGCCTTCGCCCCTCGCGGCTGGCCGGCTTCAGGCTGGGCCGCCAACCAACAGGCCAGCAACTGATCCGGAATCACCCAACAGCCGCCCTTGCGCTGGATGAGGTCGCGCTCCACCAGCGCCTGCAGGGCCACCGACACGTTGCGGCGCGTGCCGCAGTAGCCGGCGATGGCCTGCGTCGTGCGCATCCCATGCGCAAGCGCACCCAAGGCCTCCCGTGCCAAGAGACCAGAGTGGACATGTCGCACCTGGTCGGTTTGGGCCGCGCACCACTGATACAACACGCCGTTGGGATGGCCCAGCACATCCCAGGCGGCCTGAACCAGCAGCGCCTCGGCGTCGAGCGTGCGATCGCGTTTCAAGAGGAGGCGTTCTTTCATTCGTCCGAGCACGACGCTCACATACCAGGGAGACCCTCCCACCCATCGGTGCACAAACTGCAGGACGCGGCTCATGGACTCCGACTCAGGCAGTTCCCGGGCCATCCACGGGATCGCGGCCGTGGGTTCGATGGGGCCCAACGCGATCACCTCAAATTGGCCGAAGAGCAACTGCAACCGTTCCCGCAAGATGTCGCGCGCGCGGAAGCTGGAAGAGCTGCTCAGCAGAAACAGCGCAAACGGCCACGTCATCACCCGCTTGCCCAGCTCATGGAACGCGTGGGAGACGCCCAACGCCTCCAGATGGAGGAACTCATCGAGCACGATGATGCAGGGGCGCTGGAGTTCCTGGTGCAGAACGGGGATGACATCCAGGGCATGCGTGAAGGCTTCGGCCTGCAGGCGCCCGGTCTCGTAGCGTCCCAGCTGCGCAATCGCGGCCGTGGTCTTGGGCAGCGTGATCGCCGCGCGCGCAAGGAGGGCTTCCAGCGGTTCGTCATGGTCGGGAGCGATGGCGGATTCCAGGACCGCGGTGGCGAACCTCCGCAAAAAAGCCCGCATCGAGTCGCGCTGGAGCGTCACCATCACCGGCAGCGCACGGCCTTGCGCACACGAGGAGACGGCCTGCTGCAACAAGAAGCTCTTGCCACTGCCCACCGGCCCGAGCACTGCGAGGTTATGACGGAAGCCCTCGTCAAGCGCCTGGACGCGCTGGCGCACGTGCGCCGTCAGGGTGGGGCGCAGGTCGTGGCTCATCCCACCACCTGCGCCTCACAGCGGCCACTCCAGTTAAGCCTGTTGGCCGCTGTGACGATGAGGAACAACGCGGTATCTACAGATCTTTCGGTCATACTCATCGAGGCTTGCCTGCGGCAAGCCGGCGCAGGTGGTGGGATCATGGGAGGAGCTGCAGCGGATCGCGCAACGAGGTGCCGTAGCGGATCTCAAAATAGAGCGGCGCCCGCCCGGCCTGCCCAACCGGATTGCCCTGCTGGACGTTCATCCCTGGACTGACAAGCAATTGGTTCAGCCTGGCATAGACCGTGACATACCCGTCCCCGTGATCCAGCAAGACGGTTTTGCCCCATCCGGAGAGCTGGCGCGTCGCCACCGCGACTCGCCCCGTGCGCGAGGCGCGCACGAGCGCGCCTTCCTGAGCCTGGATCTCCAGTCCCCGCACAGCCGCCGCATCACCCCCGGTCTCTTTCGCGCTCCCCACGGTGCCGCGGGCGGGCCAGAGAAACCGGTTCGATTCGGGCGGCGGAGGAATGAACAGCCGCTGCCCGACTTTCACCTGGCGCACATTGGACAGCCGATTGATCTTGGCAAGGGCGTGGACGTCCCACCCAAAATCATGGGCGATCCCCCAGAGACTTTCGCCCCGCTGGACTTGGTAGTACGAGCCCTGGACTTGGGGGAGCGGTGCGACGGTCGCAATGGGAGGCTGCACTGGGGGAACTCGGGCACATCCCGCGCTCACAACCGCAAACCAGATGACATGACTTGCCCGCAGGCGATAATCAATGATGACGGAATTCCTTTGCTCACAGACAAGCGGGTAGCGGGAATCGAACCCGCGTAACTAGCTTGGGAAGCTAGCGCACTACCACTGTGCTATACCCGCG
>JACQRB010000064.1 GCA_016206685.1 Candidatus Omnitrophota bacterium | reverse complement strand
GCCCGGAAGCGGGCCAGCCCCTCAATCGAGAACGCGAAATCCAGCTCTTTCCAGCGTTCAAACCGCTCGATCTTGTCTTGCGTCAGGAACGCATAGGCGATCTCCCGGATTTCCCCTCCGCTCAGGGGAGGCCCTTCCAGGGGCAACAGGCGGTCGTCCAAGCGGATGTACGGCGCAAGGCCTGCGGTGAGATGCAAATCCGTCGCTCCTCGATCCACCACCTGGCGCAGCAGCCCTTCCATGGTCGTCTTCATCTCAACGCCCATCGTCACCTCGCTCCGTTGCCTTCGATTGATCAAGACGCCTGGATGCCGGTGGAGGCCTTCCGAATCAAGTCCTCAGCCGTGGAGCCGTCCACCGGATTCTCCGCCACGCTGCCGATGAGGGTCAACCGGTCCCTCGCATCCTGCGAGCCGGCAAAGGCCGTCTTCACCCGTGCGCAGATCTGACTGACCGCGTCGGCCGCCTGCCGTTTATTGCACTCCGGGAGGACGACCGCGATCACGTTGCCGGTAAACCGTCCGACCCGGTCCACCTCGCTCACCGATTCCCGGACCGCGCGGGTGATGTTCTTGAGCGCGCGCTCGGCCTCGGAGTCTCCGTGACGTTGCCGAAACTCGCCTAAATCCTGGATGCGAAACATGGCGAAGGCGCAGGGCCGTTGGTAGAGCACGGCCCGTTTGATTTCCTCAGCCAGACGCTCGCGCATATACGGTTCGTTATACACCCCGGTCAGCTCGTCATAGATCGCCAAGGCTTTGGTTTTCCGCAGCAGCAGCTCGTTCTCGATCGCCAAGGTGGCGTGCTTCGCGAAGATGGCGATGAGATCGACCATCTCCACAGACCACTGGGAGTTCGGATCGAAGTTCCCGGCCCCCAAGACGCCGATGACGCGCCGGCGAACGCTGACCGCCTGCACCAGCAGATTGGGTCGGCCGAGCTGCTCCCAGGTCGGTCGCATCGTGTCGCTCGCAGGATGCGCGGCGTCAATGCAGGTGCTCACCGAGTCGAAAATGGCCGAGCGGAGGATGCCGACGTCAATCCCATTCGCCCGCCGGAGGGTCACGGGGAGGTCTTCAAGAGGTTGCAGGCAGAGGAAACTGAAGCCCCGGTCTTCCAACAACGCGAGCTTCTCCACCACGAGATCCAGCACGACTTCCAATTCTCCGCCGCTGCTCACCAGCTCCCCGATCTGCAGCAATCCGGAAAACATGATGACCCGCTTATGAATCTCCAGGTTGATCTGGCTGCTGCGCTCGCCGAACTGTTTCAGCTCGCTCATGTTGTCGCGGATGCGCATCGTGAGCTGGTTGAACGCCCCGCTCAAGTCATCCAACTCGCCGCCTAACCCGCTCGAGAGGAGGCGGTCGGACTCTCCCTTGGCCAACTGCGTCGCTCCATGGCTGAGATGAATCACGGGCTGGATGATTTTGATCGCCAGATACAACCCGCCGAGAAACGCGATCAGCACGGTGAGGGCGAGCATCCAGAAGAGCCACCAGGTGGCCTCGTGGGGCGCGGCGATGAGGGGAAACCAGCGTTCCAACTGGTAGAAGTCGCGCACGGAGGGCAGCGCAAACCATGCCGCCAACAGGAGCAACATGGTCAACGGGATGGCGGACATGAGCACAAAAGCCAAAAGGAGTTTCAGGCGGATGCCCGTCGGGAGCAGCGCCGCGCGGGCCGCCCAGTTGGGCCGGATGTCAGGCATGGGGCTTGCCTCCTCGCGCCTTGCCAAGGCTGTGGACGACCCGCTCCTCGAACTGTTCAGAACTGATGATCCCTTCGCCGGTGAGATGAAACCGCCTGAGGGCGTTAACCATCGCGGCAAGAATCTGGGTCCGTGACAGCTTCACCCCAGAAGAGAACAGGGCGTCTTTGCCGATCTTGTCCAAAAAATCCACCTGCTCTCGATTCAAGGACGCGATGACCCGGTGGGCTCGCGGAGAATGGTTCTCGGACGTTCCGTCAGCTGGATGGTGCATCCGTCTTGAGTCCTCGACTCGTCCGACACGAAGACACGCCCCCGGCAGAGGGCGTGTCGCTCATCCGGTTGAAACGCACGGTCCGTACAACTATATGGCAACTATATCATATCGGTGACGAAAGCATCAAGGCGACTTTGGTGATAGGACACAAGCGCACAAGTAGATTTTGCACATCGCGCAGCGGCAGGCCCTGCCAAATGAGGACAGCATCTGCGGCTGCGTTGACCTGGTTGGCGGGGCATGCTATGCTACGGCCTCATGACGATTGCGAACGTGGTGTGCCCTCCTTCGTGTCTGTTGTGTCGTCGTGCCTGCATCACAGCGACGGCCGTCTTCTGTGATGCGTGTCGGCAAGACGTGCGGGCGCCTTCCCTTCCCCTGTGCCAATGCTGTGGCGCGGAAGTCCCTGGGGCGTTCGATGCGCGCCTGCTGTGCCAGCCCTGCCGACGACGTCCACGCGCCTTCACCGTGGCTCGCGCCCCGTTCACCTACGAGACGACGGTTCGGGACGCCATCCACGCCTTCAAGTATCAGGGCCATCACCGAATTGGCCGCTGGTTAGCCCTGGGCATGAGCCGGACTGCGGAAGCGACCTTGCCGCTTGCTTCCATCACGCGGATCGTTCCGGTTCCCATGCATTGGATCAAACGGCGACTCAGAGGCGATGATCCAGTGGCGAGCCTGGCGCAATGGGTGGCCGGATCCCTGCGCCTCCCCTATGATCCCCGCCTCCTCTGCCGGACCCGTTGGAGCACCAGCCAGACACGCCTGACGACCCCGCAGCGGTTCCGGAATGTCGAGGGGCTGTTTCGTACTCGCGCACGCTCGCTCGTTGATCGCGCGGTGCTCCTGGTGGATGACGTCCTGACCAGCGGGGCCACGGCCGAGAGCTGCGCCTGGAGCTTGCGGGCCGGTGGTGTGCGGGAGGTGTTTGTCCTGACCGCGGCCCGCGCGCCCCTCCGATGAACCCATTCGACTTCGCTCAGGGTTCATGGTGAGCGAGCGAAAGCGAGTCGAACCATGAAAATTCTGCGGACCTACCTCCTGAGAGAGCACCTGGGCCCCTTTCTGGTGACGGTCGGCGGCTTGACGGTGGTCCTCCTGGTCGGCAACCTGATCAAGTTTGCCGAGCTGGTCATCAGCAAGGGGGTGAGCATCTGGGACATTCTCAGACTGGTGATCTACCTGATCCCCTATCTGCTCAGCTTCACGATTCCGATGGCCTGCCTGGTCGCCATCGTGATGGCGTTCGGGCGGCTCAGCACTGATTACGAGCTCATCGCGATGCGGGCGTCCGGGATTGCTCCCGTGAGGCTCGTCGTGCCGATGCTCGTGGTCGGTGCGCTGATCAGCGGCGGGATTGTGGTGTTGAACGACCGGGTCATCCCGGATGCCCATCTGGCGTTCCGCCGGCAACTGAAGGCCATCGGGATGAAGCAGCCCACGGCGTACATCGAGGCCGGCACCTTCATCAAGGAGTTCACCCCCTACGTGATGTTCGTCTATCAGGTGGAGGGGAAGACCATGTTCAACATCCGCATCTATGAACCCAGGCCCCAAGGCCCCACGAGAACGATTGTCGCCACCCGCGGCGAATTTGAGCCCATCCAAGGGGGCTCGGCCGTCCGCCTCACGCTCTACGAGGGCACGGTGGATGAGTGGGACCCCGAGCGCCCAGGCTCGTTGTACAAAGTCTCATTTGGCACCTACACGATGAATCTCTCGCCGGATGCGGAGGGACGAGGGCGTCTCGGCAAGAAACTCAAGGAAATGACGTTCCATGAACTGCTCCAGGAACGTACCCGGCTCATCGCGGAAGGCATTGACGCCCTGCCCATCACGATCGAGTTCCACCGCAAGGTCGCGGCGTCCTTCGCGACCATCATCTTCGTCCTCTTTGGACTGGCCATGGGCTTGCGACTCCACCATCATGAGCGATTGGTCACGTTCGTGTGGGTCTTGGGCGTGTTTGTGGCGTATTACCTGGCCGCCATCGGGGTGAATGCCGTGGCGTTAAAGGGATGGATGCCGGCGTGGCTCGCCACCTGGCTGCCCAACCTCGCGGGGCTTCTCATGGGCGGCATCAGCTTGGCTAAAGCGGTGAGGCGCTAAACGGTCGTCATGAAGACCCTCGACCGGTATCTGGCGCGCCAGCTGATTCCTGTGTGGCTCTGGTGCATGGTGGTGTTTGTGTTCATGAGCTGTCTGATCGACCTCTTTGAGCACTTGGATGAAATCCTGCGCTATCACATCCCGATGCGCACCGTGCTGACGTACTACCTCAATTTCACGCCCCTGGTCTTCGTGAAGGCCTCGCCACTCGCGTTGTTGTTCAGCGCGGCGTTCATCACCATGCGGTTGGTGCGGTATCAGGAGTTGTTGGCCATGAACGCGGGAGGCCTGAGCCTGGCCAGAGCCAGCGTGCCCTTTCTCTTCGTCGGGTGGCTCGTGAGCCTGGTGGTGTTCGGCGTGAATGAGGGTCTCGTGCCTGAGGCCGCGGCCGGCTACGAGCGCCTCCGGTTTGAAGCCTTCCGCGGCCAAAACCAGGAACACCTGCTGGAGAATGTCGCGACCTTGGATGGGGCCAACCGGCTCTACCACGCGCGGCTGTTTAACCTCAAGACCCAGGAGCTCACGGACCTGACCGTGCTCGAACACGACGCGGCCAACCGCCCGAAGAAAACGATCTACGCGCACCGCGCGATCTTCACCCCCCACGGGTGGCTGCTGCTGCAGGGGACCCTCACTCGCTTGCGCGCGGAAGGCACGCTCACGGGGGAGCCGGAATCGTTTGTCGAGCGCCTGATCCCCTTCCCGGTGACGCCGGAGGCTCTTCGCCAGCCGGAAACCGAACCGGAGACGCTGCGCATCGGACAGCTGCGAACCCTCATCACCCAGTTACGAGGCATGGGCATCACCAACGTGAGGCGTTACACGACTGAGTTGGCCGCGAAGATCACCATGCCGCTGATGAACCTGGTCGTCTGCCTGATTGGATTCGTGGGATCCACGCGCCAGCGCCACTCGCGGGGGCACTTGCGCGGGCTTGGGACAAGCCTGGGATGGGGGGTGTTGTACTACCTGGGCGTGGCCACCAGCCACGGCATCAGCAAGGAGGGGTTCCTGCCGGTGGCCGTGGCGGTGTGGCTGCCCCACCTCATTGCCGTGGGAGCCTGTCTGCGCCTGCTGCGGGCGGAACGCTGATCAGGTGCCGAGCTCCCAGCCGGCGAGATAGCGTTGCTGGGCGGGCGTCAGACGATCAATGGTCACTCCGAGGGCCTTCAACTTCAGCGCGGCGATCTCACGGTCAAGTTCCGCAGGGACCGGATAGACCTTCGGGGCAAGCCGCTTCGCGTAACGGTTCAAGTACTCGCAGGCCAGCGCCTGGTTCGCAAACGACAGATCCATGACGCTGGGCGGGTGGCCTTCCGCGCATGCCAGATTCACCAACCGGCCTTCTCCCAGGACGTTGATCCGCCGGCCGTCCTTCAGGACATGCTGCTGGATGCCGTTGCGCAGGACCCGGCGCGACCGGCTCAGGCGCCTCAACGCGGGCAGGTCGAGCTCGACATCGAAGTGCCCGGAATTCGCCACCAGGGCTCCGTCCTTCATGCGCCGGAAGTGCTCCTCCCGGATCACGCTGCTGCATCCGGTCACCGTGACAAAGATCTCCCCGATCCTGGCCGCCGCGGCCAGCGGCATGACCCCAAACCCATCCATCACCGCCTCAAGCGCCTGGACGGGGTTGATCTCGGTCACGATCACCCGGGCGCCCATGCCTCGCGCGCGTTGGGCCAAGCCTTTGCCGCACCAGCCATACCCGCAGACGACGAAGACCGAACCCGCCAAGAGGCGGTTCGTCGAGCGGAGGATGCCGTCAATCGTGGACTGGCCGGTGCCGTAGCGATTATCGAAGAGATGCTTGGTGTTCGCGTCATTCACGGCGATGATGGGGTAGCGCAATTTCCCTTGGGCCTCGAGGCTGCGCAGGCGAATCACCCCGGTCGTGGTCTCCTCGGTTCCCCCGATGACCGATTCCCCGAACCGGTCCGGATGTTTATGGATCGTTGACACGAGATCCGCCCCGTCGTCCATCGTGAGATGCGGCGAGGAAGCCAAGACCGTTTCGATATGGCGATAGTACGTCTGGCGATCCTCGCCCCGAATCGCGTAGACCGCCACTCCGAAATCCTTGACGAGGCTCGCGGCGACGTCATCTTGCGTGGAGAGCGGGTTGGACGCGCACAGGGCCACCTGGGCCCCGCCGGCCTTCAGCGTCAGCATCAAATGAGCCGTCTCCGTCGTGACATGCAGGCAACAGGCGATGCGCAGACCCTTGAGCGGCTGCGTCCGAGAGGCCCGGGCGCGGATGTGCAACAGGACCGGCATCTGGCTCTCGGCCCAGGCGATCTTGGACCGACCGGAGCCGGCCAGTCCAGGATCGCTGATGTGCCAGGACCGGCGGGAGGAAGCGCTCATGGTCGGCGTCATCCCCCCACCTGCTGGATGGCCGTAGGCCGTCCCGCTATCGCGGGACGTTTCGCCTCCGGCAGTTCAATCTCAACTTGGCGAAACCCAGCAGGTGGGGGGATCATCGGTTCCTGGCGGCTCGTTTGATGTCGTTCACCCGGTCCAGCTCCTCCCACGTGAACCCATCATCGCTGCGACCGAAGTGACCGTACGCGGCCGTCTTGAGATAGATCGGCCGCCGCAGCTTGAGCGCGCGAATGATGCCCAGTGGCGTCAGGTCAAACACCTCTCGAATGAGCTTGATGAGCTGCTGGTCGGGCAACTTGCCGGTCCCATACGTGTTGACCATGATGGACACGGGCTCGGCGATCCCAATGGCATAGGCCAATTGGATCTCGCAGCGGTCCGCCACGCCCGCCGCCACCAGGTTTTTGGCGATGTAACGGGCCATGTAGGCGGCCGATCGGTCCACTTTGGTGGGATCCTTGCCGGAAAAGGCCCCGCCCCCGTGCCCGATCACGCCCCCGTAGGTATCCATGACGATCTTGCGCCCGGTCAACCCGGTATCGCTCATCGGCCCGCCGACTTCAAATTTGCCGGTCGGGTTGACGAAGATGTTCGTGCGGCGGTCCAGCCACTGCTTGGGGATCACCGGCTCGATCACGCATCGCTTCATGTCTGCACGGATCCGCGAGAGCGGGACGCCCGTCTTGTGATGGGCGCTGACGATGACCGCTTCCACCCTCGCCACATGACCATCGTGGTATTCCACGGTCACCTGGGTCTTGCCGTCCGGGCGCAGGTAGTCCACCACTCGTTGCTTGCGCACCTGCGCCAGCCTCTGGGCCAGCTGGTGGGCCAGCATGATCGGCAGGGGCATCAACTCCGGCGTCTCGTGGCTCGCATAGCCGAACATCATGCCCTGATCCCCCGCCCCTCCGCGGTCCACTCCCAAGGCGATGTCCGGCGATTGCGATTGGATTGACGTGCTGACGCCGCAGGTTTTGTACGCAAAGCCGTGCTCCGGCTCGACGTAGCCGATGTGCCGAATGGTCTCGCGCACGATCTGGGGGATCTCGATATAACAGGAGGTCGTGATCTCCCCGGCCACGAACACCAGCCCGGTCGTCACGAGGGTCTCGCACGCCACGCGGCCGTTGGGGTCCTTCTCCATGATCGCATCGAGGACCGCATCAGAGACCTGATCGGCGATCTTGTCCGGATGCCCTTCCGTCACCGACTCAGAGGTGAAGAGCCATTTGCGCATGTCCTACTCCTCCTTCTTGATGAATTCATGCCAATGCGCCGCCACGGCATGATAGGTCTCCAGGGAGCCGATGTCGCACCACTCCCCGGCCGTCATCCACCCATAGACCCGCTCTTGCTTCACGAGCCACTCCAGGAAGTACCCCGGGGCATCCGCGTTGCCCCCGGCGCGCACGAACTCCTCCACCCGGTGACGGCAAGAAGCTGGAATATAGTACACACACAGGCTGACTGTCAAGGACGGCGGCTGGGCGGGCTTTTCCACGCAACGCACCAGGCGGCCTTCGCGATCCTGCTCGACCACGCCGCATTGCCTGGCCTGCTCCACCGAGGCCGCCAGGCGCAAGGCCACACTCGCGTTGGGGCGCCGGCTCTTGCCGAATTCCACAAACTCAGCCAACGACCACGTGAACAGATTATCGGTCCCCAGCACCAGCACGTCATCCTCAGCTCCCACGCGGGCCAGGGCGACGAGCAGATCGCGCATCGCCCCAAGACGGGCCTCCGGACTTGAGGTGCCGTCATCCACCACCTCCAGGGACGCCCGTCGTTGCCGCCGCCAACGCGCAAACTGCTCCGCGAACCGATGGTTGCTGACGAGCACGGCGCCCGTCAGCTCCGGAATCGCCTGGACGCCCGCCCAGATCCAATCGAGGACAAGCTGCTCACCATCGCCAAGCGGCAAGAGCGCTTTGGGGCACGCCTTCGTCAGAGGATGCAACCGCGTCCCGTAACCGCCCGCCAGGAGCACGACGCTCAGAGCAGAGGCCATCGGCCGGCTACTCGGCGAACTCCGGCACGAGCCGTCGCAGGTGGGCGGTCAGGAAATCCTCCACCTCTTTGCCCGTCGGAAGCGCGAGCGCTTCCTGCGCGATGGCCTGCGCGGTTCGATGTTCGACCGCTCGAATGATTTTCTTGATCACGGGCACCTGAACCGGGGACACCGAAAACTCATCCAGCCCCATCCCCAAGAGCCACAACGCCAGCGCGGGCTCTCCCGCCATTTCCCCGCACATGCCCACCCACAATCCGGCCGCGTGTCCCGCCTCGATGATGTGCTTGACGAGGCGCAACACCCCTGGATGCGTGGGTTCGTAGAGGTAGGCGATCTTCTCGTTCACCCGGTCAACCGCCAGGGCGTACTGGATGAGATCATTCGTCCCGATCGAAAAGAACTGGACTTCCTTGGCCAGCAGATCGCAGGTCAGCGCGGCTGACGGGACCTCGATCATGGCCCCGACCTGCAGCGGCTCGGCAAAGGGCAGGCCGTCCCGCCGGAGCTCTTCCCGGACTTCCTGGAGAATCTCGTTCGCCCGCTGCAATTCCGGCAACCCTGAGATCATCGGATACATGAGCTTGAGATTGCCGTATGGGCTGGCCCGGAGGATGGCCCGCAACTGCATCCGAAAGATATCGGGCCGAGCCAAACTGAACCGGATCGCCCGCCACCCCATGAAGGGGTTCATCTCCGAGGGCAGGTCCAACGGGGAGAAAAACTTATCCCCGCCCAAGTCCACCGTCCGGATGATCACGGGGCTTGGCTTGAGCGCTTCGGCGGCGGACTTGTACGCCTGGAACTGCTCTTCTTCGGTGGGCAGATCTGTTCGATTGAGGTAGAAAAACTCGGTTCGGTAGAGCCCGACGCCTTCGGCCCCATGCGCCACCACGGACGGCATCTCGTCCGGGAGCTCGATGTTGGCCGACAGGACGACCCGGTGCTGATCCAGCGTCTGCGCAGGCAGGTCCTTCACCTGCAGCAGCTGCCGGCTGATCTCTTGGTTGCGCCGCTGCTCGACCTCATAACGGCGGATCGTGTCGGCGTCCGGCTCGACGATCACCTCGCCGTGCGTGCCATCCACGATCACCAGGTCGTCTTTCTTGATCCGCTTGGTCGCCACCTCCACCCCGACGACGGCAGGGATCTCCAACGACTTGGCCATGATGGCCGTATGCCCGGTCCGTCCGCCGATGTCGGTGATGAACGCCAAGACGTGGCGCTTGTGCATCTGCGCCGTCTCGGACGGCGAGAGCGAATGGGCCACCACCACCACCGGTTCGTCGAGCTGCCCCAAGACGTCCGCATGCCGGCCGAGGAGGTTGCGCAGCACCCGCTTGCGCACGTCCTCAATGTCGGCGGTGCGCTCGCGCAGATATTCGTCTTCCGTTCTGGAAAACGCCCGCAGGTGGCGCCGGATGACCTCGTTGAACATCATCTCGACGTTCAAGCGTTGCGTCTTCAGCCCCGTGAGGATCTCTTCCCGAAGCGTCTGATCTTCCAACACCAACAGATGCGCGTTGAAGATCTCGGCGTGCTCCTGCCCCAGCTCATCGGCCAGCCGTTTTTGAATCTTCAGGATCTGATGCCGCGTCTGGATGAGCGCCTCCTCGAAGCGGAGCACCTCGTAAGGAATTTGATCCTCCGTGATCGTCCGATGGGGGACCAGCAGATCCTCGCTGTCAAAGAGGAGGACCTTGCCGATCGCCACCCCGGCGGACGCGGGAATTCCCCGAAGCACGATCATCCCCCCGCCTCCAATGGCTCGGTCACCAGCCGGCACAGCTGGACCAGCGCCTCATGAGCATCGGGACCATCCACCACAATGGAGATGCGCGACCCTTGCTTGGCCGCCAGGGTCAGCAATCCCATAATCGACTTCCCATCCACGTTCTTGCGGCCTTTGCGCACCGTCACGCGGCTGGCGAACCGGTTCGCCAACTGGACGAAGAGCGCCGCCGGACGGGCATGCAGGCCCTGCCGATGGATGACGGTGACGGTCCGATGCGCCGTTGACATGGCCTAGAGCGCCTCCACCGTCCACTCGACCGTGCCGGCCCAGCGCCGGGCTCCATGGGTCGGCCAGAGCGCGACGAAGGCCAACCCCTGAAAGGTGCGCTCCAGGCCCTGCTCGGATTCGGACACGGTCTCGATGGGAAACATCGCCACCGTCCCTGCCGGGTCAAGCCGGATCCTCACCCCGACTCCCTGCGAAGGGTCCTGCACCTGGCACTCCTCCAGCTCCTCGTGCCAGGTGGGCGCAAGCCATCGCGCATCCCGAAGGCTCAGGTTAAACTCAAGGCCGACGACAGGCACCGCCACATCCACAATCTGGTAGCCGAACGCCAGCCGCGGTTCCTTGCGCCAGACGGCGACGGTCTTTCGCAAGCGTCCGTCGTGGATTCGGCGGCTCAAGACGATGGCGCTGCGATCCACGGCCCTGCGTCCCCCCGAAGCCGGCTGCACGTCCCATGCCCCGCTCGACCACAACCGTTGCTCCCCCCACGCGCAGTGGAGCAGGTCCTCCAGCCGCGGCATCACGGCAAGGGCGTAGTCGCGGAAACTGCTCCGGCGATGATCATCGTACACCAGGGCGGTCTCAAGCCCCGGCTCCTTGACCTTCACCAATTCATGAATGCTCGCCGGCGCTTGCCGCTCGCCCGAAGCCGCAGCCGAGCGCGTGGCCTTGAGATGCTCATGGTAGGGTTCGTAGCGACGGCTCAACGTATCGAGCAGATTGACGGTCTTGGGATAGAAGTCAAGCTCGGTGACCGTCCCATCGTCCTGAGGATCGACCACGACCCTCAGCGCGTGACTGCGCAGGATCGCCTCGGGCCGCCCATCACCGTCCACGTCAACGTGCTCACGCCAGGCCCGGCGGCCAACCGCCTGCGCGAGGGCGCGCTCGGCCCCGAGCAGATGCTGGTAGACGGCCCGACGCAAGTGCGCCAGGTACAACCCTCCAAAGACCCCGTGCCAGTACGCGCAGTTGCACTGCGCCATGTACAATTCCCGTTGAGCCTGCGCCAGGCCGGCTTTTCGCTTTTCACTCGCCGCTCCTTGTAGGGCACGGCTGACGGCGAGCATCCTCTGATGCATGGCGTTGGCTTCCGGGTATCTGACGAAGAAGTTGCGGAAATACCCCCCGGACCACTCCAGCATCTCCTCGTAGCTGCCGCAGGGCAGGTAGACCCGGCCGCTCGAGCCCACGGCGTTCAGGTAATCTGAGAAGGTCGTCGTGGTCAGCCACGAGGCCTCGCGCTCAACGGCGCAAAAGAACTGCTCCAGCCATCCCTCTTCGTAGACCCAGGCGTGGGTCTTCGGCCACAACCCGAACTTCTCGCCGTCATCCGCAAAGGTGATCGCCACCGGCTCCTGCCGCACGAGCCGTTTCAAGAATTCGACCGTGCGGGCCCCCTCCTGAAACGGCATCCAGTAGCGCAGCCGTTGGGACGCCGGGAAGAGCGTCATCGCCTCGCCCGCATACTCCGTGACGTAACACCCCAAGAGATCCCATCCCTGCTCATCGTGGACCTGCAGGTGGGCCGGCAAGAGGGCGCGGATGGGCTGAAATTGATTCACATCGAGCATGGTGTAACGGATCCCCGCGTGTGCCAGCGTGCGCGGAAGCTCCGGCTCCCAGACCCGTTCGGTCAGCCACAGGCCCGTGGCGTCGCACCCAAACCGCCGCCGGAGCGTCCGGCGCATGAGGGCCAGTTGTCCTTGACGGTCCGCTTCCGGGATCAGCGGGAGAATCGGCTCATAGTAGCCTGCCGCCAACAGCTCCACTTGACCTTGCGCCACGAGCCGCCGGATCCGATCCAGAAATCCGGGCTGATGGTCCAGCAGCCAATCGAGGAGGCTCCCGCTGTAGTGCAGGCTCACGCGGATGGCGGGGTGCCGCTCGAGGGTCGCCAGGAACGGCTCATAGGCGTTGCGAAACGCCTCCTCGAAGACAAAACCGAAATTGCCCACCGGCTGATGGCAATGGATCGCCATCAAGAGCGACACCGCAGGAGCGCTCATCCCCCCACCTGCTGGTTGGCCGAAGGCCGTCCCCGCCGACGGCGGGGACGTTTCGCCTCCGGTAGTTCAATCTCAACTTGGCGAAGCCCAGCAGGTGGGGGGATCATCCGGTCACCCCGGCGGACGGGGGCGAGGACCCTGGCGCCGCCGCAGAGCCGGATGCGCCCGAGGCGCGCCGCGTTCCCACGGTGAGATGGATGATCAGCCGCGCCAGCCGATCGGCATCGTGGCGGACATAGTTCTGCGTGCTGATCACCTCCGCGGCCACCACCTGAGCGCCCAACGCGCGGATCCGCTCCATATCCGGCTCAACCGGAAAGGCGTGTTCCGTCCGGTATTTCTCCAGGAGATCAGGCGGCACGGGTTTGGTGTTGACGATGCACACCTGGAAAATCCCCGGGCTGGTATGCGTGACCAAGGCCCGCGCATGATCGCTGGCCGTAAATCGGTCCGTTTCACGAAACTGGGTCATGACGTTGCAGATGTAGATCTTCAAGGCTTGCGACTGCACAATGGCCTCCACCATCCCGTCAACCAGCAAGTTGGGAATGATGCTGGTGTAGAGCGACCCGGGCCCCAGCACGATGGCGTCGGCTTCCCGAATGGCGTCCAGCGCTCCCTGGGTGGGGAGCGTATGCGCCGGGTCAAGATAGAGGCGCCGGACCGGCAACGAGGCCTTCGAAATGCGCGATTCCCCGATCGTCACGCTGCCATCATCGTGCTCAGCCATCAATCGGACCTTCTCGCGCGTGGCGGGCACGACCCGACCCCGAATCGCCAGCACCTGGCTGGAGGCCTGGATGGCTCGTTCAAAATCGCCGGTGATTTTCGTCATGGCCGTCAAGAAGAGGTTGCCGAAGCTGTGGCCTTGCAACGCCGAGTTTTCGGCAAAGCGATACTGGAAGAGCTGCTGCATCAACGGCCCCGTGTCCGCCAGGGCCACCAGGCAGTTGCGAATGTCGCCGGGGGGGAGGATGCCAAACTCTTCGCGCAGACGGCCCGAACTTCCGCCGTCGTCCGCGACGGTGACGACGGCCGTGATGTTTGTCGTGTAGGCTTTCAACCCCTGGAGGAGGGTCGAGAGCCCCGTTCCGCCGCCGATGGCGACGATCCGCGGGCCTTTTTCCAGATGCCGGCGTTGAAAGACCAAATCAACGAGGTCGCGCTGGGAGCTGGGGAGCACCACGTCGAGCAGGGAGCGCACCGTCCCGACCAGGCCGGTGATCAGCGCGACGAGCCCGGCACCAAGGATGACCAGGCTCGCAGCCCGCACCAATAACCCCGCTTCCGCCGTCAAGAGGGCCGACCCCATCCCGAACATGAGGACGCCGGCGGCGGCCAACGCCACCCACCGCTTGATCCGCATGCCAGGATAGAACCACTTCAGCAGCCGCATGTAATCAGGATCCTCTTACGAGAGGTCAGCGATAGCGTTGATCCTCATCGCGAAGGATCCGAACGAGCGTCTTCTCGTCCTTCGCCGCGATGAGGCTCTCGCGAAATTGCCGCTCTTTGAGAAGACGGGAAATGCGGGCGAGGGCTTTCAGATGCGGTCCGGCGGAATCCGGCGGGGCAATCAACAAAAAGAAGATATGGGTCGCCTCACCGTCGAGAGAGTCGAAGTTGAGGCCGTGGGCGGAAATTCCAATCGCCCCGACCAGGCGGCTCACGCAGTCGGCCTTGCCATGGGGAATGGCCACCCCTTGCCCGATTCCCGTCGAGCCCAGCGCCTCGCGATCCAGCAGGATCCGGACGATCTTGGGGACGTCTTTCTCCTTGAGCAACCCCGTGGTCACCAACAGGCCCACCAGTTCCCGGATGACATCGTCCTTGCTCGTCGCTTTCAGCTGACAGCTGACCGCCCCTTCATCGAGAAACTCCGCGATTTTCATGCACGCTCCTTCAGGTTATGGAGAGCGGGTGATGGGATTTGAACCCACGACATCGACGTTGGCAACGTCGCGCTCTACCACTGAGCTACACCCGCATCGTTTGTGCTCGCTCCCTCCCTCGAACCAATGGGCATGGAGGGATTTTCCGCCCACCCGATCACAGACTCGGGGCGGATGCGCCCCTAACCTTGACAGGTGGGCGCAGAACCCTACTATTTCCCCCCACCCCGCCCATGGCGAAATGGGCGAGAGAGGATTTGAACCTCTACCCCTTTCGGGACAGGCTCCTAAGGCCTGCGCGTCTGCCAATTTCGCCACTCGCCCGTTCAATACTGCAAGTCCTCTGGGCGGGGCGCGTCTGCCATTCCGCCACATGCCCTGATGATCGTCATCCGATATGGAAGAATGTGGGCCGCGAAGGGATCGAACCTTCAACCTTGGGATTAAGAGTCCCCTGCTCTACCGATTGAGCTAGCGGCCCCTGAATGCTGAAGAGAATAACCGCGCCCGGGGCGACTCGAACGCCCGACCTACTGGTTCGAAGCCAGTCGCTCTATCCAGCTGAGCTACGGGCGCTCGTGGAGCCCCACGGTGTGGACGATTGTAGCATGGCGCGGGTCAGCGACTCAACCGGGCTAACCGCTTGGGGTCAAGGAGCCGTCGGGCCTCTCGAGCCGACAAGACGCCCTGCTCCACCACTAAGTCCATGATCGGTTTGCCGCTCGCGAGCGAACGTTTGGCGATTGTCGCGGCGTTCGCGTAGCCGATCCGGGGAGCCAGCGCGGTGACGAGCGCAAGGCTGCGTTGGGCATAGCGGCGGCACTGCGCGGCGTTGACCGTCATGCCCCCCACGCAACGCGTGGCGAAGGCATGGCTGGCGGTCGTGAGGATGTGCATCGCCTGAAGCAGGTTGTAGGCGACGACGGGCATCATGACGTTCAGCTCCAGTTGCCCCGCCTGGCAGGCCATGGCGATCGTGGCATCGTGCCCGAGGACCTGAAACGCCACCATGTCCACCAGCTCCGGCATGACCGGGTTGACCTTGCCGGGCATGATCGAGGAGCCCGGCTGGACGGCGGGCAGGGTCAGCTCCCCAAACCCCGTGTTGGGTCCGGAGCTCATCAGCCGCTGGTCGTTCGCGATGCGGATCAGTTCCAGGCTGTAGTCGCGAAGGGCGCTCGACAGATGCGCAAAATCGGCCAGGCTTTGCGTGCGTTCCATCAAATCCCGCCCGGGTCGAAGCGCAAATCCGGTCCAGCGTCGCAAGGAGCCCAGAGCCAGGACGCGGTATCGCGGATGCGCGTTCAACCCCGTGCCGACGGCGGTGCCGCCAAGATTGAGCTCGGTCAGCCGTCTGGCCGTCTGATTCAGATGCTCCCGGGATTTTCTGATGGCCAGCGCATAGGCTCCAAATTCCCCCCCCACACTGACCGGCACGGCGTCCTGCAAGTGGGTCCGCCCGGCCTTCACCACTGTGCCAAACTGACGGGCCTTGCGCCGGAACGCCCCTTCCAGCTCCTGCATGGCGTGCGTCAAGGACCCCAGCTTCATGAGACTCGCCAGGCGCATGGCGGTCGGGAACGTGTCGTTGGTGGACTGGGCCATGTTGACGTGGTCGTTGGGATGGAGGAAGCGGTAGGTGCCCCGCCTGGCCCCCAGCAATTCGTTGGCGCGATTGGCGAGCACCTCGTTGACGTTCATGTTGAACGACGTGCCGGCGCCCGCCTGATAGACGTCAACGACGAAGTGAGCCGCGAACTTGCCGCGCAAGACTTCCTCGCAGGCGCGGACGATCGCGCGCGCCAGCCGGCGCGGCAGCAGGCCCAGCCGAGCGTTCGCGAGCGCGGCGGCTTTCTTGATGAAGGCATACGCCCGGACGAACTCCACGGGCATGCGCAGGCCGCTGATCGGGAAGTTCTCGACGGCACGGAAGGTCTGGATGCCATAGTAGGCGTCCGCCGGGATGCGCCTGGCGCCGAGGGAATCACGTTCCGTGCGTGTGGCCATGTCGGGGGATGACCTCGTGATCAGATCAGGAGAATTCCGCGAAGATTTCCTCAAGGCGAGGCCGGCTGGAGGCCTGCGCGGTCTTGATGACCTGCGCCACCCCATCTTCAAAGGTGGGTTCCTGCACCTGGTAGAACACCCCCAGATAGACCTTGTCGTCCAGCAGCGTCAGCTCAAACGCCTTGGCGCGGTCGGTCACGTCGTGCTCGTGGGGCACCTCAGCCAGTTTGGGCGGGATGACCTTGTACGTGTTGTAGAACGTGATGCAGGGGCTGATGATGTCGATGAACGCAAATCCCTTGTGCTCGATCGCGCGGGTGATGAGATCCGCCAGCTCTTTGGGTTTGCCCGAATAGCCTCGCGCGACGAACGTCGCGCCATAGGCGATGAGCATCGCCAACGGGTTGAGGGGCTTTTCGATGTTGCCGTAGGGCGTCGAGCCCGCCTGGAAGCCTTTGGGCGCGGTCGGGGAGTACTGGCCCTTCGTCAGGCCGTAGGTGGCGTTATCCATGACCAGGTAGGCGATGTCAAAGTTGCGCCGGGCCGCGTGCGGGATGTGCCCGCCCCCGATGGCAAACCCATCCCCGTCGCCGCCGACGCCGACCACGGTCAGCTTCGGATTGGCCAGCTTCACGCCGAGCGCCACCGGCAGCACCCGGCCGTGAACCACATGGAACCCGTACGACTTCACGAACCCCGGCGTGCGGCCCGAACACCCGATACCGGCGACGACCACCAGGTCTTTCGAATGAATCTGCAGCTTCGCCAGGGACTGATAGAGCGAGGCCAACACCCCGAAGTCCCCGCACCCCGGGCACCAAATGGGATGTTCGTCGGTCTTATAGTTTTGCGGCGTGAGTTCTTGCGCCACGTCGGGCGGCATCGTTGGCGACCTCCTCGATCTTGTTGACGATCTCCTGCGGGCTGAAGGGGAGTCCGGTGGTCTTGTTGAGCTGGACGAAATCGATGGTGAAGCGCTTGCGCAGCAGCGTGGCGAACTGTCCGGTGAAGTTCAGCTCCGGGATGATGACCGCCTTGGTCCCCTCCATGAATTGGCGCAGGCGGGCCAGCGGTTGCGGGTAGAGGATCTTCGGATGCAGCGCCCCCACCGAGTAGCCTTTGTCCACCGCGATCTGCACCGCCTCGCGCACGACCCCCTCCGTCGAGCCCCAGCTGACGATCCCGATTTCCGGATGCTCGACGCCGTACTGCCGCACCAGGTCGTTAGCGATCGCTTCCACCGCATGAAACTTCGTGTAGCGCTTCCGGGTCATGTGAAGATGATTCTCGTGGTTGGAGGCAGCCGGGTAACCGATCTCATCGTGCTCCAGCCCCTCGGCCACGTAGTAGCCGCCCTCCATCCCGGGGACCGACATCGGGGAAATCCCCTCCGGCGTCAAGCGGTAGCGCTTGTAGGCGTGCAACTCCTCTGGCGTAGGCATCCGTCGCGTGATGATCGGGACCTGGGAGGGATCCGGCTTGGGCACGGTGGCCTTGCGATGGCCCAGGTATTGATCCGAGAGCACGACGACCGGCATTTGGAACTGCTCGGCGATGTTAAACGCCCGCATGATGCCGTAGAAACAGTCTTCAACGCTGGTCAGGGCCATGACGACGCGCGGGCAGCTCCCGTGGCCGCCGTAGACCGCCGAATACAAATCGGCCTGCTCGGTCTTGGTGGGCATGCCGGTCGAGGGCCCCACGCGCTGCACGTCAATGATCACGGCCGGGGTCTCGGACATCTCGGCCAACCCCAACATCTCGGTCATCAGGGAGAACCCCGGTCCTGAGGTCGCGGTCATCGCCTTGGTCCCGGCAAACGAGGCGCCCAGCACGCCCCCGATGGCCGAGATCTCATCCTCGGTCTGCACGACGAAGCCGCCGATTTTTGGCAGCTCCTTCGCCAGGAACTCCATGATGTCCGTCGCAGGCGTGATGGGATAGCCGAAGTACAACTTCAACCCGGACGCGATGGCCCCGAGCGCCAGCGACTCATTGCCGGACAGGATGAGCTCTTTAGCCTGACGGGGACCCAGACCGAGCCGGATCGCGTCGCGCTTTTGCTCCCCCTTGCCGTAGTCAAATCCCACGCGCAGGGCCTGGAGGTTTTTCTGCACCACGGCTTCGCCCTTGCGGCCGAACCGTTCCTTCAAGAGCTCCTCGAACTTCTCACGCGGGATGTCAAAGAGCGCCGAGAGCACTCCAAGCGCCACGATGTTCTTGGTGAGCTTGACGCCCACTTTCTCCGTCGCGAGCGACGTCAAGGGAATGCCGTAAAGGATGGCGGAATCCGAATCCGCGCTGGACGGAGCAAAGCTATCGGTGTCGTAGACGAACACCCCGCCTGAGCGCAGGTCGCGGATGTGCTTCTGGTAGGCCTCCTCATTGAACGCCACCAGCACATCCAGCTGATCGCCTTGCGACAACAGGAGCCGATCCGAGGCCCGGACCTGATAGTTGGCGTGGCCTCCTTTGATCTCCGCCGGATACGTGCGAAAGGTGTAGATCTCGTAGCCTGATCGCGCCAGCGCCATGGTCAACAGCTCGCCCGTGGAGATGACGCCTTCTCCGCCTTCTCCTCCGACGCGAAAGACACAATCGGTCATGAGCGACTCACCCCACCACTTGCACGCGTGCCCACCGGGTCTGCGCCATCCGGCGCAGCTCCGCCTTCGGCGGAGGCGGCAAGTGGTGGGGTCACCGTTTCCACAATGTCCACCACCGGCGCGGTCTCCTGCAGGGCCTCGCGGGAAGCGGTCCATACCGTTGTGTCACAACGAAAGCTCAGGCTGCCTGCCTGGAGTTTGTCCGGCTTGGTGTGCCGCAGAATCAGCTGCGCCGCCGCGCGCCTGACCTGCTCATCGTACGAGCCGACGATCAACGCCGCCGGGCCTGGGAACTTCGGGCTCATGAAGACGGCCTCCGCTCCCGCATAGCCTTCCAAGAGGAGGTTCTCCAGCTCATTGCGCCCCAGGATGACCTTGGTCGCGGGGCTCAGGCGCAGGTGCCGTCCGATGGTCAAGAGCTCCATGTCCTTCGTCGTCGGGCGCGCCTCATGCGCGAACAAGTCCTTCACCTTCTTGGCAAAGACCTCCTCCGTCAATAAACATCCGCCGGCGGGTTGGGAATACCCGGTAATGCCGTGGCGCTGGGCCAGGGCGATTTGCTCCTGTCTCGACCGGCCGGAGAGCCCAAGCAGCCGGGCGCGATCGACGATGCCCAGCAGCTCCGGCAGGGTCGGTTCCAGGTGTTGCGCCGACAAGGGCCGCAGGAGCAGGCCTTCCAGCCCGCTCTGGGCTTCAATGAGCTCAAGCGGCCGTTGCCGCTGCGACATGGGCCGCTGTCCCAGCACTTCACCGGTCACGACGAATCCCGCGCCGAGCTCCTCCATGTACCGCTTCGCGATGGCGAACATGTAGATCCGGCAGTCCACGCAGGGGTTCATCTGCGTGCCGTAGCCGTACTTGGGGTTGCGGATGACGTCCAGGTACGCATCGCCGACATTGAGGACCATCAGGGGCACTCCCAGCTGCTCGGCCGAGGCGACGGCCTTGGGCTTCTCGCAGCAGCCCCAGCTCATGGCGAGAAACAACCCGTGGACCTGGATCCCCTGCTCCAGCATCAGCCTGGCCGCCAGGGTGCTGTCGAGTCCGCCGGACAGCAATACCACGCACTTGCGTTCCATCAGGCTAGAGGAATTCCTCCATGATCGCGGCGAGGTTGTCGCGCCGCAGCGGCTGCTTGACCAGGGGCACGCCGCTGCGCAAGGCCGTCTCTTCATCCTCGTACGTCGGGCGCTCGACTTTGTAGAACAACCCGATCGGGATGCGGTTGCCCCACTCAAACGCCTTTTCCATCGCCGCCTGGAAATTCGAGGGATCGTGCTTCTCATCCTCCAGCTTGTAGACGCGCTCCCGGAACCAGGGGTAGGTGTTGTGCTTGTTGTACGT
>JACQRB010000061.1 GCA_016206685.1 Candidatus Omnitrophota bacterium | reverse complement strand
CGGCCGGCCCTTCATGATCCCCCCACCTGCTGGTTGGCCGAAGGCCGTCCCCGCCGACGGCGGGGACGCTTCGCCTTCGGTCGCTTCTCAGACTGGTGACGGCGAAGCCCAGCAGGTGGGGGGATGAGTGAACCTGAAGCAGGGAAGAGCACTCTCCCTCAACACCAGACGCCGATCCCCCAGGTCTCGATCGAGGAGTTCCGGAAGATTGATTTGCGCATCGGCGTCGTGGTGGCAGCGGAAGACCATCCCAACGCCGACCGCCTGCTGGTCTTGAACGTGGATCTCGGCGATGGGACGCCCCGCCGGCTGGTGGCCGGCATCAAAGGCGCCTACCAGGCCTCAGAGCTCATCGGCAAACGGGTCGTGGTCGTCGCCAATCTCAAGCCCGCCATGCTCCGAGGGATTGAAAGCCAGGGCATGGTCCTGGCCGCTCAGGATGGCACACAACTGGCGTTCCTCACTCCCGAACGTCCCATCCAGCCTGGCGGCACGGTCAGGTAATCATCAGAGGGTCTTCGTGGTGTTCCTGGAAACCCTCTTCCTCGTCGTCTTCTGGACGTGGGCGTTCTGCGCGTTCCTGTTCCTGAGAAACACCTTCCTCCCGCGACTGCCGATCACCGCCTCACCCTCGGCCTGGCAATTGCCCTATGAGCCGGTCCGGTTTCAGGCCACCGACGGGGTGTGGCTGGCCGGATGGAAGATCGCCCGCGATCCTCAACGGCCCTGGATCATCCTGTGCCATGGCCTTGGCGCCAACCGGGCGGACCTGCTGGACATCGCCGCCGGGCTTGCTCAGGCCGGGTATAACCTCTTGGCGTTCGATTTCCGAGCCCACGGAGAAAGCCAGGGCCGCGCGACGTCATTCGGCTGGGTTGAGCAGCGGGATTTGGAGGGGGCGCTCGCGTTTCTCGGCAAACAGCCCGACATCCCTGAGCGGCCCTACGGCATCCTGGGCATCTCGATGGGAGGGGCGGTCGCGATCATGGTGGCAGCCCGGGATGAGCGCGTCGGCGCGATCGCCGTTGAGGGCAGCTACCCCGACTTGGAGACCTCCCTCGGACACCACCTGACGCTGCTGTATCATTTGCCGCGGTATCCCTTTTTGTGGTTCGTCAGCTCGGCCTACCGGTTGCGGTTCGGCGTCTGGCCAAGCCGCATGGCCCCGATCAGCGAAATCGCCGGGATCAGCCCAAGACCCCTTTTCATCATTCAAGCAGAGGCCGACCCACGGATGCCGCCGGATCAGACCAGAGCCCTCATCGAGGCCGCGAGGGAACCCAAGCGCCTCTGGATCGTGCCGGGAGCAGAACATCTTGGCGCCTACCACAGCGATCCGGAAGGTTACCAACGGCGTCTGGTGGAGTTTTTCAGTACCCTTAATTTAACAGAATAACTCTTATAAGACATTATATCCCAGGCAAACAGGCCTTTGGTCTCTAACACCGGGTGAACTTACACGCTGACGAAGACCTGCGAGCCGTCAATCTTGACGGGGATGCTGGTGAGGTGAAAGGCGGGATCCGGCACGGCGCTACCGGTCAGCAGGTTAAACGTCCAACCATGCCAGGCGCAAGTCAGCTCCTCCCCGCAGCGCTTGCCGATGCGCAACGGAGCCCCGGCATGAGGACAGCGGTCGAGCCAGGCGAAGAGCTGATTGCCTATCCGGCCCACCAGGATGGAGCGGCCTTCGACCTCGACCGCTTTGAAGCCGTCGTGAGGCAATTCTTCGAGCCTCAGAACCGGGACGAAGTCAGGGATGGTCAAGGCCCGACCTTGGAGTGCCGCAGGGCGTCTTCCAGGGCTTCGAGGCGCTCCTCGAGCTTGTGCAACCGCTCAAGCAGCTTCGGGAGCAAGGCGAGTGAGGCGAGTTGGCGCTTGGTTTCTTCAAGAGGCCTGGCCGGCAAGCCCCAGACAGTCTGGTGAGATTCGATCCGCTGCCCGCTGACCACCCCGGATTGCCCGGCGACGGTCGCATAGTCTCCAATGGTGGCGTTATCCGCCACCCCGACCTGGCCGGCCAAGGTCACGTGACTGCCGATCTTGGAACTGCCCGCAATCCCCACCTGGGCGACCAGGAGCGAATGCTCCCCCACGATGACATTATGCGCAATATGGACCAGATTGTCCGTCTTGGCGCCCCGTTTGATGACGGTGGAGCCAAACGTGGCCCGGTCAATGGTGCAGTTGGCGCCGATTTCCACATCGTCCTCAATGACGACGTTGCCCAATTGCGGGACCTTCAGCTGGCGGCCCCCTTCAAAGACAAAGCCAAAGCCGTCGGCCCCGATGACCGTCCCGCCGTGGATGACGACGCGTGAGCCGATCATGATGTCGTGATAGAGCGTCACGTTCGGGTGGATCACGCTGCCCTCCCCGATCTGCACCCGCTCGCCGACCACCACCCCGGACCCAAGACGCGCCCGGTCGCCGATCCTGGCGTCCTTGCCGATGACCGCATGCGGCCCGATCGAGACTTCCCTGCCGACGGTGGCGGACGCCTCCACCACGGCGCTCGGATGGATGCCGGCGGCGCTCACGCGGTCAGGGTGAAACAGCCACATCGCCTTGACAAACGCGACCTTCGGCTGGTCGTGCAGGATCACGGTCTTTGCGGGACAGGCAAACCCTCTGGGAGCAATCACGCAACCCGCGTTGGAGCCCAGCGCATCCTTGAAGTGTTTGGGAGAAGTCGCGAAACTCAGCTCATCAGGCCGGGCAAGCTCCAAGCTGTTGACGGTCTGGAGGAGGAGCGCCGGGTCTCCCACCACCTGGCCACCCACTTCACGGGCGATATCAGCGACGGTATAGGACATGGCTGCGGACCTTCAAGGGGGGTAGCTTAACAGAAGCCCATGGGAGGTGTCAATGCGGGCTGAGCGATTCCCGGTCCAAGACCGCCGCCATCGGCCCCCACGGCGTGGCGACTCTGATAAGCAGCGGCACGCGCCGCGCATCAAGACTGACGTAGACCCACATCCGCCCCCGGCGCACCAACACGCCCCTGAAACTCGCCTTGGGCTCCACCAGCAGGCACGGGAACGTCCCGCGCCGGAGGAGCTCCAGCGTGAGGGTCTTCAGCGGCAGGATTTCGGTGCGGTAGATTTTCTCATCCGAATAGATATTCAGCACCAGCGGCTGCCCGGGAACCACCGGCTGGCGGCGAAGCCAATAGAAGGCGCTGATGATATCCTGCGCGTCGGGCGGGATGGGCACCTCTTTGGTCGTCCCATTCAACAGCGAGCGGTAGCTGGCCGTCAACCGCCCGTAATCAAAGGTCACGATTTCCTCGGCTCGATAATGCCCTTCGCGCTGGTATTTCTCAAACTGGAGCGGCTGGAGCGAGTTGACATCCAGATAGGAATGGAGGACGTCATGGATCGGATAAAACGCGGAGAGCAACTCCGTCGAGTCGCATTCCGCCTGGATGTGATAGGCGGCCCGTCCGTTGAGCACGACGCGCTCTTTGACTTCGATCCACCCCTTCCCTACCGGGATGCCGAACCAGCGCCCGTGAAAGCTCAGACGCTCCCCAACCGGCAGTTCCACCCGAGGGGGGGCGATGGGAGGAACGGCGGCGTCAATCTCCCGCGCTTCCTCCGCCTGCACTCTTGCCGTGCCTCCCCATCCGAGAAGTCCTGCGCATACCAGCCCGCCCCCACACCACAACACGGCCCTCGGGAGGGCTCCCAAGGGCCGTGTCGCAAACAGACTCACCAGCGGCACGCGCTCACTCCCACGCGTAGTCAGGCAGCTCCAGTCCTTCGTAGGGCGAGGCGTAGCCTTTGGGATACGGGACCATGAAGGACACCGCTTCGTACGCCCCCACCGCCGCCCTGGTGATGGCGAGGCCGCTCCCCTTCACCAGGCCCCATCCCGCTCCCAGGACGGGATTCTCTTCCTGGGTGCCAAGCTGGAAGTTTTTCGGAATCTCGATCCAGGACGTCAAGAAGTTGGTGAGACCCCGTCCTGCCTTGTGGATGGGATCCTGGGCCATCGCCGCGGGGCTGCCCGCTGCCATCACGACCATGACCAGTGCGACGTACGCGACGAACCGTTTCCGCTGCATCCCTCGGCCTCCCCTGCTGCGATTCCTGTGCTCACGCGCTACGGAGACCAATCCCCGTTAGCGTAGACGAATTCCGGCCGGATGAGAGGTTGGAAGTCCTTGGGGAGAGGAATCAGAAACGTCGTCACTTCGACCGCGCCGGCCAGCTCCCGCACCACGGCCGCCCAGGCGCCTTGGACCATGCCGACGCTCAATCCTGCCAGGCCCCCGTCCCGCTGGCTCATGAGGTACGGCACGCGGATCAGCTCCAAGGGGGCGGTCGCCACGTTCGCCACTCCCCGTCCTAATTTCCTGGTCGCGCCTTGGGCGTAGCTTTGCGGGGGTTGATCTTCGTCAGCCGCAAGCCGTGGACCCCCCAGTCCAGAGGCCATCAGCAACGCCAGCACCAGCCACCTGCCGCTCCGTGCGCTCATGCGATCTCCCTCCGTTTCCAGCGCGCCATGGCCAGCCCCAGCAGGATCAGCGCCAGCCATGCGATCAGTCCGTTCACGAGCCGATCGCTTCCGACCAGCCACTGAAGCGACGAGTCGGAACGCGCGACGACCAGCTTGTTCACGCGCGCGCAATAGGCCAGCACGCCATGCAAGCCGATGGCCAGATACAGCCGGCCGGTCCGCAAGACGCTCGCCGCCAGCACCACGCCGAGCAGGAACAGCCCCCCCAGCTCCCAGCCGCTGCTCGGCCACACCAGATTCGGTTTGACATGGACCAGCGCGTAGGCGGCACTGGTCCCGACGATCGCCACGAGCCTTGAGCACGCCAGCAACTGTTGGAAGAGATAGCCTCGAAACACCAGCTCTTCCAGGATGGCGATCAACCCGGCCGCCGGGAGGAAGCCCAGGACCGTTCGCCAGAGCTTCCAGCGATCGGGATGGAGCGCCACGTCCCACACCCCGAATCCCAGGTACCCGACGCCCAGCGCAAGGACCATGCCAAGACCCAGCCCCACTCCCTGCAGCAGTTGGCGCCTGCCGTCCCGCCACGCCGTCAAGCCCAGGCTCCGCCAAGGATGCCCGGGGGTCTGCCGGCGGACCATCACGAAGAGGACGAGGGCCGCGGCAATGGACACGCAACGCCTGAAGACCCTCCAGAGCGAGAGCGGCACCCAGGGATGCGCCAGGACGCTCAACAGCAGGCCCACGAGGGCGACCCACACGGCGAACAGCCCCACCTGTCGCAGTCCCGCGGCGCACTGATTGGAGTCAGACGTTGCCTGTTCCCTGGATGAAGGCTTCGATGAGCTGCCTGGCCCGCTCGTCCTCCATCGGCTTGGGGGGATGCTTCATGGTCCAGGCGGAAACCGAGAAGAGCGGACCAGCCAGCTTGCGGTCCCGGGCGAGGCGCAGACAGCGGATCGCATCGATCGTCATGCCGGCGCTGTTGGGGGAATCTTCGACGGACAGGCGCGCCTCCAGCTCGATGGGGCAATCGCCGAAACCGCGCCCTTCGATGCGCAAGAAGCAGACCTTGCGGTCTTTCTGCCACGGGATGTAGTCGCTGGGGCCGATATGGATGTTGCCGTCCGGCAAGCGCGTGTTCAGGACCGACTGGACCGCTTCGGTCTTGGAGATTTTCTTCAGGCGCAGCCGCTCCTGGTTGAGCATGTTCAGGAAATCCGTGTTGCCGCCCACGTTGAGCTGGTAGGTCCGGTCAATGGATGCCCCCCGGATCCGAAACAGGTTGGCCAGCATCCGATGGAGGATCGTCGCGCCCAACTGCCCTTTCACGTCATCGCCGATGAGCGGGATGCCGCGCTGCTTGAATTTGGCCGCCCACGCCGGATCGGAGGCGATGAAGACCGGCATGCAGTTGATCAGGCTCACCCGGGTTTCGAGACAGGCTTGCGCGTAGGAGGCCGTCGCGCGCTCGGATCCCACCGGCAGGTAATTCAGCGCGATCTCGGCCCCGCTTTTTCGAAGGACCTTGGCGACCTCGACGGGCTTGCGCTTCGCCACCACGAAGGTCCGCTCCGCCGGCTGCGGCAGCATGTGGGCCCCCACCCCATCGAGCACCGGGCCCATCTGCACGCGCACCCCGGAGTGGGGCAGGCGCTTCACAAACCAGGTGGTGCAATTCGGCAGGGCTGCTGCCGCATCCTCCAAGGGCTTGTCCACCTTGCGCGCATCCACGTCAAAGGCCGCCACGACCGCAATATCGGAAGGCCGATAGGGCCCGATGCGCTCGTGGAGAAGCCCTTCCCGAGTGGCGGAGGCGTGTTTGTAGTACTCAAACCCCTGGAGCAGCGAGGTGGCGCAGTTGCCCACGCCGATGATCGCGATCCGAATCGGATCCATGAATCTTTATATTATAGGCGAGTTCTTTCAGGAACGCAAGCGCCATAACCAATATTGGCACAATGGGTTAGAAATAATCTTTCGGAGAGCTTACACGGACCAGGCGGATGCCTCGAAATCGTCCTTCGGGATCGGAATCTGAAACGTCCCGTGAGCGGGATACCGCTCGAGTGTCTCGGTCCCCTGGACAAGCGCGAGTCGAAGATGGAGCGTGCCGCCCGGCGTGAACCCCAAGAGCGATTTGGGAAGCGCCAACTCCACGAGGCGGTCATAGGCGCAGGAAAGCGCGTGGGAGGACGACGCGCTCTTCAGGACGGCTCGAATCTGCGAGTCGGCGCATGCCTCCATCGTGATCTGGATTCGCTCATCCGGAAATTCCAGGAGGATCCGCCACGATTCCCGCTGCGCCAGGAGCCGGCAATCCACATCGAGCCGGAAAAAGTAGGACGTCTGGTCGAACCCATACTGGAGCATCTGCAGGGCTTGCCGGCCCCGATGAATGGCGGCGTAGCCTTTGCGCAAATCCACCCGCCCGGCGTAGAGCCACTCGTAGTAGGTGGTATCGCGCCCATCAATCGTGGGGGTCATCGAAGCCGTGGGCTCATAGAGCGGGCCGACCGTTCTGGCCCTGATGGGGGTAGTGAGCCACTCCGGCGCGTCCTGTCCAAGCCGGCGATAGACGTTGGCCAGGTGCATGCGAAAGAGCCGGTCAAACTCCTCATCCTGCGCCGAGCTGTGCGTGTCGCCGAACCACCACATCCAGTCGCTGCCTTGCGCGGCATAGAAACTCCGCCAGGCCGGATCAGGACTTCGCTCAGTCGCCTGCGCCGCGACTAAGTCCTGGCGCACGCGCGCCAGATGGCTCCAGGCGGCGTTCTTTTCCGGATGCCCGATCCACGTCGCAAAATTGCCGTCAATCCAGGAGCCCGCGAAGAGCTCCGGCAGGGAGGGCTGCCGCTCGACGGGACACAGGTCGAGAAACTCGCTGACCGTCACCAGCCGGAACCGCTCGTCACGACTCAGCGCCTCGTAGAGCCCGCGCAGGAACGGGTGGCCGTCCTGCGGATAGCCCTCCCAGGCGTTTTCTCCGTCGAGGATGATGCTCACCAGCGCCGGGGCCGGCTCGGCGCGGAACTGCTGATGGATGCCCTCGAGCCGCTTGAGAAAGTCCTGGACGGCGATCGAGGCCTCCCACTGGCTGTAGACAAACCCGATCAGGTCCGACAGCTCCCGGTCGCGGAAGACGACGGCCGTGCTCCCCCCTTTGCGCCTGAGCAGATGGGGCCGATACAGCACGGACGGCGATCGGGCGGTCTTCACGGTGCGCCAGAGAATCTCCTCGTCCGTCGCGATCCATCGTAAGCCGTGCTCGATGGCCAAGCGCACGACGTCTTCGCTGACGCTGCCTTCAGGAGGCCACATCCCGGCCGGGCGCCGGCCGAACGCCTGCTCATGCCGCGCGATGGCGCGGCTGGTCTGCCAGCGGGCGTCCTCAGGGTGCCGAAACACCGCTTCGGGCAATGCCAGGCGGGGCAGCGCGACCTGCGCGCTTTTGAGATCGCACACCAGGGGCAGGATCGGATGGTAGTAGGGCGAGGTCGTCAACTCGACCTGGCCTTTTGTCTGCGCCTCGCGGTACGCAGGGATGATCTTCGCGAGGATACCCAACTGGCGATCCAGCAGACCCTGTTTCTCGGATTCCGTGAACCGGCTGCCTTTGGCCTCAAGCTGCGCCAGCGCGGGGTCGTGCTGGCGAAGCCAGGGGTCAACCCACACCAGGTTAAACCACACCTGCAGGTCCAGGTAGTCCTGCGTCTTGAACCGCTTGAGGACTCCTGGCCAGTCCGCCTCTTTGACGACGCTCCCCCGCTTGGCGAGCAGATCGCCGTAGCGGGCATGCGGTGTGATCATCCGCTCGACGTTGGCCATGAAACACTGCTCCAGGATCGCGCGTCGCTCGGTCTCGGTCAGCTCCGCCGCCGGCTTGCGCGAAAGGTCCAGGAACCGATCCGACTGCCGTTGCGGTCCGAGATACTCTTCGATTTGGTCCAGCAGCGATGGCACGAGGTTGAACGTCTGATGCAGGTTCGGAAAGTCCGCCAGCAGCGTCACCATGTCGAGGTAGTCTTTGGTGCCATGCAGCCGCACCCACGGCATCGTGCAGTCGCCGCTGACCATGTCCCGGTAGTACGGCTGGTGCATATGCCAGATGAAGGCGATATAGAGAGGAAGACTCATGGTAAAAAAACGCCCCCCTGCCTCATGGCGAAGCAGGGGGGCGGTAAAACGTCCCGCAACCTTAGAACTTCACGCTCACCGTGGTCACCAGTTCCTGCGGCTTATTCCTGCCGGCCCCAGGAACGTCTCGAAACACGCTCCCAGGCAGGAACAGCGCGTAGAGGAACCCAAACTGCACGTCATCCGTGTAGTCGTACTTCAGTTGGGTGTCCCACTCGGCTCCCAGGAAGCCGTAGCGCTTGGAAGCGGCGCCAGGCGCCTTCGCAGGCACGTCCAGCACAAACCAGGACAGCCGCGAGTTGACGGCCAGATCCTCAAGCGGCTTGAGGCCGCCGAAGAGCGCCAGCTCATGCTGGTTCGTCTGGCCCGAGGTGATGCCAACCTGCGTGTTCGGATAGAACCCGGTCACGGTATCCCGCGTTTGGAATTCCCGCAGCGCCGTGGTGAAATACCCCGGAGCAATAGGCGACCACCCCGCTGCATCCACGTCGCTATCCCTCCCGGAGTAGAACCGCCACTCCCCGCCAACGTTTGGCGTCGTGGCCACGTTCTTGAACGTGTAATCGGCACCCAGGTTCGCCGCCCAAGCGGACTGACGAGACCCGCTCGCCAAGATCGCTTCAGAATCTGTCACGGTGGTGCCGAACTGGTAGGCCAGCTCTGCCCAGACTGAAGAGCCTTCGACCGGCTGGGCGCTCCCTCGCAACCCGAGCGTGCTAACCGAACCATCCTCAGCCCGGCTGGTATTGTTAGGGCTCTGGTCGAACTTGTTCAGGAAGTACAGCTCCGCTTCCGAGTTCCACTGGTTGAACTTCGTGCTGAGGTTCACGCCCTGGAGCCGCACGTCGTCACCCTTGCCAACCGTGTTCTCAGTCAGCTTGATGAAGACGTACTCCGCGGTCAAGGGGAGGTTCATTCCACCGACGTTCGAGAGATCGAGCGTCGCGCGGAGGGCATCGAACGCCGTGAACTCCGTGAACTCATTGGCCGCAATCGCCGTGTTCAGATCGTCACCCCCGTTGATGATGTTCGGCAGGAGGCCGCTTCCCAACACGAGGCCCCGACCCCAGACGATGGGCTGACGGCCCAGCTTCACGGTCAGCGGGGCGTAGAAGAGCTCTTTCAACGTGACGTACCCCTGGCTGAGCGAGACGTTGGCATCATCATTTGAATTGGTGACGCCGCTAGTGCCCCAATCGTCCTCATTCGCCAACCGGATAAAGGTGGAGACGTTCTCCGTGAGGTCCGCTGCGATGTTGAGGCCGATCGTGCTCATGATGAACTCCTCACCATCGCTCAGCGGTGCTGCAGCGGTGCTTCCAGACGTCAAGTCAAGATTCTTGCGGAAGAATCCGCGCACCGTCAAATCCCCGCTGACCTTCACGTTCTGGACTTCCGCGAACGCCGGAAGGGTCCATGCCGTGAGTAACACCAGAAAGACTACACTGCTCGTTACTCGCGTAGCCTTCGATCTCATGCGACGCTCCTCCTTGTTCACCTGCCTACCCTCCGCTTCTTGCTTGTCGTACACGTTCGGTTGTGGATGGAACTCTGTTATGAGTTTGACCTCCGTGCTTGCCGTGAGTCGCCCTCACCTCCTCTCTGGTATGAGTTCCTGAGTAGGATACTCAAGTGGGCCAAGCTTTGTCAAGAAATTTTTTATGAACCGTTAACATCTTTTGAGTGAGGCCGTTGGAGCGTCCTCGCAACGATCTCAAGCACGGCAGGATCGGCCACGACATGCTCCGCCAAGACCCGTTGCCCTGCGGGAGTGAGGTGCCCATCCTGATCATAGAACAGCTTTTGGGAGGCGGCGGCGCGCCGGAAGCTCTCGAACGTATTCACCAGCGGCAGATGGCGTTCCCGAGAGAACGCTTCGAAGAGCGCCAGGGCCGCGTTGGCTTCGTAGGTCTTGCCGCGCTCAAAGCCCCAAAACACGCGCCCTTCCTTCCACTGCTCAGGCCCCGCCACGACCCCGTAGGGATAGACGCCCAGCACAAAAGGAATCCCCCGTTGAGCCAGGAGCTCATGAATGCGCTGGAGGTAGCCGGCGCTGAGTTGCCAGTAGGGCTCGATCAGTTCCTTGGTGGAGGAAGGCCGGATCAACAAAAAACGGTCATGCGCCGCCAGGTCGGCCGAGCGCTCCGCAGCTTTCTTGCGGGCAATGGCGACCTTGGCCCGCTCCCCCCGCAGGATGACCCCGAGATAGCCGCCCAGCCCCAGCACGCGAATCCGGTCCACCGTCCGCAGCCCTTTGACGTCGAGGTACTTCGCCAGCGCGCTGTGGTTCTTGGCCCACTCCCAGTAGTCAAACCGCCCGTCGCGATAGCGCGGGTCGGCGCGCACGATGTTCCCGGCCTCATCATAGATGAGGTTCTTCTGGAACCAGGAATCCTCTTGCAAGTCCCCCAGGTCATACCACAGCACGACCACATCCGGTTCCAAGGCCAAGAGCTCATCCCGCAAGAGCACGTACTCCAGGGTCGGGGAGTAGCCGGACACGCCCCCGTTGACGACCTCAACCGGATAGCCCCGCGCCCGAAGCCCGCGCTCGATGAGGTGGCAAAAGGTCTCCTCGTCCTTGACGGGAAAGCCGAACGTGAAGGAGTCCCCGAGCATGAGGATACGGATGAGGCCGGGGGGTTTCGGCGCCGCCGGATCCGGCCCCCGAAGCCCCAAGCGGTTGGTGCGGACGTCCACGCCGAACTCCGCGGAATAGTAGTGATAGGTCGTGGAGGGCTTCAGGCGGTGATGGAAATGCGCGTCCTCGATCCCGGCGGGGATGGTGAAGCGCTTCATCCACAGCAGCCGGAAGGCCAGCTCAGCCAGCCCAAGCGCCAGGACCAGCGAACAGCCTGCGATGAGGATTCGACTGATGAGGCTGTTCTTCACTCACCACCCGTGCCGCTTGGCGACCTGCAGGAGCTGGGCGAACTGCGTCACGAGCACATCCGGGCGGGCCGCCTGGAGCGCCTGCTGGTCTTCGAACCCTTGCGCGACGATGACGGTCAGCACCCCGGCGTTGCGCCCGGTCTCGACGTCAATGACGCTGTCGCCGACGAGCAACGTCTCGCCGGCGCCCACGCCCTGGGTCCGCATGAGCTCCTCGAGGGCCGTGGGGTCGGGTTTCTTCGGATGGCCGTCCGTGCCCGCGAGGATCGCGCAGAACCGCGGCGCCACCCCCAACGCGGCCAGCAGATCCCGGGCAAAGGGGTTGGGCTTGTTGGTCAGGACCGCCTGCCGGCGATCGTGGAAATAGTCCAGCACTTCAGGGACTCCGGGATACAAGACGCTGTGGTCAACCAGATGCGCGGCGTAATGCGCTTCGAAGGCGTCCAGGCCCTCGCGGATGCGCTGAGGGTCATTCGTGTCGAGACACCGGACGATCAGATCGTGCAGCCCGCGCCCGACGAGCCGCCGGATCTCATCCCGCGACAGCGGTGAAGCCGCCATCTGCGTGAGCATGGCGTTGACCGCTTCGGTGATATCCTCGGCCGTGTCCACCAGCGTCCCGTCCAGATCGTAGACAATCAGGCGCTTGCGTGACGCGCTCACGGAGAGATCACTCCAGAGCGTTCGGCGGGGCTTCATGCGCCGGATGGACGAGACTGGCCCTCTGAGCCGCCGTGGAGCGGAGCGAGAGGAGCACGGGGTTGTGGCCGGTCCAGAACTCGATCGAATTGAAGAGCACCGCGTCCCCGACGATGGTGACCCCGTACACGGGCAGGATCGCAAACGCCACAAAAACCAGTTCGTTGACGTATTTATCGCCGGCCTGCCCATTCCAATGGTGGAGCTGCCGCGTGAGATTAAAAGGCCCATAGCAGCCGCTCGCCAGCAGGCTTGTGACCACCAGCGCCACGCCCATACGAAATGCCCGCGTC
Organism: Candidatus Omnitrophota bacterium; assembly: GCA_016206685.1. GTDB lineage: Bacteria > Omnitrophota > Gorgyraeia > Aquiviventales > Aquiviventaceae > JACQRB01. Next base: position 95 of record JACQRB010000061.1, on the reverse strand, counting down.
ATGCCCGCCTCCTCTGGTTGTCGTTCAAAGTGGCGGTGACAGGATTCGAACCTGTGACCCGCGGCTTATGAGTCCGCTGCTCTGCCAACTGAGCT
>JACQRB010000058.1 GCA_016206685.1 Candidatus Omnitrophota bacterium | reverse complement strand
GTGCTGGAGAACATCGTGCGGTACCGGGAGAAAGGGGTCGAGCGGGTCGAGGCCGCCCGCCTGGGCGCGCGGCAAATCACCTCTGCGGCGCTGGCCGCCACCATGGCCATTATCGCGATCTTCCTGCCGGTGGCGTTCATGTCCGGCATCATCGGCAAGTTCTTCTTCGAGTTCGGCGTGACGATTTCCGTGGCGGTGGCCCTGTCGCTGCTGGAAGCCCTGACGCTGGCACCCATGCGCTGCGCGCAGTTCCTGCGCGTGGAGGAACGCCGCTCGCCCGTGGGGAAAGCGATTGAGGGCGGGTTTGACTGGATGGCCCAGCGCTACGGCACGAGCTTGCACTGGGCGCTCGCTCACCGCGGCCTGGTGATGCTCGCCTCGCTGGTGATCTTTGCCGGGTCGATGGCCTTCGTGCCGCTCTTACGCAAGGAGTTCGTGCCCCCGCAGGACCAGAGCATGTTCATCGTGCGCCTGCAAGCCCCGGAAGGCTCCGCGCTTGAGCTGACGGACGAGCGCTTCAAGCAGGCGGAAGCGTTTGCGATGAGCCGCCCGGAAGTCGTGCGTTACTTCGGCGCGATCGGCGGCTTCGGCGGCGGCGAGGTCAACACCGGCGTGCTCTTCCTGACGTTTAAGCCGCCGCGCGAGCGCCCCGTGGTGCCGCCGGCGGCCCATCGGCTGTCACAACAGGAGCTGATGGCGCTGTTCCGCGCAGAGCTGAACAAAATCCCGGACATCAAAGCCCGCGTGCAGGACCTCTCGCTCAGCGGCTTTTCCGCGCAGCGCGGGTTTCCGGTCGAGCTCTCGGTGCGCGGGCCCAGCTGGGACAAGCTCGGGGAAGTCGCCCAAGACCTGGAGCGCCGCATGGCGCAAAGCGCGCTCATGGTCGATGTGGATTCCGATTATCAGCAAGGCATCCCGGAAGTGCGCGTCAAGCCGGACCGCGACCAGGCGGCCGCGCGTGGCGTGAGCATCGAGACCATCGGGCGCACCATCAACGCCCTGATCGGAGGCGAGCGCGTGGGCAAGTATACCCGCGGGGGTCGTCGTTATGATGTGCGGGTACGTTTGATCCCGACGCAGCGCACGCAGGCCCAGGACATCGAGCAGCTCTGGGTCTGGAACAATCACGGGGAGCTGGTGCAGCTCAAGGACGTGGTCAGCATCACCGAGACGCCGTCGCTGCTGAGCGTGACGCGCAAGAACCGGGAGCGCGCGATCAGCCTCTTTGCCAACGTCGCGCCCGGCCAATCACAGGCCGCCGCCCTGCGGGAAGCGGAGCGCATGGCCAAAGAAGCGCTGCCGGAAGGCTATCGCGCGGTCTTCGGCGGCAGCACCGAGACCTTCCGCGAGTCCTTCCAGAGCCTGATCTTCGCGCTGGCGCTGGGGGTCCTGGTGGCCTACATGGTGCTGGCGTCGCAATACAACAGTTACCTGCACCCGACCACGGTGCTGCTGGCGCTGCCCTTCAGCATCTCCGGCGCGATGATGGCGCTGTGGCTGGCCGGGCAGTCCCTGAATATCTACAGCCTGATCGGGCTGGTGCTGTTGATGGGCATCGTGAAGAAAAATTCGATTTTGCTGGTGGACTTCACCAACCAGCTGCGCGAGCAAGGGGTGAAGACCACCGAGGCGCTGCTGCGCGCCTGCCCGATCCGGCTGCGCCCCATCCTGATGACCTCGATCTCGACGGTGGCGGCGGCGATCCCGCCGGCGCTGGCGATGGGGCCGGGCGCCGAGGCGCGCATCCCCATGGCGGTGTCCGTCATCGGCGGGGTGATGCTGTCAACGCTGCTGACCCTCTTTGTCGTGCCGTGCGCCTACAGCCTGCTGGCCAAGATCGAGCGCAAGCGCTACGCGTAGGAGTGGACCTTCGTGTGAGTCGGAGTTGACTTCTCCCTCAGAGGTTTGCTATAGTCTCGGCAAGTCGGTATTCCCAATTCCCTGATGGCTGACTCCCGCACGCGCAAGGGCGTGCTTTTCTTCGCGCTGATTCTCGGTGGTGCCGCGGCGGTCATCTGGACGGGCCAGGGCCAGCGCCGCTCATCAGGCCGCGCGTTTGCGTTTCGCTACGCTGCCTCCTTCGCCAACATCCCTCCCAACGCTCACCACGTGCGCATCTGGATCCCGCTGGCCAGGACCCGCGCAAATCAAGAGGTTCTTTCGCGCCAGATTCACAGCAGCCTCCCCTACGAGATCCATGAAGAACCGGTTTTTGGCAATGACCTCCTGTATCTCGCGGCTCGCCCCCCGGTGGCACAGCCCCTCGAGGTGGCGATCGACTACGAGGTGGTGGTGTCTCGCGCACTTCGTTGGGAACCTCGCGAGTGGGTCGGGCACACGACCTCGATCGCCTCGGCGGATGAGCTCGTGGTGAGCTTGCGGGATGAGCCGCTGATGGTGGTCAATGAGACGGTCGCTCAGCTGGCGAAAGACGCGACGACCGGTCAGACCAAGGAACTGGAGAAAGCTCGCGCGATCTACGACTACGTCATCGGGCACATGCGCTACGACAAGACGACCCCCGGCTGGGGCCGTGGCGATACGCTGCGCGCGTGCCGGTTGGGCGCGGGCAACTGCACGGACTTCCATTCCCTGTTCATCTCGATGAGCCGCGCGAGTGGGATTCCTGCGCGGTTTGTGATCGGCGCGGCCATTCCGCAGGAGCCCTCCGGCACGATCCCGGGCTACCACTGCTGGGCGGAGTTCTATCGTCCGGGGCATGGCTGGGTGCCGGTGGACGCCTCGGAAGCCTGGCAACATCCCAAGCGGCGGGAGGCCTACTTCGGCTCCTGGGACGCGAACAAATTCTCGATCAGCGTGGGGCGCAACCTCACGCTGGCGCCGGCGCAGGAGGGCCCGCCGGTGAATTACCTGGTATACCCGTACGTCGAAGTGGACGGCAAACCGTTTGAGGGGGTCACGACGCAGTTTGGGTTCACGAACCGCAACACACAGGAGGGGTAAGCGATGAAGCCGCGATGGGCACTTGGGATGGTGGTGGGGGTGCTGGCGGTTATGCCCGCGCTCGACGGACAGGCGGCCGAGCACGGTGGCAAGGAGCACGCCGGGCATGAGCATGGCGGGCAGGCCGCCGTGTCGCCGGCTCCGGTGAAGGTCGAGCCGACCGCGGAGGAGCTCCGGCAGACGATCCGTGACCACATTACCACGACGGCGCAGAAGCAGGGGGCGTTTGCCATCAAGGACCCGGTGACCGGAAACACCCGGACCTTGACCCTCGTGCGCGTGCATGAGCGGGTCGGCAAGACCGGCGACTACTACTATTCCTGCACGGACATGCGGGATACCGCAAGCGGGGAACTCCTCGACCTCGATTTTGACGTGGAGGCCGAAGCTGGCCGCCTGAACGTCGTGGACGTGCGCATCCACAAGGTTAGCGGGCAGGCGCGCTACACGTACGACGATCACGACCAGCGCGTTGCGTTACAGCAGAGGTGAGTCACGAGATCACACTCGAAATCTGGCGCGCCGCCAACAAAAAACCCTCGGGTATCACCCGAGGGTTTTTTGGTTGAGCGAAAAATCCGGACGACTTACAGGAGCTTGGTACCACCTTCCGGAAGCGGGGCGTCCAGGCAGGTGATCGGAAAGGTCGCGATGTGGACGGCGCCGCCAAGTTCTTGGAAGATGCCGTTCTTCAACCCAGTGCCCAGCCCGACGAAAAAGTTCCCGCCCGAATCGAGGGCTTCCTTGGGCTCCGTGAACAGCTCGGTCCAGCCCAGGAGGGCGTTTTTAATCCCGAAGAGGAGCTTGCCGCCGGCGCGATTGGCGTAGCCGGTTTCCTTGGTCCACGGGCTGGCCGTGTAGTCAGGAGTCAACGATAACGTCCGCAACTTGTGGCCCCCAGCCATGGACTTTCCGCCGTGCTCGTCCGCAAACCCCATCGCTGGCGCCACGACCAGCGTCCCAATGACCAACCACACCCCAAATCGTTTGGTCATGCCACCCTCCTTGTTAGCTCCATAGTGTAGTGGGTTTTTCCCAAACTGCAACAAGAATTTTGCGTATTCTTAACCTGATGGCCGTCCCAGCCGGCAAGGCGGGTTTCATCCGTGCTATAATGGTCGCGAAGATGCCGACGCTGCGTGTGGCCTTGGCGCAACTCAACCTGACGGTGGGAGATCTGGAGGCGAACGGTCTCCGGATCGCCGAGGCGATCGTGCACGCCAAGGCCTGGCGGGCCGATCTGGTGGTCGTGCCGGAGCTGGCCGTCACCGGCTATCCGCCGGAGGATCTGCTGCTCAAGCCGGCCTTCGTGCAGGCGAACCTCCAGGCGCTGGCCCGCCTGCCGGCTCTCACGCAGGGTCTGACGGCGCTGGTGGGGTTCGTGGACCGCGATCGCCAGGGCCGGCTCTTCAACGCCGCGGCGGTGTTGGCGGGCGGTCGTCACGTGGCGACCTACCACAAGCAGCGCCTGCCCAACTACGGGGTGTTCGATGAACCACGCTACTTCACGCCGGGCGCGAGCCCGCTGGTGCTCAGCCTGCAGGGGGTGCGGGTGGGTCTGACCATCTGCGAGGATCTCTGGCAGGAGGCGCCGGCGCGCGTCGTGGCCGCGGCGGGATGCCGGCTCCTCGTGAACCTCTCCGCGAGTCCCTACCATGCCGGCAAGCTGGCGGCTCGACAAGCGCTGTGCGCCTTGCGGGCCAAGACCCACCGCTTGGCCGTGGCGTATTGCAATCTGGTCGGCGGGCAGGATGAGTTGGTGTTTGACGGCGCGAGCCTGATTCTCGAGGCCTCCGGGCGTCTGGTCGCCAGAGGGGCGCAGTTTCACGAGGACCTCGTGCTGGCGGATCTCGAGCTACCGGCTGCGCCCGGGCGGAGGAGGGAGGCGTCGGTGAGGGTGGGCTTGGTGTCGTGCCCGCGTGCGCCTCTCCGCCCAATACGGCGCCAGGCGCTGGAGCCGCTTCGGGAAATCTACGAGGCGCTGGTCGTGGGGACCAGGGACTATGTGCGCAAGAACGGGTTTGAAACCGTGGTGCTGGGACTCTCCGGGGGGATCGACTCGAGCCTCACGGCCTGCCTGGCGGTGGATGCGTTGGGCCGGGAGCATGTCGTGGGCGTCGTCATGCCCTCGCGGTTTTCCTCGCGCCAGACGCAGGGCGATGCCAGGCGGCTGGCCCGGGCCTTGGGGATTCGCTGCGAGGAGCTGTCCATCGAGCCCTGGTTCACCGCTGCTCTCCAGACGCTGCAGCGGCTGTTTGCGGGGCGTCCCGCCGATGTGACCGAGCAGAACCTCCAGGCGCGCATCCGCGGGACGCTCCTGATGGCGCTCTCGAACAAATTCGGGTGGCTGGTGCTCACCACCGGCAACAAAAGCGAGATGGCCACCGGCTACTGCACGCTCTATGGCGACATGGCGGGAGGATTCGCCGTCATCAAGGATGTGCCCAAGACCCTGGTGTACCAACTCGCGCGCTGGCGCAATCGGCAAGGGGCGCCTGGGCCGATCCCTGAAACGGTGTTTCGCCGGCCGCCCACCGCCGAACTGGCCCCGAACCAAACCGATCGAGACGCGTTGCCTCCCTACGAGGCGCTTGATCCGATTCTGAAAGCTTATGTAGAGGAAGATCGTAGCTTGTGGGAGATTCTGCGCCGCAATCGCTTCAACCCCAAGACAGTTCGGGGTGTGATCCAGATGGTCGATCGCAGCGAGTACAAGCGCCGCCAGGGTCCGCCGGGGGTGAAGATCACCCCGAAGGCGTTCGGCAAAGACCGCCGCATGCCGATCACCAACCGCTACCGGCAGAGCTGATGCACCGGGTCCTGTTCATCAGCGGCGATCCGGCGGGGAAGAAACCGCTCAAATCCGGGCTGCTCGAACAGGGCTTCGGGGTCTCGATGGTCCAGACCCAGGAGCTCCTCAAGGAGTCGTTCGCGCCGGGCAAGGCCGACATGGTGGTGGTTGACCTCGAACGCAGCCCCGCGGAACCCCGTAAGATTTGCCACGCCATCAAACGGGATCGCACGCTCAAAGAGCTGCCCCTCGTCTTGTTGGTGACCGAGGAGCAGCTGGGCCGGCTGGATTTTAGCTGGGGGGTGGATGACTACCTGACGCTCCCCGTCAGCGTCAAACGGCTGAGCGAGCGGATCCGTTTTTTGATGTGGAAGCTCAACAAGATTGAAGGGACCAACGGCCTGAAGCTGGGCGATCTGACGATGGATTTCGAGCGCTACGAGGTCCACGTGGATGGGGCGCCGGTGGACCTGACGTATAAAGAGTTCGAGCTGCTCAAGTTCCTGGCCACGCACCCGGGCCGGGTCTTCAGCCGCGAGGCGCTGCTGGACAAGGTCTGGGGCTACGACTACTACGGCGGCACGCGGACCGTGGACGTCCATGTCCGGCGGCTGCGCTCGAAGATCGAGACCGGCAGCCGCGTCTACAT
>JACQRB010000060.1 GCA_016206685.1 Candidatus Omnitrophota bacterium | reverse complement strand
GAAGCCGCCAGGGCGCTGGGCGAGATGGATCCGCGCGACCGCATGGTCCGCCGCGTCAACCGGCGCGCCCTTGCACGGGTGCTCCGACAAGACCCCCATCCGCACGTCCGCCAGGAAGCCGGTGGAGCCCTCGCGAAACTGGCGGCGGACACAGGTGGTCATTTGCCGCCCCTCTGGTACTCCCCGGTTCAGTCTGTCCGCAAGCATCCGTGGCTCGCGCTGCTGGTCGTCACTGTCGTTGAGCTGCTTGCCGCTTCGCCGACAGGAGCGGCAGGCATCGCCATGACGCCGATGGCGCTGGGGATGGTGACTGTGCATCGTGCCGGCAGCCGGATTCCTCTTGAGCAGCTCCATGACCGCGCCATGGAATCCCTGAGACGGGGCAAGGAGCAGGGGTGGCAGGAGCGTATGCAGTTGGGGATAGTGTTGTGTTTCTGCGAGCTGCTCATTGCGTCGGCGAAGGAAGCGTTACAGAGCAAGCAGTTCCGCCAGGTTCGTGAGCGGCTCGGCGAGCTCACGCAGGCGCTGCGGGACTACAATCGCCTGTTCGATGGGCGCAACCCCGGGGAGGGTCGCGAGCTCGGAATCGGTGAGGTGCTCATCACGCCCGACACCAGGATGTATGACGTTGGGGTGGCGGAGATTGAAGCGATTGCAAAGGCATCAGGCGTCATCGTCTTTCATCCCGTTCATCAGCACGGCACCGCCCTCCATGCCTGGCTGCCGCTCGTGCTTGGCCTGACACTTGCGGCGGTGGCGGTCTTCCTGGCTTTGGCCGGGCAGGGGTGGGCCACGACGGTTCCGACACCGCCGAAGGCGACGGCAGGGATGCAGGCGGGATTAGCCACGAAATTACCGGACGAGCTCGTAGCCGTCGCGGCGCAAAAGCAGGGCTTTCCCTCGCAGCCAGCGCTCAGGGTGGGCTTCCAGGAGCATCCTGACGGCTCGCGTGATGGCTTCGGCAACAGGCGGGTGGATGCGGATCACGACGATGCCCGAGTGCGTCGGGGGCAGAAAATTCAAGAAATCGTCGTCACGCGTGAGGAGGATCACCCGCTTGGCTTCCGCCGCTCGAGCGATCGTCTCATCCTTCGTTCGAACGGGGGCGCGGAGGACGCTATGCCCCAGCACGCGCAGCGCGTCTTCAGTCGGCTTCGGGATGTTTTCGTCGAGCAGCAGCCGCACGACGGGCTAGGAGTTGCTGAACGCCACAAATTCGCGGTTGTTCAACTGCTCAGCCGCGTACTGCAGCGCCGCACGGACATGCGCTTGACGAAGTCGGGGGAAGTACTTCGACGTGATCTCGGTGGGAGCAATCCCGGCTCCAAGGAGCTCCAGAATATCGGAGACGAGAATCCGCGTTTCGGCAAAGCACGGTTTTCCGTGACAGATATCTGGATCGACTTGAATGAGCTTCTCACGCGAGTTCTTCATTTTGCCCGTCCTCGAGGGAGTCGATGGCCTCGATGGGTTTCATGGCACCAGTCAGTATATCCCACGACGCTGAACGCTGTCAAGCTGACCCTCCTGCTGGTGGCGGCGGAGTGGGCGGGGTTGGGGCTTGCCAGCGCGTTTGGGCTCGATCTCGGCTCCCTGGCTGCCGCGGCCCAGGCTAACCTCGGCTCGCCGACTGACCTCAGGATCAGCAACCCTGCGATGTATTGGCTGTTACTGGCGGGTGGCGCCTTCCTCGCCTTGGGGTTGTTCGGCTGGCTGGGAGACTGGATCCTGGGGGTTGAACGCAGCCGGCTGCTCACTGCAATCAAGCAACGCCTCGACCAGCGTGAAGACGAGCTGATCAAACACGCCAGAGACAGGCGTTCGAAAGTTTCCCTTCGCTATCTGGCGCAGTGGGCTAAGCGCCGTGCGCAGTTCAAGATCATACTTCGCGTTGATCAGATCGTCTCGCGGTCAGACATCGGGCCTTTCGGAGCTGGGTTGTTCGGCTTGGGCGCGTTTGTGGCTCTCACCGGCATTGGTCGGCTCCTGCAATTCGACATCTTGGACCGTTTTCACATCCTCCTTGGTCTTGGCTTGATGGTGGCTGGTGGGGCGATCTTCTGGAGGTCATGGAGACTCCTGCGCGCCCCGAGACAACGAGCCTCCCAGGTTCTCGACGCAAGCGAGCCGCCGTCAGGGCGCGCGGGGCAGGACGCCAAGTTGCTGGAAGACCGCCCTGCTCAGCCCGGAACACAGAACCTACCCCTCAAGCCGCGCGGGCGCTTCCGGTTGTTGGCGTGGATGACGCCGCTGGCGTTCTTCGTGGCGATGGCGCGGTTGGTTGGGGCGACCGAGGTTGAGATAGCAATGCCTGCGCCTCAGGCACCGCCGGCGCTGGCGGCTGCGGCTACTCGCGTCCAAGAACACGAATCCTGGTTCATGGATGCTGAAGACTCGCTCAAGGAGAAGCCGGTCAACCGGCGCAACGCGGCGCGCGCCTACATGCGCGGGTTCCTTCTCAAGGTGGCTGTGGACGATTTGCTCATCCACTTCCGTGATTTCGCGCAAGGGAGGATTCATTCACGCACCCTGTACGCCCGGCTTGCGGACGATCTCGAATCGGTCGTGCTGAAGGAGTTTGAGGGGTTGGCGAACGCGCCGACAGCCGTCCGTGCCATCCGCGCCTGGATTGGGGAGCTTCGCGCGCTGGCTCGGCAAACCGATTCGCCACCGCCCGCGCTGAAGGAGCTCCAGCAAAAGCTGCGGGAGCTAGCGGCAAGGATGCCGATTAAGCCGCACCCCAGCCGGAAGGAGCGCGACCCACAGCGCAGACCCGTCCCGTTTGATTCTCTCTCCTCGCTGCCGCCGGTGGAGCTCTTGCCGCTCGTCGTCGGGATGCTCAAGTCCCTCGAGACCTATCGCCGCAAGAAGAGCGACCAGCTTGCGGCGATAGGCGAGCCGCTCCGCCAATTCCTGGTGAGGGAGGTGGAGCCGCTCCTCACGTCCCTGGCGGGTTCTGACCGCCTCGGCAAGCGCTATTACACGCTCCTCAGGCGGCTGGAGGCGCTCGAGTCCGCCCTCCCTCCCATGAGCTCGGTCGCCGCGGAGGACATCCCGGAGCGCCTGAAGGAGGTCGCCGAGCTCTGGGAGGATGTCACGGCGTACTTCGCCGCGCTGAGACAGGAGGAACGCTTGCCCGTGGAGGAGGCTGAGGAGATCGGCTACCGGGTGATCGGTCCTGCAAGCCAGCAGTTGGCCTATCTCACTCGCGCGGTCAACGCCCTCACTCGGAACCGCGTCCCTCTGCATCGTGGAGGGACGTTCTCCCGCGAGGAGGGAGCGCTTCGAACTGAGCTCTTCCTGCCCATCCTCCTCGGGCTCTCGGCGTTGGGGTTGGGCGCGGCGGGCTTGGTATCAGCTACCGTATCTGATACCGCATCTGGGGGAGTCCTGCTTGCCGGCATCCTCGGGCTTGCCTGGTACAGGGACCTCTGGCAGCGGTTGCGCGATGTGGCACGCAAGATCATTGAGAGGACGCCCGAACCGCCGGCGGCTTCCAGCAGACCGGACGTCCTGCGCGGCGTGGACTTGGAGCGCAATCGCAATGATGCGCGGTTCGTGACGACTGATCCTCGCGTGTCCTTCTCCTCCGATGCCACGGGAGCGCAAACGGCCGACCCTTCCGATTCTGTGCTCGCTCCATTCGGCTCGCCCCAAGCAGCCGAGACCGCCATCCGTGACGCCTACGATCGGCTCATCCAACCGGCTCCGACCACACCACCGCTATCAAAGGCGAAGGACAAGATCCAGAAGCCGCCTCCAATCGTTGAGGAAGCGCCTAAGAAGGTTCAGCAGGTGGTTGCCCCACGCCCCGCGCCAGTTCCTGCGCCTGTCAACGCGGTGCCGGAAGATCCCTGGCAGCTTGGGGTGGAGGTGGTGCACGACGGATTCGGGCTTGGCGTCATTGAGGCAGTGGAGGCGACGCGTCTCGAAAATCCTCCATTGGGCACCTGGGTGAAATTGGTGAGGGTGCGTTTCTATGGTAATCCCCGTCTTGAGCTTGAAGAAAAGGGAGAAGGAGGGGACGAGGAACAGGAACCGTCTGACCGCGTGCTCACCGTCCGAACGGACTACCTGACCCTCGCCGCGCAGCTTTCACCCGGGCAGCTGGCTTCGTTCAGAACGGCGCCCATCAAGAAACCCTATCCTCCCCAACAGACCCCGAAAGACCCGAAGCAATTGTCCGCGTATGCCAAGGCATTGGCGCTGCGGCTGCTCGATGCCCTGCAGGTTGCCGGCGCGCTCGACACCGTGACTCGATCCCCAGACGGGGTGGTGACCCTCACGATTAAAGACACCATCCGTCTGCTGGAAGGATCGCCGAGCGTGAGCACGCTCTCGAAGCATCCGAAGCTCACCGAAGCCATCAACGCAGCTCTTCGAGCCGCCTTGCGGGGACGCGGGAAAGCCGCGCATCCGATTGCCAGGCAGGGCATCACCGGCATCCGCCTCGTCAAAGCCCAGAAGAGCGCTCACCAGGCGGAATCGCTGGCGGCGCGGATCCTCCAAGCCCTGGGCACGAAGGAGGACCTGGCGTATTTCACCCGGCTTCCCGATGGAACGCTGGTCCTTTCGCTCTACGATACCAGCCGTCTGCTGGGATGGGTGCCAAGCCATGACACGCTGCTGAGGCATCCGGAGCTCACCGAAGCCATCAACGCGGCTCTTCGAGCCGCCTTTGAGAAGCGCGGAGGGGATGCGCAACGGCTCTTGGCGCAGGAGATTTCCATCGTCCAGGTGGTCAAAGGAGCCAGGAGCCCGCTGTGGAAACGCCGTCAGGGTCCCGTCCTGCTTGGTGTGGCGGTGTTTGCGCTGCGCCCCCTGATGGAGTGGTTCCATCCCGGCTTGGCGGACAGCCCCGCCGGTGTGATCCTCCAGGCATCCGTGATGCTCACGGGCGCCGTCTGGCTTGCCTGGTCCGTCGGCTTGCCGCAACGCATGGCGCAGCGATTGGCTGCATCCCTGCAACGTATCAGGGGCTTCTCGAAACAGCCTGACGGGGACGCCCTGTCAACGCTGCCTCCTCAGACAGCCGACTATCTCCGGAGCCGGTTCGGCGAGCGATGGGATGAGGCGCTGTCCATGATGGGCGATTACCTGCTCAACCCGGACCGCTGGCCATCCATCGATCAAGCATTGGCTAATGGTCTTTCGATCGCTGCCATTGCCGATGAGCGCCTCGGTGTCAAATGGGATGTGAAGAACTCCACAGCCACCTTGCTCAGCAACCGTGACAAAACGTACTCAAGCTACGGGGACATGCTGGGCATTAAGCATCACGACTTCGAGTTACCTGACGGGTCGCTGCAGGATCCGCTCCACGCCTCGCAGCTCCGCTTCAGCGAAGGTCCGGTCCATGATGACCTGACTGGTCTTCCTGACATTGAGGGTCAGGAGGCATTCTCGGTGTGGCTGGCGGATCAGTCGCTGCTCACCGCGCTGTTGCCGTATCTCCCGGCGCGAGACGATCCCACAGCGCCGTTGCTGCTGAGCACGGTGACCTTTGAACTCGACGACGAAGATAGGCGCGTGGCGCACATCGGGCAGTTACAGGCGTGGCTCCAGATTGATCGGTTGCCTCCAACGCTTCGGGAGCAGATTGGCTCTATTGAACACCTGACTGAACGGGTCTTTCGGACCTACGCAGAACAGCGGGGCTTTCACCGGATCCGTATGCCAACCGGCAGTCAGCTCTTTGACAGCACGCAGCTCCCGCTGCATCGCAACACCATTGAGCGGCTCAACAACCTCTACCGTCAGGCCGGCTATCGGCTCGTGCGCCACGATGGGGCATGGCGGTGGGAATGGGAAGCACGCGATCGTGCCACGACACACGCCACGGTACACGCGCCCGTCCTCGCGAATTTGGCAGCTATGTGGTTGGGGATGCCCGTGCCGACGGGAACCTTCCGGGCGGGCGTGCAGGCGCTCATGGCGCGCCTGGGCGGATTTGTCCTATGGTGGGTCAAGCACGGGCAGTCGTGGTGGGCGGCGCGCCAGGGCGCCCGGGCGATCCTCAACGCGTTTGACGGTTACCAGCGGGGACTCGACCGGATTGCTGCCAGGGCTTCGGAGCGCTTCGAGCGGCGCGAGTGGTCGGGGGTGGTCTCCGATGATGAGGATCGGGTGGGATTGTATTACCGCTACGTCTTGCAGCACGCGTTGCCCGCGCTCAAACAGCAGCTCGGCGAGCGGTTTAACGACCCCGCGACGTGGAAGGCCATCAAGGAGGCGTACACCAAGTCCCTTGGCGTCCTGAAGCCTGACATTGAGCTGGCTCAGTCGTTTTTCAATTCCGCCGTCAGTCGAGCTGTTGGGGTGGCGAGTGCCGAAGCGAACGGGTTGGTCTACGTGATTGACTTCGCTGGTGACCATGAGCGCCAGCCGAGCGCGTTGCGCGAGCTTGTGACATTCCTGGACTCCATCCTTCCTGCGAGGAAACAATCCCACCTCTATGGCTCCGTCCTCTATACCGGCATCGGGTATTACGAGCTCGCCAAGCGGTTCTTCTACCAGGAGCTCAGGAAGTATCTCCGGGAGAGCGGACAACTCTTCCGCCTTGCGGCGGGTTGGGAACACGGCTCTGTCATGGGGGTGTTTACGCTTCCTGGTTCCGGATATGTGTTCAAGATCATCAAAGATCCGGTCAGGCAATTCGTGAAGGACAAGTACCGCTTCGTGCGTGAGCACGATCGCGTCGGACGGATGCTCGATGCCTCGACCTATGAGAATCTCCGGCTTGAGAAGCGCTATTTTAGCGAAGAGCTGCTTGAGTTCCTGCTCGCCCATGCCGCGGAGAGCGTGTCGGTGGAAGGCGACTTCGTGCTCATCAAGCATGTGTACGTGCAGCGGGAGGTCACGCCCTTGCAGCTCTATCTCGAGCAGAACGCGCAGAACCCCGACATCATCCGTCGCGTCCTTATGGATTTCGGCAATGGTATCAAGGACCTGATGGCTGCCGGCATCTTCCCAGGGGAGGTGTGGAACTTCAAGTTTTGGAATTTCGGCGTCACCTCCTATGGTCGGGTCGTGTTGTATGACTATGATGATCTGCAGCAGCTGACAGCCATCACGTTTAAACACATGCTGCGTCAGTTGAGCGTACAGGACGACGATACCTCGAACCTCTATTACGAAGAGCTTGGAAAGAATGAGATTGTGCTCCAGGGGTACACGGACCCTCAGGGCGAACCGAGTCTTGAGGAGTTCTTCGCCGCGCACATCCCGGAGCAGTTCTGGGAGGAGTTTCAAGCCGTTCATGGCGATCTCTTTTCAGCAGGCTCTTATTACAAGATTCAGGAGCAACTGCGAAACGGGCAGGTCCCGGAGTTCTTTGCCTATCCCCAGGAGCGGCGGTTTTTGGCGGGCCGAGCCCCGGCGGATTCAAGTCCCCAGACTCAGGATCTGATCAGACGAATCCTTGCGGATTATCGCTTCCGCGTGCCGTACGAGGACCTGGATCGTGACGTGCAGTTAGCGGCGGGGGAGGTCGAGACCTCCTTCCGCCATCATCACATCGATCCTCGCCAAGTCCAGGTTGAGATGGTCCAATCGCGGTTTTATCGCAATCGCGGAGCTTTCCTCATTGGACGGTTCCGGACCGGCTCGGTGTCCCTTCCGTTTGTCTTGGCGCTGACGCACCCCGATGGGCAGGGGATCACGGTGGATGCCGTGCTGCTCGAGGATACGGACCTGGAGCCCTTCTTCAGCTCCACCCGCTCGAGCTTCCGGGTTCAGGTGACGTCTCCTCTGTTTAAGACTTACATGTCTTCTAGTGTTCAGAGGATTCAGGAGAGGAAAGACGCGACGGACCCGGCAAGCAACGAGTTGAACCGTCGAGTAAGGACTGTCCTTTCCTATTCTGCTGTGGCGGGCGCTCTTCTCGTATCCGCTTCCCTGATTGATTGGGTCGTGACGGGTCAGCTGACGTTTTGGCAGAACTACTTTGAATTACAGAAACATCCCGGTTGGACTTCGTTTGCCTTGGCGGCGCTCACGGCGCTCACTTCCGGCGGCGCGCGTTTAATCGGCGTGTACCTTTCGAGCGCCAATTTACCGAAACGGTTCCAAGCCTTGATGGTATTTTCCTATGTGTTGTACCGACCCTTGCAAGCCGTGTTTTTGTCCCTGGTCTTTGTGCTCATTGATTACTTCCTTCCCAGTACTGGGTCGTTGGCAGCGTTGCCGCGCGCCATAGTTTCAACGGGCATCGGGCTTGCGACCGGCATGCTCTATGATTTGTTTGAACCAATCGGTATCCGGCGTCTGACTGCGAGATCTTACGAGCAGGTAGGGAGATTTGAGGAGGCAAAGCGGCTCCGTGAGCAGGCAACGGCTGGTAAACAGTGGGACCGTGTTTTAACGGGTGTTATAGCTCGGTCTGCCACTCATTTTGCTGTTCACGATCTTGCGCAGAACTTATTTGAGAGCGAATTTAGAATCTTCACCGTCTTTGTCTATGGCTTTGTGAATCAAGCGTTTCGCTCGGCGGTCGCGTATCACGCACACCCTCGATTTTCGCCGAAAGGTGTATTCCTCTGGGGGGGTGTGGTCGCGGTTCTGGGAGTGGCTGTGAAGTTCGTGTATAGCGCATACTTCGACCAACCGTTTGCGTATGGGCAGTGGACGCTGATGGGAATAGCCACCGTGTCCCTCGCCGTCCTGTCGGCGTTCTATTTCCATCACAAAACAGTCAAAACGAAGACGACGGGAGAAGCGAATGGGCGCCCGGCACGCGGGGATGGCTCGAACCTCCCCAACATGACCTTCGGTGATCCGCCGGCGCAGGAGTTCCTGCAGCGGCACGGGCTCTGGGAGGAGGGCTTATGGAGACCGCAGGCGCGCGGGACCTTCATTATAGGGGGAGGAGCCGGAGGAGGGTCGGAGGTTTCCAATCGTTCCTGGAATCAGGTGAGCAAGCTGCGCGTCGAGCTGAGGCTGTTCCTTTATCGGGCTCAAGCCGCCTTGCGCGACTTTTTTGCGCAGTGGGATCAGACGGAGCGCCTGCGCGCGCGCGAGCTACCGCGTCAACTGGTGGACCTGTTGGCGCCAGCCGCCAACCGGATTGATGACGCCCAGACCGCCGAGGAGCTGCTCGCCGGAGTGGATGGCGCCTTTCGCAACGTCCTGGCGCATCTGAAGAGAGCCAGACGGTTCGGGTTGACCAGGAGCCAATTCAACCAGATTGGCTATCAGGTGGCGTTGACGCAACAAGCCGTTGCGCAGGTCAAGAAGGCGTATCAGGACCAGCGCCCCTCCGCTCCTCCGGTGCGCTCGTGGGTGCTGCCACTCTTCTTGGCGCCGGTGGCGGGGCTGTTTGCCGTCTCGCCCCTGCTGGCGCAGGGGATTGGGCAGGTGGTTGGGGCGGGGAGCGCGTCATCCTGGGGGCTGTGGGCGGCGGGACTCATCGGGTTGGCCATCACCGTTCTTGCGTTAGCAGGGTGGGCATGGAAGCGGCGCCACCACCTCCAGCCAGGCGAGGAAACGATCACTCAACGCGCCAGTAACGCCATCAGAGCCTTAGCAATCACCGTAAAGTCACTCTAAGTTGTATGTATATAAGATATTGATAATAAAATAGTTATAACTGAGATATGCGTGGAGAGAATGTGCATCTCGCACATATAAAAAAACACTTGACAAACTTTTGTTAATGTATTAATATCAGTGAACTTTTCGATAGGCAGACCACCATGGGAGGAGAGGCGATGAGCAGAACCGGAGGACTTGTGGGAGCGGGGCTTGCCGCGGTGCTTTTTTTGTGTCCAGCCGAGGTAGCGTTTTCTCAAGAGAAGCGCCAGGGTGCCGTGAGCTGGCACGACCTTGAGGAAGCTTCCAGTGAGCATTTGATGACCATCACGACCCCTCCCGGGTTCACCCCGGAAGACGTGATGCGCACGGTCCTGGAGAACCACAAGTTGCCGCCGTACATCCGCCAGCCGTTCGTGGAGCTGGCGAGAGCCAAGGCGCCGCATCTGCTGGCACAGACGATGCAGGTGGCCGCGCGCACAGAGCTCGGCGCGGTGCGCTAAAGAGGCGTGAGGTCCATGGGGGAAGACGGCTCTCAGAAGATAGTGTACTGCGTCCGCATGGCATGGGTGGCCATGGTCGCGGCCATCCTCCTTGTTTCCTCTCTGGACGCCGCTACCGCCCCTGCCGCTCCACTTGCCAACCTGACGATCCCTGCTGAGCTTGGCTACGTCGTGGAGACCCATCCCCCCGCCACTCCAGGCGCCCCGACCATCATCCACGTGCAAGAAGCCCACACCAACCCCGAAGCCCAACAACACCTGATCGGCATCCTGCAGCGGCTGATCCAGGAGCACGGGCTGAAGCTGATTCTGGTGGAAGGGGGCGAGGGCGACGTGAGCCTCTCGTACCTGCGCAGCTACGGTCCCCTGGAGAACCGCAAGCAGGTGGCGGAGAAGTATCTGAAGCTCGGCATCCTCAGCGCGGAGGAATATCTCGACATCGCCTCCGACGCTCCCTTGATCCTCTGGGGCGTCGAGCAGCAGGATCTCTACGATCGCAACGTGCAGGCATTCCTGGAGGTGGAGTCGTTGCGGGAGCGCCTGGCGCCCATCGTCGCGTCCGCGCGTCAGGCGGTTGACGCGCTGGAGCCCCGGCTCTTCGATCCCGCCGTGCGCGAACTTGACGCCAAGGTCCGCGCCTTTGCGGACCATCAGATGGGGTTGGCGGAGCATGTCGAGTTCCTCGCGGGTCTGGCGGCGCGAACCGGCGTCGCGACCGGCGACCTGCCTCACGTCACGCGCTTCCGCGCCATTCGTCATCTGGAAGAGTCCATCCAGCCTGAGGGCGTCCAAACCGAGCAGCAAGCCTTCTTGAGGCAGCTCAAACGCCAGGTGGATGCCGCGTCCTTCAACGAGTTCCTCGCCCGCGCCAAGGCGATGCAAGAGGGGACGGTGAGGCGAGAGGTGTTCTACGCGCAGCTTGAGGACCTCGCCCAGCACGCCCACATCGCCCTGGACACCTATCCTCGCCTGGCTCGCTATCTCAGCTACGTCAACGAGAGCGCCCAGCTCAAGCCGACGCTCCTGGCTGGAGAGCTGGACCAACTCGCCGAGCGGCTGCGCCAGCGCCTGCTCTCGACGCCAGCCAGCCGGCAGTTGCGCCTCATCAGCGAGCAATTCGATCTCGTCGAGAAACTCATCGAGCTGAAACTCTCGCCAGAGGAGTATCAACGGGTTCAGGAGCTTGCCCTGGCGGGTTTGGCGTTGCACTGGACGAATTTCTTGACGCAGCAACTGACCCTCCAGGGGTTGCCCGCTCCGGACTTCACCCGACTGTCTGAATTGAGCACCGCCCTTCCAACCCTGCAACAATTTTATGAAGCCGCGCAGGCGCGCGATGAGGCGCTGGCGGCTCGTGCCGTTGACAAGCTGACCCAGGCGCGGGAGCCGCTTGCCGTGTTGATCACCGGCGGATTCCATGCGCCAGAGATTACGCAGCGCTTGACGGATCGCGGGGTGGGGGTGGTCGCCGTGGTTCCGAAAGTCACCCACACGAGCGATGACCGGCTCTACCGCGCCGTGTTGAAGTATAAAAGCGGTCATGGGAGTTTCGAGGACGTGCAGGCCGTCGCGGCGTCACTGAGACCAACGCCGGCGGACGTTGCGCAACACTAACATCATAGGAGAGCATCCCGCATGAGGAGATTATGGTTGAGGGGCGCGTGGACCAAGCGGTGGGCATCCTTCGTCGCTGTCGTGTTCTCAGTTTCGCAGGCGCAACCGCTGGCGTATGCGCAGACGCTCTTGCGATCGCCGGCGGCGCGGGCTGACGTCAACACGACCTGGCAGTTACGCGCAGATCTCCTGCGTCCGCGATTAGATGAGCTCAAGAGAGCCGCCCGTCAAGCCGTCAAGGAGTTGGCGAATGAGCAGCACTCCGTGACGCACCGGCTGAAGGTTGACCAGGTCTCTGAGGACGCCGTCCAGCGGTTCCAGGCGCTCCTGCGGGAGCGTTTGGATCCCGCGGCTGAGGTCCGGTCCGTGGATGCGGGGCTGGTCGTCGCCGCGACCGCCGCCCAACATCCCGCCAGGACGATCAACCAGATTGAAGACCTCGCCGCCGAGGCACTTACCACAAAGGAGGCGCTCGCACGCTTCGTCTCGGCGGATGTCTTCGACGCAGTCAACCCTGAAACCGGCACCTATGTGCATAAAGAGCGGTTTGCGACGGTTGGGGACCTCCTGCGACGACTCGAACCCTTTACCGAGCGATATGTGGATGCTCGAGGCGCAACCCGCCTGCGGGTGCGCGAGGACCAGGCGGAGTTCGTCAAGGAACGGGTCAAGGTTAAAGAGGCCTTGCGCCCGGTGTTTGCCGACCTGGCGTATGACGCGGTGCTCCATGACGACCAGACCGTGCGCGAAGCCGCTCAATGGGCTATCCGCGAATTGGCGCCCTCGTACGGCGTCTATTCCGCCTCGATCAGGGACTACTACAAGGCGATGGGCCGACGCGAGGTGACACAGCGGACGATCCCTGCGATGAACATCCGCGTGGGCGGACTCGTGACCGCGCGCGCCGCCCTTCGCGCCGCTCACAAGCAGGGTGTGGGGGCGATGGTGTTTGAGCTCGCGGCTTCCGAAACGGGTTATACCGGCCGTCGGTACGCAGCCTACGCCGCAGAACTTCTTGCCGCTGCGGTGCTGGAACGGCATGATGCGCCGGTCTTCCTCAAGATGGACCACACCCAGCTCAATGCCAAGAACCACCGAGCCGATCCCGCCAAGGAAATTGGACGGATTAAGGGGCTCATCGTGGAAGGCTTGCGCGCCGGATTCCGGAACATTGATATTGACGCCTCGACGATTGAAGGCACACCAAAGTTCCTCACCGAGGCGGGGGTGCCCGACGCAGCCGAACGGGAACGTCAACAGTTTGAGCTCGATCTCGAGCAACAGAAGGACAACATCGCCGTCTCGGCAGCGCTCATTGAGTTTGCCCGGACGAACGCCAAAGAAATTCACGGGGATGACAACATTGGCCTTGGCGTGGAGGTTGGTGAAGTCGGCAAGGAGACCAACACCACCCTCAGCCAAGTCCGAGCGTTCTTGACAGGGCTCAAAGCCGAGCTCGCCAAACGGGGTGTCGCAGGACCTGACGCGTTCAGCATCCAGACAGGCGCCGCTCATGGGGGGCGGTTCGATGACCAAGGCAAGCTGATACGCGACGTACCGGTCGCCTTTCCCCTCCTCCAGCAAGTCTCTGACCTCATTCGCTCGGAAGAGTTCGGCGATATGGCGGGGTCAGTGCAACATGGTGCCTCGACCCTTGCGCCGGAGCTCTTCAATAACTTCCCCGCGCATGACACCGCCGAGGTCCACCTCGCTACCGAGTTCCAGAATCTTATTCTTGGTCACGAGGCGCTGCCGGAAGCCTTGAAGACGCTCCTCGCGTCGGTCGGCGAGGAGCTCTTCCAGAAAGATTGGGAAGCAGCGGGCAAACCCGAGAATCCTCAGAAACAAGCCAGTATCCGCAAAGACGCCATCAAGAAGTTCCCGGGTCTGCCAGGACGGACCCAGTTGTTCTGGAACTTGCCCCACGACGCGGAGCAAGCGGTGAGCACCACGCTCGAAGCGAAATTTGCCGATATCTTCACGCGCTTGCGGGCGGCTGACACCAGAGCCCTCATCGCCCGGCACACCGAAGCGTTCGTGGATGCCCCCCGCTCCCCGCCGCTGGCGCTCGCCCAGGCGTTGGCTGAAGCTGAGCTGCGGAACCGGTTGCAGGAGAAATTCGGCGTCGTGCCCTTGAGTCATGAGGTGGACCGCGACTTCACGACGCAGTTTCTCGCGGGACGACTGCCGGGTGATGGTTTCTCCCCACTGGAAGATGCCGGTTACTCCCAGCTCTCGACGCAGATGATGGCAATCAAGACAGTGCAGGCAGGCTACCGCGGCCAGGCGGAGGGGTTGGATAAGAAAGCGGATAAGGACCGGATTGACCAGATCAAAGCCGACGCCGATCTGGTCGCACAGCGCGTTGACGACGATGTCGCCGCCCTCTCACATCGTCGGGAGACGCTGCTGAACTATGAGACCAAAGGCGAAATCGCCGGTGGGCATGAAGCGGGTATGGTGGTCGGCGATCCGCAGGGCAGACCGACATGGTCCGTGGACGATCCCATCGAGGGGACGACGGTCTTCGTGTTCGGCGACCCCGGCGCGTCGTCCATCAAAGCCGTGGGACCGGGCGCCAAGCTGTTTGGCAGCTTCCCGGATGAAGCGCGGGCGCTGATGGTGGTCGCGCGCGTCAACCCGGCGCTGGAGGCTGCGGTGTTAACTCTGCACCAGGTTGCGTCGATCGAGGAATTTCTCAACCCAAGTCTTGGGATTGAGACGCTGATTTCACGAATCGCAGCGCTCAATGGCGAGGCTGATCTCAGCCGGGTGCACGTGACAACGCTCACGGCGGATACCGGTGATGTGGCGGAGCTGAAGGCCATCAGCGAACGGACCGGACTCCAGTATGAGGTGATCTCCGAAGGCACGGTCCAGCCGGCGGTCGCCGCCACGCTGGGCGTGAAGGGAGGGCCGCTGCGGATTTTCTTGCGGCGTTCCGGAATGACGGAGGCGGTCTGGAACACCCTTATCGCTTCAGCCTATACCGGCGACGGTGCTTACGCCGGATTTCAGGTCGTCAGCCCCAACGTGAAGAAAGGCATGGCGTTGAAGGACGACTGGTCGGACCCGGAGGCAGCCAAAGTTAAAACGAAGCTCATCGGCTACCGAGCAGCGTATGGGGATATCAATGAGGTGCTTGCTGGGAAGATCTTCTCGTCACGCCAGGTCACCGAGCCTATCGCCGGCAGCTTCACCTTCGCGAGCGACGGGCGCACCGACCAGAGACTCCCATTCGATGTGCCGGGTGTGCAGCCGGAAGGCGCGGTCTCCCATGTGAACACCCTGGTCTTCGCGTCGAATCCGCAGGAGCCCGGACAAGGGTACCTGCAGCTCGTCCGGAGCAGCTACGGACCGGCTGCAGCGCCCGCCGCGCCGGCAGTCGACCCGAAGGTCCTCCTGCGCGACTTGGGACGGCTGAAGACCTCCGCCACGTACGCCGGACAAGATGAGATCGCGGGCCAGGCTGCGCAGTTAATCAGCCGGCTCTCTACTGAACCGACAGATCCGAACGCCATAACGCTCGCCACCGCCCTGCTCAAACAGCAAGGGAAACTGCTCGGCGGCGGCGCGACGACGGACAGAGAAGACATTGCAGGGAACGTGAAGCGAGCCGTTGCCGCCGCGTTAGGTCTGAGCCTTGAGGCGGTGACGGGGGATTTAGAGGTAGCGTCCCATCTCGGGGCCATCGGATCGAATCTGGTCGAGGGAGAATTCGGCATCTTCATCCCGCTGGTCGATCTCGAGGCGTTCTATCACGGCTTGCGCGAGCAGAGAACTGTTGATCAGATCATCGCCTATGTCGAAAAGTTTGGCAGCGATTCGCAAACCGCCCCCAAGCAAACCGAGTCAACAACTGATCTGGGCAAGATTGGCCAGGACATCCAGTGGATTCGGGATCAAGAACAGAAACAAGCCGCCGCGGCGGCTCTGGAGAGAGAAACCCAGCAGGCAGCCGACGCTCTGGCGCGGGTGCCGGCAGAGCATCGCGACGCCGTTGCGTCGTTCTCCGATGCGTTACTTGAGCGCAGAGTCAACATTCTCTCGGAGCGCGCCGAGAAAGCTCCGGTGCTGCGTGGGCTGCTGGCGCAGGTGTATCTCGGAGAGCTGACAGGCGAGCAGGCGGCGGAGCGCGCGGCGGTACTGCTGGGCATCCCGATCTCTCTCATGCAAGAGGACATGGCCAAAGCTCCCGATGAGGCGTCGTTCATTCAACCGGTGCCTGCGACCTCTGAACTGCAACGGGAAGCCGAGGAGCTCGAGGCACAGTGGAAAAAAGAGGAAGCGCTCTACGGGATCAAGCGCGATTACACCTGGGAAGATTTTGTGCAGTTCTACCCGGCCGACCTGCCGCCGGAGCAGCGCCCGAAGTCCATGGCCGAGGCCGTCCTGAGGCTGCGTGGGGCGTTGGATATTGAAACCTACGCGACTGCCAGGGAGAACGCGGAGCAGTTCCGGGAGATCGTTTATGGTAAGGATCCCGAGGAGTTCATCTTCGGATTGGGCGTCTACACAAGCCAACAAGTGGCGCAGGTCCTCCAAGCGCGCCAGCAACTCAAGCGCATGGGGAAGACCAAGGCTATTCTGGGGACTTACGGGAGTGGGTGGAACGACGCGGCGGATAATAACGATGACGAGGAGATCTACTCTGACCTCAGTCTCTACTCCTCACCGGCGACGCAGGTCAGGACGGTGCGTCGGGTCAACAACGCCGCGCAATTTACCGCACGTCAAGCCGCCTTGCAAGGTCAGCCGGGTACCCGCAAGGATTGGCGGCCCCTCCATGTCGTGGATTTTGAAGCGCTTGGCAGCGAGCGGCATGCCTTCGTGAAAACGCGGGCGGTCATCAAAGCGGGTGCGGGCATAGGCCACGACGAGAATCAAGTTCCAGAAGATAAGGTCTGTGGACATCTCAAAGGGGCGTGCAATACCACGACCACGAAAATGATTGCCGGCCTGAAGGGTCAACGATTGGCCGGGGACGTGATGGGGGTGCCGTTTGTGATTATTGGACGCACCGACGCGCTCCACGCCCAGTTCCTCCTCAGGGATGATCCTCGGGACCGGTCGTTTATTCTGGGAGTCACGAATGACCGCGAGGAAATGACCTATGACCAAGCTGTTGCAAACGGGTTTGCCGGGGAGTGGAAAGAGGTGGAAATCACCCCAGGGAGATTTGTGACGGAACTCAAAGCAGGCGAACGGGGGACGTGGGCACCATTGAGGAACCGCGATCAGCTCTACCTGGTCAGGCCAGGCATCGAACGCGCGATTGCCACGGCGCTCGAGTTCGCGCCCTACTCAGACTTGCTGTGGTTTGAGGACCATGCAATCTCCATGGAACATGCGAAGCAATTCGCCGAAGCGATCCACGCCAAATACCCTGGCAAACCCCTGGCCTTCAACCTCTCGGGCAACTTGCCGTGGGATAAACATCTAGGAACAGAAGAGCTTGAAACGTTCCAAAAAGAACTGGCCAAGCTGGGATACAAGTATCAATTCATCACGACGTTCGGGTTTCATGGCATTACCTATAGTACATACGAGCTCGCCCTGGACGTCGGACTGCGAGGGATGGTGGCGTATGCCGAGCACCAAGCCAAAGAGCAGGCGGCGAGGGAGCACGGCTACACGGCGTTCGATGGTAATCGGGAAACTGGAACTGGCTACTGGGATAGCATTCGCCTGATGGCTGGCACCCCTTCACCCGACGCCTTGGCCTTGCGGGGTTCAACCGCAGGCCAGTTCTACACGGCCACTCCAGCAGGGCGCAAAGATCCGACCGGCGGCGGGCTCAGCTCTCAGCAGTTCCTGAAAGTGCTTGAGCAAGCGAGGGCGGGCAACGAGAGCGCCCTGCGTCGGTTGGCGGTCTATGAAAAAGACAACCATCGGTTGTTCTGGAATCAAGTTGAAGGCTTTGGTATTGACCGAGTGGAGGCGGAGGCGCTCCTTGAGAAAGGACGGGCGCTCGCTCCAGAGACGACTCCCCCCGCGGCGGTGAGCCTCGAGGAGCGGCGCGCGCTCCTGCGCCAGCGCCTGACCCAACAGGACGGCGCGCCGGAAATCAGCCAGAATACTCAGCGATTCGAGCAGGTGGCGCAGGAACGGATTGGACTGCCTGAGCTGGGGGAAGCTCGCTTCGCAGACGGCAGGTTAGTCAATACGGAGGAGTGGGAGCAGCATCCGACTGATCCCACCCGGATTCGGCAAAAGGCTCACCACAACATCACCGCGATATGGAATTCGGAGCAGGGGGTGTATGACCTGCCTGGTGTCGGCGGCGGCGCGCCGGGTGAAGTCAGCGAGGCGTATGCCATCGTGACCATCGTGAACCAGTTGTCCATCCAATTCCCCAAGCAAATCCAGCAGACCCCTTTGCGTCAGTTGTACGCTGAGACCTTGTTGTGGCTGACCCGGCAGGAGCTGCAAAACCCGCAAGCCGCCAAGCCCGAGACGCTCGCCTCCCTCATCCTGGAGGGGCTTGAGGTCTTGCACGAGTGGGGACGCGTTTGGCGTCAAGCGTCCACCCTCCACCAAGGACCCAACCCGTTGCTTCAGAAACTCGGCGTGTCGGAGAAGCAAGCCGACGCCTTCATCGCCCAGGCGAGAGCCGTGCTGGACGCGGTGCAGGCGAAGACCGACCAGCTCCTTGCCAGGTATCCGGGCGGC
Source organism: Candidatus Omnitrophota bacterium (assembly GCA_016206685.1). Taxonomy (GTDB): domain Bacteria; phylum Omnitrophota; class Gorgyraeia; order Aquiviventales; family Aquiviventaceae; genus JACQRB01. The sequence goes on along the minus strand of JACQRB010000060.1, from coordinate 33,084 downwards.
AAGGACGCCCTGCCGGCTGGCGCGATTTGGACCGTGCGGCAGGCGCGCGGCTTCTTGCATGAGGTGCTCGATCATCAGCAGGGCATCGTACTGGATGTGTCGTGGGAGGACGGTCGCCGGGTGGCGAATCCTCGCCAGTTCCTGGACGGTGAAGCCTTGCCTGACTTGGGGGTTGTGAACGCCGACTACGATTCCGACGCCAGGCGATTCACGCTGGTGCTCGCCCGCCCGAAGGTCGGTCCTCACGGCGGCGCGACCACGGCGAAGGAAGACTTCCTGGGCGATGGGAAGAAAGTCATCGCCGGGGTGCTCAAGGTGAAGCCTGAGGACGTCAACGCTACGGATAGTCTAAGGGAGCTGATCCTGAGAACGACCGGCTCAGGAGATGCGTCTGTTAGTTCCGAAGAATGGGTGGCGTGGCAGTCCCGCAACATCGCCCGCGCGCTTGCTGCAGAGTCCGGCATCCCGGCAGACCAGCTTGGGACGTTCTACGGGCTCCTGGGTGACGTAATGCCTTCGGCGACGGTTAAACAGGTCCTTGAGCGCACGTGGTCCTTCATCAACCAGACGAAGGCACCGCAGGTCGGTCCGCGCGGCGACGCGCCAGTGGGCAAGGCCATTACGCTACGGCTGCCTGGCATCGGTGTGGGCGACATTCCCAGGGGGTCTGACGCGCACCGGGCGATGCTCGAGCAGATCGCGTCCGCCAGCAAGCGTTCCCTCGATGAAAGCCACCCTGGCTGGCTGCAACGGATGGGCGACCTCCTCTACCGTCACGGTCGGCCACCGTTCATGGTCGGTGACGTACGCGCGGCTCAGCAGGCCGAATTGTTAAGCGCCCTGGGTCGGGTTCTGTCGAACGGAGAAGGTGCCGCTGGCATCGCCAAGCTGGGACTGACGGTCAGCGCTCAGATGCCTGAATATGCAGGGAAACCGATTAAAAATATTGAGATCGTGCTGGTCGATTTAGGAACCCAAACCCACTTCGGCGATCTGTTTGAAGGGGGGGCCTATGAGCTATCCGAGTATGAGGAAAGCTCCGCTACCCTCAAGATCTACATGACGGAGCAGTACGTGAAGACCTATTTCCCGCAGACGGGCACGAGTGCCGTCACCGAAACAGTGCTCCATCCGATTTTTGAAAGCATCTTCGGGCTCACGCACCAGGAAGCGATCTTGTCGCTCTGGTGGTACAACGCGCCTTCATCGGAGGAGAACGGTAAAGTGCGTGGCCGTGAGATCCTGAGCAATGTGCATCGCGCGGTGTTGGAAGAAATAGGCCAACTGGCCGAGCAAGGCGATCCGCGGGCGATGCAGTATCTCCTCTCACTCGCGCTGACCGTCCCCCAGGCGCTTCCTGATGACTCACTGACTGTCCTGAACGACAAGCCGTTGGAGCGTCCACCGAAATGGATTCAGGCGCTGCAGGACAGCTATGTGGACACGGCTCAGCGGATCGCTCAATTTGTTCAACACTGGGTGAAAATTATCGACATTGATGGCCGCCGGTACACCTATGTCGCAGGTCATTTTGTATCCTATGAAGAAGTTCCCGAGAAAGTCCAGCAGGGTGCAGAAGCGCGTTTCGTGGCTGAACAGATCGAGGGCTCGCTTGAACGCTTGAAGCCGCTCATTGACGTGTTTCGATCCGAAGAGTTCGGCGGGGTGACTGCGTTGGTCCCGACCGTCGTGCGGTCATCGACCGATCAGCCGATGCCGCTCGTGCCCTATCGGGGCGAGAAGCGCCTGCTGGTTCCCCCGAATAACATTGTAGTCGGGCGTTCACCGAAGGCTACGGGGACCGTAATTGGCGTAAATGTCACGCCGGGCCCCACATTTGTGCATCTCACCTTGCTGGTTCCGAAGAAAGTCGAGGGCTACCGTGTGGTAGGAGCGCTCCGGGCTGCGGGGATCCAAGTCCAAGCGACAGAGGCTTCATCCATGGTGCAGGATGTCAACGCGACGGCCGTGGTCGATGCGGATACCCTGGTCGTGAAGGAAGTGGACGGTCTTGGCAGCCTCATCGACCTGAAAGTCTTCTATGATAGCGGCGAGAGCGGCGTTGTCAGAGGCTCGTTGATGGAACCGAGCAAATTCGCTGATGGCCTGCACCTGAAGCGCCCGATTCGCGTCGCGATCAACGGGGCGGGCGGACGCACGGGATTGACGATTTTGCGTCAGCTCCTGCTGCATCATCGGCCTGATCAGATCCAAGTTGTGGCCGTGAACGCTCGGTCTGCCGAGTACTTGAAGTACGCCCTGCAGCATGATACTGAGCATGGCGAATTTTCCCTTCCTATAGAGCTGGGCAAAGATGAGACCGGAGATTGGCTGGAAATCCAGGGTCAGCGAATTTGGGTCTATAGCCAGCGGATTCTTAAGGGCCTCCCGTGGGTCCGGCACGAGGTGGATATTGCGGTGGATGCCACGGGAGAATTTGTCTCGAAGGAGGCCCTGGCCGGTCATCTTGAAGCCGGCGCGAAAAGGGTCATCTTGACGAATCCGAGCGACGCGAAGAAAGCCGACGAGCACAAGGCGGACTTCTCGCTGCTCCTTGGCGTCAACGAGGACCAGCTTCCGGCTGATGCCGAAGTGATCGATTGCGCCTCGTGCACGACGAATAGCTATGCCCCTCCGATGTCCATCGCCAAGCAGGGACCATACCGTGTGCTCGCAGGGGTCTTGGGCACCACCCACGCGGTGACCGGGACGCAACGCCTGACCGATGGCTTCGACAGGCGGCGGGAACGGGGGCGAGCAGCTCCGCGTAACATGGTCCTCACCGAGACCGGCGCGGACCGGGCGACCGTGCCGATCCTGCCGGATCTTGCGGGCAAACTATCCGGAACGGCGCTGCGCGTTCCCACGGGCACCGGCTCAATTTCTGTGGTCACAAATATTGTCGAGGTCCCAGAAAGGATGCCGTTGACTGCTGAAGGGGTCAACGAGCATTTTCGCAAACTGGCCGCCACCGATCAGCTGCAAGGCATTCTCGCCGTCGAAGCCGGTTTGGTTGGCTCGCAGCAGATCGTGGGACGTTCGGAATCCTCGATTCTGCTCGAGGAGGGGACGCAGGTGACGCCACTCGGAGGGAACCGCTATCTCGTTCGTCAGCTCTTCTGGTACGACAATGAATGGGGCTATTCGGCCCGCGTCGTCGATGCTGTGTATGTCGTGGGCGCGAAGCTGATTGAAGCCGAGGCCGCCGCCGCGTTGCTGACGCTCGAGGAGATCACGGCGCGGGCCAAGCGTGCCATCGCCGAGGCGCTAGATATGAAGCCGGAGGAGGTCACAGGTGATGTGGGGGGACGCCTCCTGGAATCCCGCAGTCTTCAGGCGTTGGCGCTCGCCGAAGAGTTCAACATTCCGCCGGAGAAACGAGACGCATTTGCTAGGGGGCTGCTTCGGCAACACAATTTCGAAGAGCAGATCGTTCCCTATCTTGGCAGCACGCTCGCCGCGCTGCGGGCGGGCGGGCTCCGCGGCGGGGCGCCGGTGACGAAGGCAGCAGAAGACGACGCGGGCATCGAGGCGCGCCTTGAGGCGTTGGTGCGGGGTGGACGATTTCGATACGCCTCGATTGGGCGAGAAACGATTCGGGTGCTCAGCGTCGGGGTGGCGTGGCCAGAGGAGATCGTCGGCTTAAGCGAGCGGGGCAGCGTGCTTTCCATCGCTCGAGCCCGGTTCTCACGTCTGTCCAATGGCGAGTATGAGATGACAGGTCGCCTCGAGGGACCTACGCCGCCCAGATGGGTGGATGCGAACCTCGTTGCCATCCTCGCCATGCATAGCCCCGCGCCCTCGAAGAAGGCGCCTCGCGGCGGCGTGGAGCTGAGCCTCCAGGAGCGGCGCGATCTTCTAATGCAGGCGTTCCTGCGACTCGAGGAAGCGCCGAGAGAGATGATTGAAGTCATTGATGAGCGCATCGCCCAGCAGCACGATCGCCTCATGATGGACACCATGAACTGGTTCGCGTCGCAGCCGATCCCGCCAGTTGGCGAGCGCAACGCGCTGGCTCAAGAAACGCAGCGAGCCGGCGAGTTCGAGCGACAATGGACCGAGGTGGTGGGTGAGGTTACAGCCGCGATTGAGCGGAGCGACATCCCGGAAGAATTGCAGGGACGGGTTGAGAGCGTATTGAGCCGCTTGCGTGGCGCGCTTGGCGCCATCGTGGACTATGCGGAGGCGCTCGAGGCGGCATTCCTGAGCAGCCGCGCCCAGCCGGGGGCGGTGGCGCCGGTGGCGGATGAGCGGCTCATCGCGCAGGCGACATTGGCGCGCGATCCTGCCCTGTCAGGGCTGTTTGAGAATACGCTCGCCACCCCGGAGCAGGCGGAAGCCATGGTGGACATGGACCACCCACGCGTCGTGATCGTTCATGAGGCGGCACTGAAGGAGCGCGGAGTGCCGCTGGCGATCGCGTTGCAGGAACTTGAGCGCGACCTGCAACTCGTGCTGCAAGAGGCGCTGCGCACCGCCGGCATTCAGGGGCTGGAGGACTGGAAAGGGTCGCTGCAATTCCTCCGGGTGGATGAGGCGGATGGTGTGGAGGGGCTGCTCAGGAGCCTGCCGGGGCGGCTGGAGCACCTGGGCGTGCCGGGCGCGCAGGTGGCACTCGTGGTGGGTCCTGAAGACTGGGCGCGCGACATGAAGTTGGCGCTGGAGCAGCGTTCGCGACAGCAGGTGGCGGCGTTCGCCTTGCGACCGGGCGCGGCGTCAGACCACGCCGTGCTGGATTGGAACGTGATCATGGCGGCGGCGGAAGCCGCGGTAGCAGGGGATCAGTTCAGCGAGCGCGTGCGGGCCAAGTTTGATCTGGTGTCAGACGGCACCGGGGTCTTTACCATCCCGGAGCTGGCGATCTCCCCAGCCGCCGAAGCCGTGATCCGCGACCAGGAAGCCGTGCTGAGCCAGGCGTAACCCACCGTTCGCAAAGTTGCAAGACTTCTTTAAAGTTGTTAGGATACTGGAAGATTTAAGGTTGCGTGAGACGGAGCGGGTGAGTTCATGAAAACGGCGATGGAACGGCGGCGATTCCGACGGGCTGAGCTGGATGTGCCGGTGGCCATCCGGCCGGTCACCCAGGACGCGTCTGCTGAGCCGGTGACGGGGCAGGTGAAAGACCTCAGCCTCGCCGGCGTCTTTTGTTATACGCAGACCCCGTGTGTCCTGAAGCTCGGGGACGCGGTGATCTGCTCGATCGCGATTCCGCCTGAGCAGGCGCGGCTGTTCCCATTTACCCGGGTGCTGGGGAAGGGCTGGGTGACGCGCCTGGAGCCGTTGCCGGTGGGGCGGCGCGAGGGAGAGCGCCAGGCCGAGGACGCGCTACTGGGGCTGGCCGTGGCGTTCAGTCCGGATATCGCAGCGCTGGGCACCATCGAGTATTGACGCTCGATGCGACGCGCGGCGGTGCTGGTTGCGGTGCTCGTCGGGCTTGGGGGATGCGGCCGCGCCAACCGCTCAGCGACGGACCGGCCGCTTCGCATCTGGCACTGGATGACCGATCGGGAAGAGGCCTTTACGGAATTGGCCAAGCGTTACACCCAGCAGCAGGGCATCCCGGTGCGGTTTGAGCTCTACGCGCCCTCCGACCTGTACATCCAGAAAGTGCGCGCCGCCGCGCAGACCAACGGGTTACCGGACATCTTCGGGGTGCTGGGCGAGATGCGCGATTTCGCCAGCTTCATCCGGGCCGGGCACCTCCTGACGCTGGATGCCGCGATGGCGAAGCCCGTGACCCCCCGAGGCGCCTCCTGGCGCAGCACGTTCTTCCCAATCGCGCTCGCCATGAACACCTTCGATCACCACAACCCCTACGGCGTGCCCCCGGGGATGTATGGCGTGCCCCTTGACGTCATGAACATCCAGATGTTTTACAACAAGCGGCTCCTGAAGGAGCTCGGACTGGACCCGGAGCATCCGCCCGCAACCTGGGAGGAGTTCTTGGGGGTGGGCGCACTCGCCAAGCAACACGGGGTGCTGGGGTTTGTGAGCGGGTGGGCGGAGCTGTGGCTCATTGACTGTTTCGCGACGGACTACGCCATCCATGTCATGGGACAGAAGCAGGTGGAGGCGACCTTTAAAGGGAAAATCCCGTACACCGACCCGCGGTGGCTGGAGGTGCTGGGCGTCTTTGAGCAGCTGCGCGCGAGCGGGTTGCCGGCTGAGGGCGTCGTGACGATGGTCAACAAGCGCGCGGAGCAGCTCTTCGCCAACGGGCGCGCGGTGTTCGCCTTCAACGGGACCTGGGGGGTCAACGTCTATCAGGGGATGAACCCGGACCTCGACTACGGGGTGATGATGCCGCCCCCCCTCCGCAAGGACCGCACGATGGTGACCTGGGGCGGGGCGGGCTCCAGCTTCATGGTGAACGCCAAGTCCCCCAAGCAGGAGGCGGCGGTCGCGTTTTTGCAGTGGCTCACCGCACAGCCGCAGCAGCGTTTCCTCCTGGAGGCGACCCACAACATTCCCGCCAACGAGCTTGCGGCGGCCGACCTGCCGCCGGCGCTCGCCGCGTTTGCGGATGACATGCACGCCGTCGCGCACCCCAGGCTCTTCGACGTGCAGGAGCGCTCGACGGTGATCGAGGCGTTTGACAAAGGCATCCAATCCATCCTCATCGGGGAGGAGAGTCCGCTGCAGGTGGCGCAGGCGGTGCAGGACGTCAAGCAGCGCGAAGAAGCCAGGCAAACCTCCCTCGCGTCGTCCACAGCCCGTCGCCCCTAACGTGATGGCGCTGAGAAAGCAGTCTGTGGTTCCCTATCTGTTCATCATCCCGGCGCTCGTCCTCTTCTCGGTCTTCAGCGTGTATTCGTTTTCCCTCCTGACGTACCTCAGTTTGTTCGAATGGGACGGCGTCAGCCCCATCAAGCAGTTCGTGGGCTTGGGCAACTACTGGTCGGTCGTCATGCACGATGCGGTGTTCTGGCGCTCGTTCTGGCAGGCCGGCACGATCACCGCGATGGCGCTGGCCTTTCAGAATTCGCTGGCGCTGATCCTGGCGTTGACGGTGAACCGGCGCATCCGCTTCGGGACGTTCTACCGGACGCTGTTCTTCCTCCCGCCGATCCTCTCCGAAATCGTCGTCGGGTTGATCTGGGCGTGGATCTACGACGGCAACTACGGGATTTTCAACGAGTGCCTTAAGGCGCTGGGCCTTGGCCAGTTTGCCCGGAGCTGGCTGGCGGATCCCAAGACGGCGATCACCGCGGTGGCGGTGATCCATATGTGGAAGGGATTCGGCTGGGGGTTCGTGATCTTCCTGGCGGGTCTGCAGACCATCCCGCAGGAGCTCTACGAAGCCGCGACGGTGGATGGGGCGAACGCCTGGCTGCGCTTCCGCCACATCACCCTGCCGCTGCTGATGCCGGTGGGCGTGGTGGTCTCGGTGCTCACGATCTTAGGCACGATGCAGATCTTCGCGCTGATCATGGCGACGACGCAGGGCGGGCCCGCCTTCCACACCGAGGTGCCGATCACCCGGATCATGGCGAGCCTGCTGGGCTCCTCCAGGCTGGGCTACGCCTGCGCGCAGGGCATCGTGTTCGGGCTCATCCTGTTGGCCGTCTCGTTGTTGCAGATGCGCTTGTCAAGAGGAATGAATCGAGCGACCGCATGACCAGGGCGCAACGGATGCTCCTGAAGCAGCGGCTTCGCCGTTTCGCCGTCCATGCGGCGTCGCACACGCTGTGCCTGCCGGTGGCGATCAGTTGCCTGTTCCCGCTGGGGTGGATGGTGTCGTCCAGCCTCAAGACCCAGCAAACCGTCTTCACGGACTTCTCGCCCGTGCCGGTGCCGGCGCACGTGGGGAACTACCTCCTGGCGTGGACGAAGGGGCGCTTCGGCATGTACTTCCTCAATTCGCTGGGGTACACGTTCATGACCGTCCTGGGGGTGCTGATCCTCTCGTCGTTGGCGGCGTATGCGTTTTCGCGGTTCGCCTTTCGCGGGTCCGGATTCCTGCACAAGCTGCTGCTCTCGACGATGCTCGTGCCCATCCCCGGGGCGTTCGTCGCGCTCTACATCCTGCTGACACAGTTTGGGCTGATTGACCAAGGAGCGGGCGAATTCCTGCCACGGCTGGGCTACATCTTGCCGCAGATCAACGGCGGGCTGCCGTTTGGGATCTTCATCATGAAGCCGTTCTTCGACGCCATCCCGAAGGAGCTGGAGGAGTCGGCGAAGGTTGACGGCAGCGGGGTCTTGGGGGTATTCTGGCATATTATGCTACCGCTGGCGAAGCCGGCGCTGGCCGTCGTGGCGTTGAGCACCACCCTGGCGGCGTGGAATGAATTCCTCTTGGCGTACCTGGTGTTTTCGCGGCATGAACTGATGCCGCTCCAACGGGGGCTGTTGGCCTTTCAGGGGGCGCACCTGACGGATTATTCGCTGTTGATGGCGGGGATGGTGATCACCATCCTGCCGGTGGTCGTGATCTACCTGGTGATGCAACGCTACATCATCCAGGGGATCACCGCCGGCGCGTTGAAAGGATGACGCAATGGAAGGAGGGAGTGCGATGAGACGATACCTGTGGACGGTGGGGAGTTGGGTCGTGGTCAGTGCGATGGCGGGCAGCGTCGCCGGAGCGGAAGCGGGGACGTCGAGCGCGCCGACGGCGCCTGCAAGCGTCGCGCAGACCGGTCAGCCGCAGTATGACTTCGGCAATCTGACCTCTGAGACGCTGACCCGTAAAGCCTGGGATGCGCTCAAGGGCGGCGACCATGCGGCGGTGGAGGCGTACACGAAGAAGTGCATCCAGCTCTATGAAGCCAAGGCGGTCCAGCAGGCCTCCGGCCTGACGGCATTTGCGCCGAAGGACCAAGCCGCCGGCTACTGGGCGCTCAACGACGTGGCGACCTGCTACCTGATCCACGGACAGTCCCTGTCGGCGCAGGGCAAGGCGTCGGAGGCGGACGCCGCGCTCAAGACGGTGATTGAGCGCTTCCCCTACGCGCAAGCGTGGGACCCGCAGGGCTGGTACTGGAAGGTCGCCCAGGCGGCTCAGGACAGGCTCGACACCGCGGGCACCGGCGTGGACTTCGGCGACTATAAATCCTCGACGCTGACGACGAACGCCTGGGAGGCGCTGACCCAGGGTGACCACCGGGCGGTCGAGCTCTACGCCAAGAAGTGCATCGAGCTCTACCACGCGCAAGCCACGCAACAGCAAGCCGAGTTGAAGGCCTTCGCCTCGGCAGAGGACGCCCCGAAGTTGTGGGCGCTCAACGACGTGGGGACCGCCTACTTCATCCGGGGGCAGTCCCTCCTGGCGCAGGGGAAGATCCAGGACGCGCAACAGGCGTTTCAAGGGGTGATCGAGCAGTTCCCGTTCGCCCAGGCGTGGGACCCGCAAGGCTGGTTCTGGCGCGTCGCGGACGCCGCGAGCGACAAGCTCAGCACCATCGGCACGCCCTACGACTTCGGCGACTACAAGTCGGAGACCCTCGTCAAGAAAGCCTGGGGGGCGCTCGACAAGAGCGACCATCGGGGCGTGGAGCTCTACGTCAAGAAATGCATCGAGCTGTATGAGGCCGATGCCAAGCGGCAACAGGCGTCGCTGAGCGGTTTTCCTCCCAAGGAGAAGGTCTTTGAGCACTGGGCGCTCAACGACGTGGCGACCTGCTACTTCGTGCTGGGGGAGTCCCTCATCGCGCAGAAGCGCTACCAGGAAGCCCGGGCCGCGTTTGAGCGCGTCATCAACGATTTCGGGTACGCCCAATGCTGGGACGCCCGAGGCTGGTTCTGGAAAGTGGCTGTGGGAGCGCGTGACCGGCTCAACAAGATCTTGGCGTTAAGCGGGAGTTGAGCCATCAGCCCATGAGGATGGCGCGACCGTCCTGGTGCACCTCCCTCACGGCGGGGATGGTGGTGTGGTCGAATCTTGCCGGCGGCGTGCTCGCTTCGCCGACTCACCCTGCGGAGTTTCTCTACCAGCTGGCGCAGGAATATCTCAAGACCGGTCGAGACGCCGACGCCATCCACGAGCTGCACAAGCTCCTGCTCCTCGAGCCTACCCACCGGCAGGCGCAACTCCAGGTCGCCCTCCTTGAGCAGAAACGCCAGGCGCTGCGGGGCCGCGCGATGGAGGACACGCTGACCCGCCTCGCGACGATGCCGGCGCACACCCGTGAGGCGGCGATCCAACAGGCGCTCTCAGGCGCTCTGATGCCCTCGCCCACGAGCCAACCTCCGGGAGAGGCCGCTGTGAGCGGTGGCTACGGACCGATCCGTCGGCTGAATGAACGGATCGCGCCACTGGCCGTCAGCGGGGAGATGCGCTCGACCATTGGGGTGAGGCGGGATGACCTCGTCCTGCAGGAAGCCAATGGCGATCTGAACGAACGCAACTTCCGCATCTTCTCCGGGCCTTTCCGGTACAACACGTTTGACCCGCGCGTGTTCAGCCGCCTGCGCGTGAACGTGGATAGCAACGACACGACTCCGTGGCAGCTCCACTCAAACCTCACCGTGGATCCCTGGAGCTTCGTGGGCAGGACCAATCCCATCACCGTGGTCGGGAGCACCCCGACAGACAGCGTCGAGGTGGAGTTGAAATGGTGGAGCCCGACCAACACGGCGATCAACGAAACCTTCTTCACCTTGAACAATGGGGATTCATTTGCCACGCCAGAGATCGAGGTCAGCGAGGGGCGCACCGTCCCCACGTCGGTGACGAGCGTCTTCGGCAACACCTTCGCCATTCCCAGCGCGGAGATCGAGTACACGTTCCAACCCATCCGCTGGCTCTGGACCGGCTATCACAACGACGTGGTGGATTTCCGCGTCTTTCCCCTGGCGCTCGAGGACCAGACGCTCACCTCCGATGACCCCTTGCACCTGTCCAACCACCATATCTACTGGGAGCCCTCGCCGTGGCTGGATGAGTGGCTGCCCGGACGCCTCAATTCCGGCGCGACGCCGCAGGATTTCACCCGCGGGGAATGGTCGGATGATCTGTCGTTCTTCACCAGGGACAGCGACCTGACCCGCCTGACCGCCCTGCGCGGCACCACGTTGCAATGGCAGCCGTTCGAGGGCACGTCGGTGCAGGGGGCGGTGGCGTCTCCCAAGACCCTGTGGCAGGACTACGGACGCTTCAGCAGCTTCCTGGGCATGACGCGTGTGAAGCAGACGTGGTTTGAGGATCGCCTGAGCGCGGGCGGCGTGTACACGACCCGCTGGGGCTATGACGACGGGCGCAAAGATGCCACCAACAACGTCTATGCCGTGGACCTGCGGGCGAGCCCGGTGGAGGGAGTCACGTGGGAAGGGGAGGGCGCCCTGTCCAAGACGGTTCAGGATCTCACGAGCAATTTCAAGAGCGACCGTCGGGGATGGGCGTGGCACAACGCGCTGACCATCAAGTCGTTCGGCGAGCGGCTCACCAGCCGCGCGTTCTACACCCATATGGATGAGGGCTTTGACCCGGGCCTGGCGAATTACCGCAATACGCGAGCGGATCAGTTCTGGGGACGCCACGTGCATCTGAAGCGCAAGTTGAGCCTGTTGCAGGAGGTCACGCCGCCGGGCGCCTTCACCTGGAGCGACCTGGACGCCGTGCGCATCGGCAACGGCGTGGATGCGGGGCGCGACGCCGTGGGCGTGCGCTTGGGCGGCAAGGTCTGGGAGGCGCGCTGGGAGCCGTCGGTGGACGTCCGGAACGTCCATCGGACCGACGGCACGTACGTGGAAACCGTGGTGCGCCAGGAAAACACCCTCAAGCCCATGACGTGGCTGACGGCGAAGACCCTGTTGCTCTATCACGATCTGCCCAAGACCGTCGGCGGCATTGATCCCTTCATCGTGGATGCCGATACGGGCACGCCGGTGGCCAACGCCGCGATTGTGGATGGGCGGGATCCCTCGCTGCTGACGTACTCCCTCGGCGCGGAGCTTGCCCCGGGCGACCGCTTCGCCGTGTGGGGGACGTGGGAGCGGACCAACGACACGACCGCGGCGACGGGCAATTTTCCGCGCGGGCTGCTCAACAGCTCCAGCTTTGCCACCGTCACCGAGGACGGGCAGGTCATCCGCGTCGAGAGCCCGTTCCTGTTCGGCCAGGGGTTCTTCCCGCAGCCGCCGTATCCGTTCTTCGACGTCTTCAGGGCCGGGGTGTATGCGGCGCCGGCGGAACGCCTGGAGCTGGCGGTGGATTGGACCCGCAACGAGTTCGAGCACGCCGGACAGATTGATGACAACATCAACCACGTGGGTTTCTTGGCGGCGTGGTCTCCGATGAAACGGCTGGTCATCATCGGGCGCTATGTGGTCAGTTGGGCGATCGACGTGACCAATGAGAACGCCGGCGCGGGCGCGGACTTCCGCAGCCACCACGGACTCTATGGACGGATGGCGTGGAAAATTTCTGACGACTCCAACTTGAACCTCGAGTTCGGCGAGGCGGCGCTGGGGCCCACCCCGGCGCTGTTCAGCGTGGATCCGTTCGGCGACTCCTATCCCACGCTTGATACCCAGCATCTGGTGCGCCTCGTCTACTCGAGCAAGTTCTAACCGCCTGCCCCATCGTGATGACCTGGATTCTGAGCCTGCTGATAGGGATGGTTTGTGCCGCGGCGCCGGCGAGCGCCCAGCGGGGTAGTGAGTCGAGGATCGAAGTGCGCGACCAGTGGCTGTACGTGGACGGCGAAGCGTTCCTCGTCAAGGGGGTGGGCTATTCACCGGCGCGTCCAGGACAGCTGCCATGGACCACGCCGGTGAGTCTTGAGGTGATGGCGAAGGATTTCGCGAAGATTCGCGAGGCGGGCTTCAACACCCTGCGCACCTGGGCGCCCCTGACGCCTGAGCAGTTGGCGCTGGCGAAGCAATACGGGCTGATGGTCCTCCAGGGCATCTGGGTGGACCAGCGGGGCAATTACCTCTCCGAGGCGTTCCAGAAGACCACGCTGGACACCGTCCGGAGGGAAGTGAAACGAGCGGCGCAGAGTGACAACGTGTTGGCCGTCCTGGTCGGCAATGAGCTGCTGCCGGAACGTGTCTACCTCGCGGGCTTATCCCAGACGAATGCGCTGTTGCGCCTGGCGTACCAGACAGCGAAAGACGCGGACCCGCAGCGGCCGGTGTCCTACGCGAATTGGCCGCAACTGCCGGCCTTGGACCTGTCGTTCTGGGATCTGATTGGGCTCAACCTCTATCCCTATGAGCCTGCCAGCGTCTCCCACAGCCTCACGTTTCGCGGCTACCTCGAGTATCTCAAGCGCACCGCCGCCGGGCGTAAACCCCTCATCGTGACCGAGGTGGGGCTGTCCGTCTCGCCGATGGCACGACGATCCGGCTACGGCGGGCATACCGAAGAGGAGCAAGCCCGGGAAGTCGTGAAGCTCTGGGATGCGGTCTTTCAGGCTGGCGCCCAAGGGGCATGTGTGTTTGAGTGGAATGATGAGTGGTGGAAACAGGCAGAGTCCACCGGGGATGAGCAGACCCACGATACGCAAGATCCGGAGGAGTGGTTCGGGATCATGCGCTTTCAGTCAGCCGAGCAGACCGAGCCGGAGCCGCGCCCGCTGTACGACGCCCTGAAAACCTATAACCACGCCATCCTGCTCAGTCCGGCAGGGGAGGATGTCTACCAGGACCGCGTGCCGGTGGCCGTCTACACCACGGACGCCGTGAGGTCCATCCGGGTTCGTGTCGCCGGAGGCAAGTGGCGAGCGGTGACGCAGGTGAGTCCGCACTGGTGGAAGACCCAGTTGACGCTGCCATCGGCTCGCTCACCGAAGTCGCTGCGGGTGACCATGGAAGCGCGCGACGGCCAGGGTCAGGCGCTCGTGAAGCAGGAACGCCTCATCTGGGTCGGGCTGCATGAGCCTGCCGCAACCCTGACGATTTCGACGGATCTGGACCAGTATGAAGTGGACGGGGACGGGCTGGTCTCCATGCAAGCCGTCATCGCGGTGAAAGATACGGCCGGTCAGCCCTTGGCGGACCGAGCAGTGCGCTATTCCGTCGCCGAACCCCAAGAACATACCGAGCAAACCTTCTCGGCGCAGACGGACGCGCAAGGGATCGTGCAGGCGACCTATCTGTTGCGCGAGCCGGGGTTCGTGAGCATCGCGGCGGGGACTCCGCTGGACCGCTATCGCCCCAGCCGGCGAGTCGGCGCTGTCCGTTCTGTGGTGGTCGAGCGACGTCCTGCTGCGCCGGTGCCGGCAGCTCTCACACATCAGCCCTCCGCGTGGGAGCGCAAGGTCTCGACGGTCATCCAAGATGCGCTGAGCCATGCGACGCCGGCGTTTCAACTGGCGGACCCAGGGAGCGAGCCCGTGGTGGACTACGCGCGCTACGGGCAGTTCCATGGCATCGGCACGCCGCAATACCGTTACGAGATCCTGGACCGCGACGGGCTGGCGGCGGCGGTGGGGGAGGGTATTTATCCCAACGAGCAGAGCCTGCTGCGTGATCCGGCGTACCGCGCGGCGCTGGAAGCCGACCAACTGACGGGGAGCGTCTGGGATTTCACGTATCACCCGAACGTCGCCTTGGGCTTTTTCAAATGGGCGGATTCCTCCCAGGAATCCCCCGGCGTCAAGCAGTTCTTCACCGCGATGGCGCTGGAGCGCGCCGGGCTGCTCCAGCAGGCGGTGAAAGCCTATGATGCGGTGCTGGTGCATTTTCCGGAAACGGTGGGGTGGACCGAGTTCCAGACGCCGTGGTACGTGGGGGTGGTCGCGCGGGACAAGCTCGAGGCGCTCTTGCGGCTCCATCCAGAGCTGGGGCTGCGGTTGGAAGGCGCAAAGATCGTCGTGGAGCACGGCTTCGACAATGACGTTGACAACGATGTCGTGAGCGCCTCTCCTGGCCAACTTGTCCGCGTCCAGCCCGAGGCGGTCAACCCGCCCTCGCAGGATCTCTCGCAGGTGCCGGTCAGCCGGGAGCTTGGCAAGGGGCGGGTGCGGCTGCGGCAGTACGCCAACCGCCACTGGCAACTCCTGGTGGATGGGAAGGTCTGGGTGATCCGCGGGATGTCATATCAACCCAGCGCCGTGGGCGAATCGCCTGACGAAGGGACTCTGAAAGACTGGATGACCGCGGACCGCAATCAGAACGGCAAGCCGGACGGGCCCTTCGATACCTTCGTGGACGCCAACGCCAACAACCGGCAGGATCCGGAGGAGCCGACGGTCGGCGACTTCCAGTTGCTCAAGGAGTTGGGCGTCAACACGCTCCGGCTCTACCATCACGCGTCCAACAAAGCCCTCCTGCGCCAGCTCTATGAGCAGGACGGCATCATGGTGCTGATGGGGGATCTGGTGGGGATGTACACCGTCGGCTCCGGCGCGAAATGGGAGGAGGGAACCAACTACCTCGACCCGCAGCAGCGCAAACGCATGACCCAGAGCGTGCGGCAGATGGTGCGCGAGTTCAAGGACGAGCCCTACATCCTGATGTGGGTCCTGGGCAACGAGAACAACTACGGCGGGGTGCATGGGATCATCGGCGGGCGGGGCAACGCCGCGCAATACCCCAAGGAGTTCTACGCCTTTCTGAACGAGCTCGCCGAGTGGATCCACAAGGAAGACCCCCATCACCCGGTGGCGATTGCCAATGGAGAGTGGCTGTATGTGGACCTCATCGCCCAGCAGGCTCCCGCGATTGATGTCTTCGGCGCCAACGTCTATCGGGGCGCGCATGGCTTCGGGCGCAGCTTCTTCGAAGCGGTGCAGCAGTGGCTGGATAAGCCGGTCCTCATCACTGAGTTCGGGTGCCCCGCCTATCAAGCCAACAAACCCCCGGAGATCAGCGAGCGGGATCAGATGCTCTACCATTTCGGCAGCTGGGTGGATCTGGAGGATCACCTGGCGGGACGGGGCGTCGGGAATGCGCTGGGCGGGGTGGTCTTCGCCTGGACGGATGAGTGGTGGAAAGCCGGCCAGCCCCCGCGGTTTTCCCCGTCGGTCCAGGAGACGACGCCGAACTGGTCCGGGCCATTTCCCGACGGGAAGAATTACGAGGAGTGGTTCGGCATCGCCAGTCAAGGGGATGGTCGCGTGAGTCCGTATCTGCGGCAGTTGCGCCGGGCGTACCGACTCTACGAACAACTGTGGAAGTAGCAACGCGCAAGGAGGGCAGACGGATTGCGATGGGCTCAGCACGCAGGACGCGGACAGCGGGATCGCCGTTAACACGGTATGGGGCGTTCGACACGCAGCACAACGAGTTTGTGATGAGACGGCCGGACACGCCCTGGCCGTGGATCAACTACCTGACCAACGAGCAGTACTGCGCCATCATCTCCCATTGCGCGGGCGGCTATAGTTTCTACAAGGATTGCCGGACCGACCGCGTCACCCGCTGGGCGCCTGAGAACTACAAGGTGGATCGCCCTGGGCGCTACCTGTATATCAGAGAACAGGAGGCAGAAGGCAGAAAAAGCAGAACGGTCAAACGTGGGTGTGGAGCGCGACCTACCAGCCCATGCGGGTCGCGCCGGAGGCGTTTGAGGCGCGGCACGGGATCGGCTACACCATCGTGCGCACCCGCTACCACGGCGTCGAGAGCGAGCTGACGTATTTCGTCCCGCGCCGGGATCCCTGCGAGGTGTGGCTGGTGCGCCTGACCAACCGCTCGGCAAAGGCGCGAGGGCTGGAGCTGTTTCCGTATGTCGAGTGGCAGCTTGGGGATTACCACTTGGAACTGCGCTACCGCAACATCATGAACCTCTATAACCGCGTGTGGTATGACCGGGCCTCGCAGATCATTTTTGCCAAGAAAACCGCCGCCTGGGGCGATCTGAATATCCAGCCGTTTGTCGGGGTGGCCTTCTTCGGTTCCAGCCTGCCGGTGGAGGGCGCGGCGACGGTCAAAGAGGCGTTTCTCGGCCATCGAGGCACCGAGGAGTCGCCGGAGATGGTGCTCGGCGAGTTCCGCGACGTGCCGGTCTGCTCCGGCGAGGATGGGATTGCGGCCTTCCGGCATCGCGTGACGCTCAAGCCCAAACAGGCCTGTGAATTTGCCGTCGTCATGGGGCAAACCGATGGGGCCCAGGCGCACGCGCGCAAGCTCGTGCAGCACTATCGCGACGTGGCGAAGGCCCGCGAGGAACTCGCCGCGGTGCAGCGCCTCTGGCGCGCACGCGTGGTGGAGAACATGCAGATTGACACGCCCGACGCACAGCTCAACGCCTTCGTCAATAGCTGGTTGAAGTACGAGGTCTACGTCTGCAACCTCTGGTCCCGCTCACCGTCGTACTTCCACGAGGGCTCCGGCGGACGGGGCTATCGCGATTCATGCCAGGATGCGGATGCGATCTGCCTCATCAATCCGCAGCATGCCCGGCAGAAGATCCTCAAGCTCGGCGGCCTCATCCGCCGCGACGGCACCTGCGCGCCGGGCTGGTCCGACACCGGCGGACCCGCGGGACATCGTCCCAACAAGGATCACCCGATCTGGCTGACCGCGACCGTGGCGGGCTACGTCAAAGAGACCGGAGACGTGAAGCTCCTGCGCGAGGAGCTCCCCTATCTGAAAGACCGCTGGATCAAGGGCTGGGACATTGACCTGGGCTGGAACAAAGGAGCCACGACCGAGGGGAGCGGTTCGCTGCTCGAGCACTTGGAGCGCAACCTGGACTTCACCTTCAACGACACCGGCCCGCACGGCATGCCGCGCATCGGCCACGCCGACTGGAACGACGCGCTGGATGCCGTGGGCATCAAGGGCAAGGGTGAGACGGTGTGGTTGGCGATGGCGCTGGTGCGCAGCCTGAAGATCTTCGCGGAGCTGGCCCGGCTCGTCGGGGAAGAGAACAAAGCCCAGCAGGCGCACTCGCGCGCCGAGGAGATGGCCCGCCGCATCAACGCCGTCGCGTGGGATGGGGACCGGTATCTCTATGGCTTCACCGATGAGGAGCAGCCGTTCGGCTGCAAGGCCAACGCCGAGGGATCGCTCTACCTCAATACCCAGTCGTGGGCGATTCTCGCCGGCATCCCGGATGCCGCTCGTCGGAAGAAACTCCTGGCGAGCGTTGATCGCCATCTCGACGGACCCCATGGCCTGGCCCTGTTCGCCCCGGCCTACACCAAGTGGGATCCGTCGCTGGGGCGCATCAGCATGTTCTCGGAAGGCACCAAGGAGAACGCCGCGGTGTTCTGTCACGCCGCGACCTTCATGATCGTCGCGGACCTGATGGCCGGTCGCGGCAGTCTTGCCCACACGCGCATGCGCGCCATCATGCCTAATACCCAGTCCGACTACGAGCTCTACAAGACCGAGCCCTACGCGTTTGCGGAATACCTCGTCGGACCCGACAATCCCTACCGCTACGGGGAAGGCGCCTTTACCTGGATCACCGGCACCGCGGGCTGGTTTTTGATGGCGGTTTCAGAGTGGCTCCTGGGCGTGCGCCGCGACTACCAGGGATTGCGCATCGATCCCTGCCTGCCGAAGACCTGGCGCCGCGCGCGGATCGTGCGGCCGTTCCGCGGGGCGACCTACGAGATCGACATCCTCAACCCCCACGGGCTCGAACAGGGCCGCGTGATCCTCAGCGTTGACGGCCGGCCGATCCCGGGGAATCTGATCAGCCCCCACCAGGACGGGCGCACGCACCGTGTGCGGGCCGTGATGGAACGGCCATCGGCTGCATCTAAGACCGCCGGGCGCAACGCCTCCTCTACGACGCCGGCCGCCGCCTTGACAAACTTCCTAAACCGATGAACAATAGTCCTCACTCATGCTGCGACGACGGCCCCTCCTCAACGATCATCGCCTGACCGAGCGCGAGCAAAAGAGCCTGGATTTGCTGGAGGTCATCCGCCAGCGCGGTCCGCTGACCCGCACGGAACTGTCCCAGGCCACCGGCTTTAACATCGTCACCGTCTCCAACTACGTCGGGGAATTCATCAAGCAGGGCTTGGTGGTGGAGCGCGGCTTTGACGTCTCGACGGGAGGGCGCAAGCCGGTCCTGGTGGAACTGAGCGCCAAAGCCGGCTTTGCGATCGGCGTGGATCTGGGGCCGATGGATTATCCGCAGATTACCATGACCGGCGTCGTCACCGATCTCAAAGGCGTGATTGTCCACCGGATCGCCCGGTCGCGTTCGGTAGACAGCATGGATCATGCCCTCACATATGCGGGCGAGCTCATCCGCGAGCTCCTCAATGCGCCCACGGTTGATCCAAAAAAGATTCGCGGGGCCGCGATCGGCGTCGGCGGGATCTTGGATGAGCGGGCCGGGACCATTCGGGACACCTCTCACCGCGGCACCCGCACCAGCTACCTCGTCCTGCAAGATCGCTGGGAAGCCGAGTTCAAGATGCCGGTGTTTATCGGCAACGACGCCAGTCTCGCGGGCTACGGCGAGTACCGCTTGGGTCTGGATCGGCCGGTCGAAAACATGGTCTATCTCTACTCGGATGTCGGGGCCAGCCTGATCCTGCATGGGCATGTCTACTGGGGGTCCGGGGGGAGCGCAGGGGAACTGGGGGTGTGCGTCTCCTCAGAGGATGACTACTTGACGTGGGTCAAAAGCCCGGCGTTTGTCCTCTCGAACGTCTGGGACCTGGGGTTGACGGCGCAAGCCAAGAAGCTGGTGAGCGAGGGCCATCCGACGGCCATCGTGCAGCGCGCGCAGGGCGACGTGGAGGCCATCACCATGGAGACGGTCCTCCAGGCGGCCCAGGGAGGGGATCAATTGGCGAAAGAATTGGTTGAACACGGCGCCCTCCAGTTGGGAATCCGCGTCGCCTCGATCGTCAACCTCCTGAATCCCGAGGTGGTGGTGATCGGGGGAGGGATTGAGAAGGCGGGCGCGCTGCTGCTGGAGCCGATCTGGCGGGCGGTGAAACGCTATGCGTATGAGGAACCGGCCAGTCTCGTGGACGTTCTACCGGCCAAACTCGGCGAGAACGCCGTGGCGCTGGGTGCCGCCTGCTGGGTGATCCGTGAGATCTTCATTCAGGCCTAGACGGCGGGCCGGCCCTGGGGCGTGGCAGCCAGGTGACGGCGGAGCCTAACCGCGATGGCGCGGCTGTCGCTGGGAGGGCGTTCTCCGAAAGCGCTCTTGGTGAGCACGGTCTTCGTGGGACTCGGGGGACTGGCCGCAGTGTCGGTGGGGCAGGTGGCGCTGCTGCGGCCGCAGCTTGGGGAAAAACAGCGCCTCATCCAAACCTTGACCGCGCAGAATCAGCAGTTGCAGCAAGAGCTGGCCGGCCTGCAGACGGACCGGCAGGATCTTGAGGCGCGCCTGAAGGAGGCGCGCAAAGAGCTCCTCTCCACCACGACGGAATTGGGACGCTTGCGCGCCGCGGTCGCCGAGGCGCAGGGACGCTACGACGGGTTGGCCGGCGAGAAAGTCCGGGTGGAGGCGCGGCTGACGGAGTTGGCGCGGGAACGGGATGCCGCTCAAGCGCACGTCCGTCACCTTGAGGAGGACAAGCTGGGTCTTGAACGGATCTCGGGCAGGTTGCGCGATCGCTTTACCTTGCTGGACCGGGATTACCAACGGCTCGTCCAGCGGTTGGAGCTCGTGGAGCGGGAGCGGACGAGCGTGGTCACCATGCCCAACACGTCCCCTGCGATGAGTCAGGTGAGCGCGACAAGCCCCACGCAGGCGGCGGCGATGGGCGCGCTGCCCGCGTCGGGTGCCTCGCAGACCGTTGAGCTGCCGCCGATCGTCGTGCGCAAAGATCAAGCGGGCGTGGCGAGTTCGGTGGAGGGGAGGGTGGTGGAGGTGAATGAGGCGCATCAGTTCGTGGTGGTGGATCGAGGCAGCCAGGATGGCATCCTCTTGGACATGACCCTGGACGTCCTCCGAGGGGCGGCGCGAGTCGGCCAGGTGCGGGTGGTCCGCGTCCGGCCGGAGATGTCGGCCTGCGACATCATCCGCTCGGACACCGTGGGCCCGCTGCAGGTCGGCGACGCGGTGGCCCAACACCGTTGGTAACGATGGCGCTCACCATGAAACGACGTCCCGTCAGCATTGCCGATGTGGCGCGCACGGCCCGGGTGTCCACCACCACCGTCTCGCGCGTCCTGAATCGAGTGCCGACCGTCGATGAGGAAAACCGGAGGCGAGTCTTGGAAGCCATGCGCACGCTCAAGTACCGCCCGAACCCCAGCGCCCAGCGGCTGGCGGCCGGGAAGTCCAACACCATCGGACTGATCATTCCGCGCTACGAGGGAATCTTCCATTCCTATTTCGCGCTGCAGGCGATCAAGGGGATCGGGATGGCAGCCGAGCGGCTGCGGTTTGACCTGCTGCTGCACATCACGGATGGCAAGACCGCGCCGACCGCCCCGGCCGTTGATGGGCTCATCTTCCTGGATGTCTACGGCTGCGAGGAGCTCGTGGATCGCGCCTTGGACGACGGCATGCCGGCGGTCGTCCTCAATCATTACCTGGAGGATCTGCCGGTGAACTGCGTCGGGATCGATAACCGGACCGGGGCCGAGCGCGTCGTGGACTATCTGGCCAAGCTCGGGCATCGCGAGATCGCGACGATCACCGGCGATCTCAAGACGCAAGCGGGCTTGGATCGCTTGGACGGCTTCATCAAAGCCATGAAGGCGCGCCAACTGTCGGTGAAGGATGAGTATATCCGCCACGCCGATTTCGGGCTGCCCAGTGCGCGCCAAGCCATGGAGGCCCTGCTCAAGCTGGCCCACCGTCCCACGGCGGTGTTCGTCGCCAGCGATGACATGGCCTTGGAGGCCATTAACGTGGCCCTCGCCAAGCGGGTGCGCGTGCCTGAGGAGCTTTCCGTCGTGGGATTTGACGACAATCCGGTCGCGGCACAGGCGCGCATTGCCTTGACGACCGTGCGGCAACCCTTGGATGAAATGGGGCGTCTGGGGATGGAGATCCTTCTTCAACAGATCCGCGGCAAGAAGAAAACGCCCACAAAACTCCTGCTCCCGACCGCGCTGGTCGAGCGCCAGTCCTGCCGGCAGACGTGGCTGGATCCCCATTGATGAGGATGAAGGTGGCGGTGTTGGGGGCGGGAGGATTGGGCCGGGCGGCGTGCCGCATCATCGGGATGAAGCGCGAGCTTCGGCTGACGGCGATCTGCGACAGCAAGGGCCTCCTGGTTGATCCCGGCGGGTTGGATTGCGAGGCGTTGGCTTGCGGGAGCGGGGATGTGGTCTTGAGCTATCCGCGTCGGGCGCATGAGACGGCCGGGCCTCATGCCGACGGCGGCGTGGCGACCGCCACCGCCCTGCTCGCGCGCCACAGCGAGGATCCGCTCGGAGAGCTGCTCGAGCACGGCGGGGACGTGGACGCGTGGCTGGTGACGCTTCCCAATATGCCCAATGAGTTCATCCCCGGCGTGGCCCGGCGGTTCGTGCAGGCCACAGACGGGGCGGTGTTCGTGGATGTGCTCAAGCGCACGGCCGCGGTGGAGCAGATGTTTGCGCTGGAGGACGCGGCCAAGGCCTCGCGCAGCGTCGTGCTCACCGGCTGCGGGGCGACGCCCGGGCTGCTGACGGCGGCCGCGGTGCTGGCCGCGCAATCGTTCATTGAGGTCGAGCGCGTGGATATCTGGTGGGGCGTGGGCGTCGCCAACTGGGAGGCCTACAAGGCGACCATCCGGGAGGATATCGCCCATGTCCCCGGCTATTCGGTTGAGCGCGCCAAGGCGATGAGCGAGGCCGAGGTGGAGGCGTTTCTGGAGAAGACCGGCGGGTTACTCGAGCTGCATCACATGGAGCACGCCGATGACGTGCTGCTCCAGCGCGTCGGGGTCGTGCAATCCCCTGAGCAGGTCGAGGTCGGCGGCGTGATGGACACGCGCCATGCGAAGAAGCCGGTGTCGACGACGATGACGTTGACCGGGATCACCTTCGAGGGCAAGCGCGCCACCCACCGCTTTCTCCTGGGCGATGAGACCACCATGGCGGCGAACGTCATCGGCCCCGCCCTGGGCTACCTGAAGCGGGGCGTGTGGTTGCGGGAGCATGGCATCTATGGCGTCTTTGGCTCCACCGAATTCCTCCCCATGGTCGTGCGCTAAATCCTCTCCGATCATTCCACCCCTCCAACGGTTCCTGGCCGACGCGGAGGAAGACCTCGCCGGCCTTCGGGACCGCGAGCTCCTGCGGACACTCACCACCATCGAGGAGGTTCGGGGAGTCAAGGTGCGCGTCGCCGGCCAGTGGCTCGTGAGCTGGTGCACCAACGACTACCTGGGCCTCTCCCAGCATCCCCAGGTCATCCAGGCCGCCTGCGAGGCCGCGCAGCGATGGGGCGTGGGGGCGCGGGCCTCCCGGTTATTGGCCGGCTCAACCACGCTGCACGCGCAGCTGGAAGCGCGGCTCGCGGCGTTCTTTGGGGCGGAGTCTGCGCTCGTCTTTCCCAGCGGCTATCTGGCGAATCTCGGAACCCTCGGCGCGCTGCTGGGACCTGAGGACGTCGTCCTGGTGGATCGGCTGGCCCACGCCAGCCTCATTGACGCCGCTCGTGCCAGCCGCGCGCGCCTGCGGGTGTTTCCGCACAATGATGTTGCCGAGCTCGCTCGGTTGCTGGCGCGCCTGCCCCGCCGGGCGATCGCGGGGAGGCGGGGCCGGCGCATCGTGGTCAGCGAAGGCCTCTTCAGCATGGACGGGGATCGCGCGCCGCTCGCGCAGCTGGCGGACGTGGTCAACGCGCATGAGGCGTTGCTGTATCTGGATGATGCCCACGGGGCGTTCGTCCTGGGGAGCAGCGGCCGGGGCAGCCCACAGCAGGCGGGCGTGCCGCATGCGGCCATGATCTACATGGGCACGCTGGGCAAAGCCCTCGGCGCGCAAGGCGGATTTGTCGTCGGGGCCCAGAGCCTCATTCGCTTCCTTCAGAACCGCGCCCGGCACTTCCTCTACGCCACGGCGCTGGCCACGCCGCTCGTCGCGGCGGCGCTGGAAGCGCTGCGGCTGGTCGAGGAGGATCCGGCGCCGCGCGCGCGCCTGGCCCAGCGCGTCCGACAGTTGCAGGCCACGCTCGCCTCTCTCACGGACCTGCCACGCTTCGCACCGAGCCACATCGCGCCCATCGTCGTCGGATCCGCCAGGCGCGCTCGGGCCTTGTCCGCGTCCCTGTGGGAACGCGGCGTGTGGGCCCCTGCCATTCGTCCGCCGACGGTCCCGGCAGGAACGTCCCGGCTGCGGCTCAGCGTCACCGCGCTGCACACCGAGGAGCAGATTGGCGAGCTCGCCGATGCTCTCCGTGACCAGTTAAATCCAGCGTCCCAATGAAATTGGGGAATTGGAATGGCGTCTTCATCACCGGGACGGACACCGGCGTGGGTAAGACGCTCGTGGCGGCGGGTTTGGCCGCGTGGTGTCGCGCCCACGGCGTTGACGTGGGGGTGATGAAGCCGATCGCGACCGGCGGGGTCCGCCGGGGGCGGGGGTCGCGCGCCGGCCTGGTCTCGCCGGATGCGGCGCTCTTGGCGCGCGCGGCCGGCGTCGAGGATGACCCCGCGCTGATCAATCCGGTCTGCTATCGCGATCCGCTCGCGCCCTATGCCGCCTCGCTCAAGACTCATCAGCCGATTGCGTGGGGCAGGATCGCGCGCGCCTTCGACGTGTTGGCCGGGCGCCACCGATTCATGATTGTGGAAGGGATCGGCGGCTTATCGGTCCCGCTGTCCCGTCGCCGAACCGTCGTCAACCTCATCCAGCGGTTGCGCGTGCCGGTGCTCGTCGTGGCGCGGCTGCGCGTAGGGACGTTGAACCATGCGCTCCTGACGGTGGAGCACGCGCGGCGAAGCCGGCTACGAGTTATCGGGGTCCTCTTGAACGCGGCCGAGGTTCCCTCGTCGGATCACGGGGCGCGGCTGGCGGAGCGCACGAACCCCAGGGTCCTGCAGGAGTGTCTGTCCGTGCCGGTGCTGGGGGTGTTGCCGTACCGTCGGGACTTGGCGGGCAAGCGGTTGTCCTCGGCGACGTTGGTGCGCTGGATCGCGCAGGGGGTGCAGCCGCGGTTTCTGAGCTGGTTACGGAGGCAGGGATGTTGACAGGTTCTGGAGGCTATGGTAAAGTCAGCCCACCGATGACAAAAACAGGCAAAGCGATTGTCGTGCTCCTGGGGATCGTGGCCGCGTTGGGGCTGGCCATGGCCGGCGTGGCCATCTCGCTTCAAATGCGGGAGCGGGATCTTCGCGTCGCCAGGGAGAACGAGCTGCGGCTTGTGAAGGCCGAAAAAGACGAGCTCGAGCAGCAACTGAGCGAGGTTCGCGAGGCGAAGGGCCGCATCGAGCGCGAGTTCGCCGACGTCAAGAATGACTTGGATGACGCCACCAGGCAGTTGGCGGATGAGCGCCAGGAGAAAGAGCAGCTGGCCAAGACGGCCGAGGATCGCCAGCAGCAAATTGACCGCATGCTGCGGGATTTGGAGCAGACTCGCAGCGACCAGCGCACCCTGACGGACCAGCTGGGTCGGTTGCGGGATGAGCACACCGCGCTCCAACGGCAACTGACCGACCTCAACCAAGCCAAGGCCCAGCTTGAGCAAAAAGTCGTGGAGCTCTCCAAACACCCCACCGTCGAACTTGATAAAGTCGTGGTCAATCCACCAGCGGCGTCGAGCTCGACGGCATCCGCACCCGCCTCCGATTCGGCGGTAGGCCCGCGGACGGCGGCCGCTAATACGGCTTCCTCTGAGGCGGCTTCCTCTCCGCCGTCCGGCCTGGAGGCCTCACCCCTGCGGGGGCAGGTCATCGTCGTCAATCGCGAGTATGATTTCATCGTCGTCAACCTGGGCAGCAACCAGGGCCTCGCGCTTGGGCAGGAGTTCCAGGTGGTGCGCGGTGACCAAGTCTTGGGGAAGGTGAAGGTCGAAAAAGTCTACGAGGAGCTCTCGGCCGCCGCGATCCTGCCAAACTCCAACAAAGACGCCATTCGCGAAGGTGACGCGGTCCGGCCCATTTAGCGCGACGGAACCGGGCTGCGCGTTGGTGACCTGCCCAATCCCCCACCCGCGGGGGATTTTTTGTGCATCAGAGATCTCATGGACGCGACGCTGACTCGTGCCACCACCCTTCAAGGCAGCCTCCGGCTCCCGGCCGATAAGGCCATCTGCCACCGCGCCGCGCTTCTGTCGGCGATCAGCGACGGGACGACACGGATCATCCCCTGGTCCACCGCCGAGGATTGCCGTCGCACCGTCGAGGTGTTGCGAGAGCTGGGGGTTCCCATGGTCGAGACGCGCGAGGGGCTGGAAGTCGCGGGAGTAGGCTTGCATGGGTTGCGCGCGCCAACCGAGCCGCTTGACTGCGGGGAATCCGGCACGACGATCCGCCTGAGTTGCGGGCTCTTGGCCGGCCAGCCGTTCACCGGCCGTCTCACGGCTGCGGCATCCTTGTGCCAACGTCCCATGCGTCGCGTCGTGGAGCCCTTGTCGCAAATGGGAGCGACCATCGAGGGGGCCTCGCGCGCCTCCTCATCCGAGGTCTACCCCCCACTGACCGTCCAGGGACGTCGTCCGCTTCATGGCATCAGCTATGCGCCGCCCGTCGCCAGCGCCCAGGTCAAGTCCGCCGTGCTCTTGGCCGGGCTCTACGCGGATGGACCCACGACGGTCAGCGAGCCCGCGCCCACACGCGACCACACCGAGCGGCTCCTGCAGGCGCTTGGGGTGCAGCTCGTGCGTGAGGGCTCGCGGCTGACGGTGCATCCTCCCCGCCGCGCGCTGGCGGCGGTGCCGCAACTGGCCGTGCCGGGCGATCCGTCCAGCGCGGCCTTCTTCATCGTCGCCGCGGCCAGCCTGCCGGGTTCCCGGCTGGTCATTCGCGACGTCGGCCTCAATCCGACCCGAACCGCGTTCGTTGAGGTCCTGCGACGCATGGGAGCCGCGATTGACGTGGAAGCCCACGACCAGGCTTGGGAGCCGCGAGGGACGCTCACGGTTGAAAGCGCACAGCTTCACGGGACGACAGTCACGGCCAAGGAGGTCCCATTGCTGATCGATGAGGTGCCCATCCTTGTCGTCGCTGCCTGTGTCGCAGAGGGGCAGACGCGCTTCGAGGGTGTTGGAGAGTTGCGGGTCAAAGAAACCGATCGTTTGCATTCCATGGTCACGGGTTTGAAGGCGATGGGTGCAGGCCTGGTTGCCTCGCCGGACGGGTCACTGGTCGTGCAGGGCGGACGTCCCTTGCATCATGCGACGGTGGAGAGCTTTGGAGACCACCGCACCGCGATGAGCCTGGCGGTGGCGGGCCTGCTGGCAGAGGGGCAGACGCGCGTGCGGGGGGTGGAGTGCGTGGCGAAGTCGCTGGGAAATTTCTTCGAGTTGTTGGCGTCCGTCGTCGGTTCCTCAATCGTGAAAGTGGGTTGACAAGGCTCCGTCTGATTGTTAGGATGGCACCAACCTCCCTGGGTGCATGGTGAAGCAACTCCTGCAGCAGCTCGCATCGGCCCTCCGTCGCGCCAGCCATAGGTTCTTCGGGCTCTTCTCCAACGACCTGGGCATTGACCTGGGCACCGCCACGACCCTGGTGTACGTGAAGGGCAAGGGGATCGTCTTGTGCGAGCCTTCGGTGGTGGCGATCCAGCGCGGGTCCTCCCGGGTGCTGGCCGTCGGGGATGACGCCAAGCGGATGATCGGCCGCACGCCGGTCAATATCGCCGCCATCCGCCCGATGAAGGACGGGGTCATCGCCGACTTCGACGTCACCGAGGCCATGCTGCGCTACTTCATCAAGAAAGTCCAGCCGCGCAAGCTCAATCATCCGCGCGTCGTCGTGGCCATTCCCTCCGGCATCACCGAAGTCGAGAAGCGCGCGGTGCGCGATTCAGCGCTGCGCGCCGGCGCCCGCGAGGTGTATCTGGTCGAAGAGCCCAAGGCGGCCGCCATTGGGGTGGGGCTGCCGATCCACGAGCCGGGCGGGAACATGATTGTGGATATCGGCGGCGGCACGACCGAAATGGCCGTCATCTCGCTGGATGGGGTGGTGGTGTCCAAGTCCATCCGCATCGCGGGCGATGAGATGGATCAGGCCCTCATCGAGCACCTGCGCAAAGCCTACAACCTCATGATCGGGGAGCGCACCGCTGAGGAAATCAAAATCCGGATCGGCTCCGCCTATCCGCTGGATGAGGAGATGACCATGGACGTCCGCGGGCGCGACCTGGTGACGGGGCTGCCCAAGACGGTGACGACCACTTCCGAAGAAGTGCGCGAGGCGCTGGCGGAACCCATCCGGACCATTGTCGAAGCCGTGCGGGGGACGCTGGAGAAAACACCGCCGGAGCTCTCAGCGGATCTGATCGATCACGGGATTGTCTTGGCGGGCGGCAGCTCGCTCTTGCGAGGCTTGGACAAACTCCTGGCTGAAGAGACGGGCTTGCCGGTTCACATCTCCGAGAATCCGGTGACCGCAGTGGCCATGGGAGTCGGTCGCAGCCTCGACAATATCCGCTACCTGCGCACGCGGATTGCGATTCCCACGAAGCAGCCCGACGTCTAAACCCTCTCAGCGGGCCTGGCGACCTCACAGGCCCAACAGACACGCGGCGTGCGCCGGTTTGACGTTTCGCTTGCGCTCATCCTCTTCCTCGGGGCAGGGGTGTGGCTGCATCAGCCGCTGCGTCGAGCTTGCCTGGCCGTCTTTCGCCTGCCGTTGACGACAGCGGAGCGTGCCTTGGGCGTCCTGCGCGACCTCCCGCAGGTGCCGCATCTGGAGATCGAACTCGCCCGGCTCCGCGCCGCGCTCACCCAACGCCAACTGGACGTCGTCCAGTTACAGGAAGCCCTGCGGCATCAGACTCGTGCCGCGCGCCTGCAGCAGGCGGTTGAGGGAACGCGCGGGCCGGTGGCCCGCGTCATCGGTCGAACGATCCTCCCGACGGAACATGTCATCGTGCTGGATCGCGGCTCCCGCGAGGGCGTGGCACGCGAGGGCGTGCTGGTGGATGTCGCGGGGGTGGCGGGCCGCATCGTGGAAGTCCATCCAACGACGAGCCTGGGCTCGCTGCTGACCGATCCCAACAGTCGCATTGCGTGTCTGGTGGAGCGTTCGCGCGAAGGCGCCTTGCTGGTGGGAACGGGCGGCCTCCAGGGCCGGCTGGAATACCTCGACCTCGATGCGGACGTGGAGGCGGGCGATCGCGTGGTGACCGCCGGGCTGGGCGGGTCGTTTCCCAAAGGGCTGCTCTTGGGCGTGGTGACCAAGGTCCAGCGCGATGAGCGCAACGCCCGCGTGATCGCCTGGGTCCGCCCGGCCGTGCGCGTGAACCAACTGGAGGAAGTCCTCTGCCTGCCTCCCTCGAAATCCTCAGACTAGACATCCCGGGGGTCGGCCTGGCGGGTTCGTCTCGCCATTCGCCGCCGCTCAGCGAATTTTTCTGCGCCGCCCACTTGTTCCAGGGCTCGAAAAATTCGGAATTCGCGGCTACGCGAATGGCTCGCCTCCCGCCAGGGGAGCGATTGAATTGAAATGAAAACGGTCGCAACGATGTGTGGTGCAGTGTTGGCGCAGATGGCCATCGGGCGGTGGGTCTCCTCGCCCTGGCTCGTCCCTGATCTGACGCTGCTGAGCATGGCGGTGCTCATCCTCCGGCTTCCCGGACATCCGCTCACCCCGGCGTGGTTGGCCGGCGTGGCGGCCATGGCCCTTGCCGTGCAGCATCCCCTCTGGATGGGCATGGCGTATCTCGCCGCAGGGGCGGCGGTGAAGTGGATGGCGCATCAATGGGAGGTGACGGATCCCTCGCGGGAGCGCCTGGTCATCGGCATCGCCCAGGGAGGGCTCCTCATCCTGTTGGCTTCGACCGGGCCGGTGACGGTGGGGCTCATTGTGATGGGTGGGCTGCGGGTGGGGCTCACGCTGTTGTGTCTGCCGCTCATGCGCGCCTTCGTGCATCGCTTCGTCGTCCCGCGGCCGTCATGATCCCCCCACCTGCTGGACTTCGCCGTCACCAGTCTGAGAAGCGACCGAAGGCGAAGCGTCCCCGCCGTCGGCGGGGACGGCCTTCGGCCAACCAGCAGGTGAGGGGATGACGGATCGGCTGTCCCTCCTGCGGCGTGGCATCGTGGTGGGCTTGGCGCTGCTGGTGTTGCGCCTGGCGTTCATGCAGCTCGCGCGCGGAGCCGCCTATCGGCAGTTGGCGGACAACAATCGCCTGCGGCTGGTTCCGCAGGCGGCCGCGAGGGGTGTGATCCTGGATCGGCAGGGCCGCCAGTTGGCGGCCAGTCGCAGCCAGTTTCGCGTGGCAGTGATCCCTCAGGAGGTGGCGAACCGCCGGGCCACGATGAAGCGCCTTGGGCCTCTGGTCGGCCTCCCGCCCGGTGAGCTGGATTGGCGCTTCGATGAGGATCGCAGCCTTCCGTTTCTGCCGGCCACCCTCGTGTCCAGCGTCCCCAAAGCCGTTGCGCTTCGCATTGAGGAAGCCCGTCTGGATCTTCCGGGGATTGTCGTCGAGCAAGCGATCACGCGAGCCTACCCGCTCGGCTCGGTGGCGGCGGCGTTGCTGGGCTATGTCGGCCCGCCGGATCCCGACGCGCTGCCGGCCCTCAAACCCTACGGGGTCAGCCCCCAGGAACTCGTGGGCCGCGCGGGCTTGGAACAGACGCTGGATGCCTATCTGCGCGGCCGCGCCGGCGGCTCGTTGATCGAAGTCAATCACGTGGCCCGACAAGTGCGGGTGGTGGGCCGTCGCGACCCCGTGGCGGGCCAATCGGTTCTCCTGACCATTGATGCGAAGTTGCAGGCGCTCATCGAGGGGCAGTTCCAGCAGCATCAGCAGCCCGGCGCCTGCATCGTGCTCAAGCCCGACACCGGGGAGATCCTGGCGATGGTCAGCTTTCCGGCGTTTGATCCGGAGGCGTTCGCGACCCAACGACGCGGCGTCATCCAGCAGGTCCTGCGCGATCCCCGCGCGCCCCTGATGAACCGCGCCACCGACGGGGCCTACCTGCCCGGCTCCATCGTCAAACCCCTCACCGCGATGACGGCGCTGGAGCAGGGGGTCATTACGCCCGGCACGACGATTCAGTGTCCAGGATTTTTGACCATTGGGAATCGCAAGTTCCATTGCTGGAATCGGGACGGTCATGGGCCGATGACCCTGCGGGAGGCGTTGCGGGTTTCCTGTAATGTGTACTTTATGGAAGTGGGGCGTCGCCTCGGCCAGGAGCGCTTGCGGGCGGGATTCGCCGGCATGGGGTTCGGCCGCCGGACCGGATGGCTCATGGAGGAACAGGCCGGCTATCTGCCGCTTCGCGTGCGCCTGAACGAAGGGGAGGTGGCGTTGCTGGCCATGGGGCAGGGCGATATCCTCATTACCCCGTTGCAGGCGGCGGTCATGGCGGCGGCGATCGCGAATCATGGGTGGGTGGTCGAGCCTTGGGTGGTCAAGGCCATTGGCGAGGTGGGGGTGGGGCAGGCGCATGCGCGGCCGCTGGGGTGGTCGCCGGCGCACCTGGCCGTCGTGCGCGAGGGGATGCTGGCGGTGGTCCATCATCCTGAAGGGACCGGCGCGCGGGCGCAGAGCGAGCGGGTGCGGATCGCCGGCAAGACCGGCACCGCCCAGACCCACATCCAGGGACGTCCCCATGCGTGGTTCATCGGGTTCTGCCCGGTGGAGAATCCGGCGATCGCGATGGTGGTGCTCGCTGAGCACGGCGGCTCGGGTGGAGATTTTCCGGCCGCGACCGCGAAGGTGATCTGCGAAGCGGTCGCGGCGCCTGCTGCGCCCGCAGACCGTCCCCCTCACGGATGATCCCCCCATCTGCTGGGTTTCGCCATCCCATTGCTCAACACCCGCTGAAGGCGAAACGTCCCCGCCGATGGCGGGGACAGCCTCTGGCTAGCCAGCAGGTGGGGGGATGACGTCCTCAACCCGCATTCAGACTCTGAGCTGGGATCGCGCGCTGATCGCTGCCGCGGGAGTGCTGTGCCTCATCAGCATCGTCGCCTTAGCCAGCGCCTGCGCCACCCTCAACCCGTCGCTGACGATGAAACAAGCGATGTGGATCGGGCTCGGGGTGCTCATCAGTCTCGCGGCCGCGTCAGGGCCGTATACGCGCTGGCTCGACATGAGCCTCTTCCTCTATGCGGGCGCGCTGGCCCTGTTGGCGGTGGTGGCCGTGGCGGGGACCGTCAAGCTGGGGGCCGCCCGCTGGCTGACGATCTTCGGCTTCAGCCTCCAGCCGTCCGAGCTGGCGAAGCTCGCGACCGCGTGCGTCGTGGCGCGCTACCTCGCGGCGCAGCCGACGCCCCTGTCGGTGCGCACGCTGTTCCTCTCCGGGGCGCTGGCGGGCGTGCCGGCGCTGCTGGTCTTTCTCCAGCCGGATTTAGGCTCGAGCTCGATTTTCGTCGCGATCTGGTTGGGGATGGTGATCGTGGCAGGCATGTCCAGACGCCATGTCCTCATGCTGATCGCGGCCGGCACAGCCTTGTGCCCGTTGGCGTGGCATGGCTTGAAGGACTACCAGCGCCTGCGGTTGCTGGTCTTCCTCGATCCGCATCTGGATCCTCTCGGCGCCGGCTACACGATTATCCAATCGCAAATCGCGATCGGCTCCGGGCGGCTGCTGGGTCGCGGCTGGTTCGCCGGGACCCAGAATCAACTGAACTTCCTCCCGGAGCGCCATGCGGATTTCCTGTATTCGGTCATCGGAGAAGAGTGGGGATTCGCGGGTTCGGTGTTCGTCGTGGTGTTGTTCGGGGTGCTGGTGTGGCGGGCGAGCCGCATCGGGTCGCTGACGCCCGATCCGCAGGGACGACTCCTGGCGGCGGGAGTCGTCTCGTGGCTCGGGTATCAAGCGGTGATCAACATGGGCATGGTGATGGGCTTGCTGCCCGTCGTCGGGGTGCCGTTGCCGCTCGTCAGTTACGGCGGCTCGGCGATGGTGGCGGCGTGGACGGCCCTGGGCCTGGTGCAGAGTATCCACCGGTTTGGCACCCGCTTGTAACTACTTGACAACACCCGTGTTCGCGCATAAACTAGAGCTTTACTTTTCCCCTCCAAAGACACAGCACGTGGTGTCGGGTGCCAAACCCTGACCGCAGGCGAGCATGCCTGCGGGACAGATGGGGGGTATGTCTTCGTTTTCTCGACGGTGAACGCGGGACGTGACGACGAGTGGCGTGTCTTCACCGTGACCACATCGCATGATCTCTGCTGGAGTAGCTCAGTCGGTAGAGCACG
>JACQRB010000059.1 GCA_016206685.1 Candidatus Omnitrophota bacterium | reverse complement strand
CGCTTCGCCATCCGCGAAGGCGGCAAGACCGTCGGGGCGGGCGTGATCACGGAGATCCTCAAGTAAGCCAATCGCATGGCGCAGATGCCGAAGATTCGCATCAAGCTCAAAGCGTACGATCATCGGCTGCTGGATCAGTCCACCACCGAGATCGTGGAAACGGTTCGCCGAACCGGCGCCAAAATCTCCGGACCGATTCCTCTCCCGACCAAGCGGGAGCTGTATACGGTGTTGCGCTCGCCGGTGATTGACAAGAAGTCGCGGGAGCAGTTTCAGCTCACGACGCACAAGCGCCTGATCGACATCGTGGAGCCGACGTCCAAAACCGTCGATGCCTTGCGCAAGCTCAACCTGCCCTCCGGGGTCTACGTGGAAATTAAGTGATGGCGATCGGCTTGCTTTCGAAAAAACTCGGGATGACGCAGCTCTTCAATGAGCATGGCCGCGTGGTGGCCGTCACGGTGCTGCAGGCCGGTCCTTGCACGGTGACGCAAGTCAAGGAACCCAAGACAGACGGCTACCGCGCCGTTCAAGTGGGCTTTGAGCCCGTCAAGGAAGCCAAGCTCACGAAGGCATTGCGGGGCCATTTCAAAAAATCCGGCGCCGGACCGTTTCGCTACCTGCGGGAGTTCCGCCTGCCTGCCCGCCCCGAGTCTTCCGGGGCAGGCGGGTCCAATGGGGATGCCTACACGGTTGGCCAGCCGCTCACCGTGGAGCTGTTTCAAGAAGGAGAGCTGGTGGATGTCACCGGCACCTCCATCGGCAAAGGCTTCCAGGGCGGCGTGAAGCGCTGGCACTGGAAGGGCGGCCCGGCGACCCACGGGTCAACGTCGCATCGGGCACCGGGCTCGATTGGCTCGACCACGTTTCCCGGCCGCGTCATCAAGGGCCATCATCTGCCCGGCCATATGGGCAACGCGCGCGTGACGGTGCAGAACCTGCGCAT
Organism: Candidatus Omnitrophota bacterium; assembly: GCA_016206685.1. Taxonomy (GTDB): domain Bacteria; phylum Omnitrophota; class Gorgyraeia; order Aquiviventales; family Aquiviventaceae; genus JACQRB01. The sequence continues at coordinate 7,351 of JACQRB010000059.1, read as the reverse complement.
CATGAAAATCGATGCGCAGGCCAACCTGCTGGTCATCGAAGGCGCGCTCCCCGGGCCGGAGCAACGCTTGGTGCTCATCGAGAAGTCCGTCAAGCGGCCAGGCGCGATCGTCGCGGCGAGGAAAATCCAGGAAGTCGTCTCGGCCGAAGAGGAAGAAGAGAAGAAGCCCAAGGCCAAGAAGAAGTGATGGAGCTTGCTGTGCTGGACATCACGGGCAAGACGGTTGAGCAGCTGACGCTGGATGAGGCGTTGTGGAGCGGCCGCGCGAACGCGCGGCTGTTGGCCCAGGCGGTGGCGATGTATCGCGCCAACCGGCGCGCCGGCACCGCGTCCACCAAAACGCGCGGCGATGTCTCCGGCGGCGGCAAGAAACCATGGAAGCAGAAACATACTGGACGGGCGCGGGCCGGCTCGATCCGTTCGCCGATCTGGCGGCATGGCGGGATCACCTTTGGCCCGCATCCTCGGGATTTTGGCTACTCGCTGCCCAAGGCGATCCGCCGAAAGGCGCTGTTGGAAAGCCTGAAAGGCAAGCTGCGCGATCAGGAATTGGTGGTGCTCAACGAGCTCACGGCGAGCGAACCCAAGACCAAGCCGTTTGCCGGCTTGGCCAAGACCTTCGGCGTGGCGCGCGCGTCCGTGATCGTGCTGGAGGAGTTCCGCGCGCCGCTGGTGAAATCGCTTCGCAACTTGGCGCGCTTTGAGTTGCGCCGGGCGGCTGAGCTCAATGCGTTTGATGTGCTCAACGCTCAGAAGGTGCTCCTGACGAAAGCGGCATTGACGAAGGTGGAAGAACGGATTCGCCTGTTCAACACGGCGCCCCACACCCATGCCCCTGCTTAACGAGATCATCAAGGGCCTCCGACAGACGGAAAAGGGCGCGCGCATCGAGCGTCACCGCCAGTACGTGCTGAAAGTCGACAAGGATGCGACGAAGCCGCAGATCAAGCAGGCGGTGGAAGCGGTCTTTCAGGTGTCCGTGGAGAAGGTGAACACCCAGGGCTATCAAGGCAAATGGCGTCGGCTCACCGGTCGCTGGGGCCGGCGGCCCGGCTGGAAGAAGGCGATCGTGACCGTCGCGCAAGGCCAGAAAATCGAGCTGAAGTAATCCGATGGGCATCAAGCAATCCAAACCCACGACACCGACACGGCGCTGGCAGAGCTATGCGGATTTCGCCGAGCTCACGACGGACAAGCCGACGAAATCGCTGCTGGTGCCCTTGCCGCGCACGGGCGGCCGCGACGCCTACGGCCATGTCAGCAGCCGGTTCCGGGGCGGCGGGCACAAGCGCCAGTATCGCTTGGTGGATTTTTATCGCCGGGACAAGGCCGGTATCAAGGCGGTGGTCAAGACGGTCGAGTACGACCCGAACCGCTCCAGCCGGATTTCGCTGGTGGAGTACGCCGACGGCGAGCGGCGCTACATCCTCTGGCCGGATGGGCTGAAGGTGGGGGATGAGATCATGGCCGGGCCGGAGGCCGAAGTCAAGCTGGGCAACGCCATGCCGCTGCGCAGCATCCCGCCCGGGGCGATGATCCACAACATTGAGCTGAACAAAGGCCGGGGCGGCCAGATCGTCCGCTCGGCCGGCTCCGCGGCGATCATCCAGGCCAAAGAAGGCGAGCGGGCGCACGTGAAGCTGCCCTCGGGCGAAGTGCGGCTGGTGGAGCTTGACTGCTGGGCCACGATCGGGCAGATGGGCAACGTCGATCACCATGCAATCTCCATCGGCAAGGCCGGTCGTTCGCGCTGGATGGGTCGCAAGCCCCATGTGCGTGGCGTCGCGATGAACCCGATTGACCATCCGCATGGCGGCGGCGAAGGCAAGTCCGGGCAGGGCAACCCGCATCCGGTCTCGCCCTGGGGCTGGCACACCAAAGGCCGCAAGACCAGAAAACCGGTCAAGTATTCCGACCGATTGATTGTGAAGCGGAGAAGCTGAGCGAATGGGACGCTCGCTCAAGAAAGGGCCGTTTGTGGACGACCACCTGCTGGAGAAAGTCCAGAAAGCCCAGCACGCCAACGATCGCAAGCCCATCAAGACCTGGTCGCGCCGCTCGACGGTGACGCCGGATTTCGTGGGCTTGACGTTCCTGGTCCACAACGGGCGCAGCTTCCAGTCGGTGTACGTCAGCGAGAACATGGTGGGCCACAAGCTCGGCGAGTTTTCCCCGACGAGGACCTTCCGCAAGCACGGGGGAGTGAAGAAAGCGGCGGAAGCCACGGCGGGCGGGCGACCCCCACCCAAAGCTTGAGCTCTAATGTTAGCGCGTGCCGTTGCCAAATACGTGCGAATGTCGCCCAGAAAAGCGCGCTACGTGATGGCGCCGCTGCGGCGACGCACGGTCGCCGAAGTGCTGGGCTGGTTGGCCGCGACGAATCGTCGCGCCGGCAAACCACTGACGAAAGCGATCGCCTCGGCGTTTGCCAACGCCAAGCAACGCGACCCGACGTTGGGCGAGGATCAGGTGGTGATCAGCCGCCTGACCGCCGATGGCGGGCCGGTGTGGAAACGCTTTCGGGCGGCGGCGTTCGGCCGGGCGATGGCGATCCGTAAGCCGACCACCCATATCACCGTGGAGCTCGACCGAAAGGTAGAAGCCAGAAAACAGAAGTCAGAAGTCAGAAGTCAGAAAGTGGTGGCGAAGAAAGTCTGACATCTGATGTCTGACGTCTGACATCTGAGGAGAAAATGGGGCAGAAGGTCAATCCGATTTGTCTGCGGTTAGGGATCAACAAGACCTGGGCGTCTCGATGGTTTGCGTCCTCGAAGGCGCTCTATCGGGAGTACCTGCGTGAAGACCGCAAAACCCGGGAGCTGCTGAAGCGCGAGCTCGCCTCCGCGGCCGTCGCGCGGGTGGACATCGAGCGCTCTCCCGAGTGGGTGCGCATCGGCATTCATACCGCCCGCCCCGGGGTATTGATTGGCCGGCGGGGAGAGAACATCCAACGACTCCAGGAAGCCGTGCAGCAGATCCTCGGTTCGCAGAAACAGTTGAAGATGGACTATATCGAGATCACGAATCCCTATGTCCAGGCTCAGCTCATCGCTGACTCGATTGCCTTCCAACTGGAAAAGCGGGTGGCCTATCGGCGGGCCATGAAGCGCTCCATCCAGCAGGGGATGGAGGCCGGCGCCAAGGGCATCAAGATCATCTGTGGGGGGCGGTTGGGTCGCTCGGAAATGAAGCGGCAGGAAACCTATCGGGACGGCAAGGTGCCCCTCGGGACCCTCAGATCAGACATCGACTTCGGCGAGGCGACGGCGCACACGACGACCGGCTGCATCGGCGTCAAGGTCTGGGTGTATAAGGGCGACGTCATTCGCCTGAAGCCTGCGGAGCAGGTGGCGCGTGGGCGCAGCGGATTGCGCGCGCAGGAGCCGGGCTTCGTGTCGGCGGCCGTGCCCACAGCGTCGTAAGTCGGGAAACTCGGATGTCCCTGCTCTTACCCAAGCGCGTCAAATATCGCAAGGCCCAGCGCGGCAAGCGCCGGGGGGTCGCCAAGGGCGGCACCTACCTCGCGTTCGGCGAATTCGGCCTGAAGGCGCTGGAGAACACCTGGATCACGGCGGCCCAAATCGAATCGGCCCGTGTGGCCATCACGCGCGCGTTGGGCGGCGGCAAGTTGTGGCTGCGCATTTTCCCGGACAAGCCGGTCACCAGCCACGGCCAGGAGAAAACGATGGGGGCCGGCAAGGGCCTGGTGGACCACTGGGTGGCGGTGGTCAAGCGGGGGCGGGTGTTATTTGAGGTGGATGGCGTGCCGGAGCTGATGGCGAAGGAAGCGATGCGCCTGGCCGCCTACAAGCTGCCCATCCATACGCGATTTGTCAGTCGAAAGGACGAGACCCTGGTTGGATGACATGAGTGGAGTCAAAGACCTGCGCGCCCTCACAGATCCGGAACTGCGCCAACGGTTGGACCAGACGCACCAGGACCTGCGCGGCCTTCGCCTGAAGGCCAGCCGCGGGGCCGTGGAGCAGCCGCATCGCATTCGTCAGATGCGTCGGGACATCGCCAGGATGTTGACGATTCTGGGCGAGCCCCGCCGCAGCGGCGCGCCACAGGAGTCCGCGGGATGAGCCAGGATTCCGCGTCCACGGTACGGAACGATCGCAAGGTTCGCGTCGGGGTGGTCGTCAGCAACCGCATGCGCAAGACCATCGTCGTGCGGGTCGATCGCCTGGCGCGTCATCCGAGGTTTCCGCGGGTGGTGAAGCGCTCCACGACGTTCAAAGTCCATGATGAGACCAACAGCGCCGGGATCGGGGATCGGGTGAAGGTCATGGAGACCCGGCCGATCTCCAAAGACAAGCGTTGGCGGCTCGTGGAGATTGTGCGGCACGCCTCCACCGCCCCGCCTGTGCCTGGCAGTGAAGAGATGCAGCAGCCAACGGCCTCAAAGACCCCCGCGGCGGCCGTCACGCAGGGTGAGGTGGGGGGATGATTGCGATGCGGACCCACCTGACCGTGGCGGACAACACGGGCGCGAAAGTCGTCTCCTGCATCGGGGTCGTGGGCCGCTCCGGCAAGCGCAAGGCGGCCTTGGGGGACGTGATCACCTGCAACGTCCGCGAGGCCGACCCCGATGCCCTGGCCAAAAAAGGTGAAGTCGTCAGAGGCGTGGTCGTGCGCATGAGAGCCCCGATCCGCCGGCCGGATGGGACCTGGTTGCGGTTTGATTCCAATGCCGTGGTCTTGATCGATACCCAAGGCAACCCGCGCGGCACGCGCGTGTTCGGGCCCGTGGCGCGCGAGCTGCGTGAACGGAAGTTCCTCAAGATCATCTCGCTGGCCCCGGAGGTGGTGTGAGGATGGCACGGATCCGGAAAGGCGACACCGTCGCCGTGCTGACGGGCAAAGACCGCGGCAAGCGCGGCAAGGTGTTAGGCATGATGCCGGACCGCGGCGCGGCGCTCGTGGAGCGGTTGAATCTCGTCAAGCACTTTGAGCGACGCACGCAGGCGGATCGGCCCGGCGGGATTATCGAACGCGAGGCGCCCATCGCCCTGGCGAAGCTGGCGCTGGTGTGTCCGCGCTGCGACCGGCCCAGCCGTGTGGGGGTTCGCCTGGGCGAAGGCCAGGCCAAACAGCGGGTGTGCCGGCGCTGCGGGGAGGTCCTCGGTGGGTAGCGCGACGGCGAAGGCGCCGGTTCCGGTTCCAAAGCTGGCGGAGCGGTATCGCAAGGAGCTCGTGCCGGCGCTGATGAAGCAGTTCGGCTACACCAACCGCTTGGCCGTGCCTCGCGTGGTCAAGATCGTCATCAACATGGGCTGCGGGGAGGCCGCGCACGATGCCAAAGTCCTGGAAGAAGCGCAGCGGGACCTGGCCAGGATCACCGGGCAGCGGCCGGTGGTGACCCGGGCCAAGAAGGCCGTGTCGGGATTCAAGATTCAGGAAGGCGACGCGGTGGGATGCAAAGTGACGCTGCGGCGCCAGCGCATGTACGAGTTCCTGGAGCGTCTCATCTGCGCCGCCCTGCCGCGGATTCGGGATTTCCGCGGGGTGTCCGCCAAGGCCTTCGACGGGCGGGGCGGCTACAGCTTCGGCGTGCGGGAGCAGACGATTTTCCCCGAGCTGCACTTGGACGAGGTGCACTACGCGCTGGGGATGGACATCGTGTTGGTGACGAACGCCAAGACTCCCCAGGAGACGCGGGCGCTCCTGGAGGGGTTTGGGATGCCGTTTGAGAAACCCTGATGGCCAAAACGTCGTGGATTGTCCGGGCCAAGCGCCCCCCGAAATTCACCACCCGAGCGGTGAATCGCTGCGAGCGATGCGGCCGTCGGCGAGGGTTCTATCGCCGGTTTGGGTTGTGCCGGATGTGCTTTCGGGAGATGGCCTGGCGCGGCGAGATCCCCGGACTGACGAAGGCGAGTTGGTAGGATGAATGGCGATCCGGTGTCGAATCTGTTGACGAAAATCCGCAATGCGTCGCGGGCCAAGCATCCCGTCGTGGACGTGCCGGCCTCGAATCTCACTCGCCAGATCCTGGCGGTGTTGAAGCAGGACGGCTTCATCCGCAATTACAAGCCGGTGGGCCAGGCGCCCAAGCTCTTCGTGCGCGTGTACCTGAAGTATACGCCGGATCGCACGCCCGCGATCATGAAGCTCGTTCGGATCTCCAGGCCCGGGCGGCGCTCCTACTGTGGCGCGGGGGAGCTGCCGCGCGTGCTCAATGGGCTGGGCCGGGCGATCCTGACCACCTCCAAAGGCGTGATCACGGATCAGGACGCGCGCCGGCAGCGGATTGGCGGGGAAGTCCTGTGCTATGTGTGGTGAGTGATGTCGCGCATCGGTCGAGCGCCGATTCCGATTCCGAGCGCGGTGAAGGTCCTCCAGGACGGCTCGCAACTGGCGTTTGAGGGGCCCAAGGGCAAGCTGTCCATGGCCTTGCCGCAGAGCCTGTCGGCCTCGGTGCAGGAGAGCACACTCCTCATCCGGCGCGCCAGCGACCTCAAAAACGTCAAAGCGCTGCATGGGTTGTACCGGGCGCTGGCGGCCAACGCCGTGCGGGGGATCACCGAGGGATTCAGCAAGGAGCTTGAGATCATCGGCGTGGGGTATCGCGCGCAGGTCAAAGGAAAAACCCTGGAGCTCTACGTCGGGTTCTCCCATTCGGTGCAGTTTCCGATTCCGGAGGGGATTACGGTGGAGACGCCCAAGCCGACCGTCGTCATCGTCAAGGGCGCGGACCGGCAACTGGTCGGACAAGTCGCGGCCAACGTCCGCCGGATCGCGCTTCCCGAGCCGTACAAGGGCAAGGGCATTCGCTATGTCGGGGAAGCCATCCGTCGCAAAGCCGGCAAGGCCGCGACGGGCGCGAAAGCAGGAGCCGGGGGATGACGACCACAGCTCGAACCCTGGGGCGGGTCAAGCGCCATCGGCGGATTCGCAAGCGGGTCGTGGGAATGCCGCAGCGGCCCAGGCTGGCGGTGTTTCGCAGCCACAAGCATCTCTACGTCCAGGTGATCAATGATTTCAACCAGACGACGCTCCTGAGCGGCTCGACGACCTCGGCTGCCCTACGCAAGGACCTGCCGCGTGGCGGCGACGTCAAGGCGGCGGAGCACCTGGGCAAGCTGATCGCGCAGGAAGCGGTCAAGCGGGGCATCAAGCGCGTCGTGTTTGACCGCGGCGGCTATCGCTACCATGGTCGGGTCAAGGCGTTGGCCGAAGCGGCCCGGCAGGGCGGGTTGGAATTGTAATGGCGACCGAGAAACCCGTTCACGACCCGCTACCACAGGCGCAAGTCCCGACGCCGCCGTCGCCGCCGTCGGCGGTGGGGCCCGCTCACCCCATGATGGAACGCCGCCCCGGCGGGGGTCGCGGAAGGGGCGGTTGGGGG
>JACQRB010000057.1 GCA_016206685.1 Candidatus Omnitrophota bacterium | reverse complement strand
GTTTAACATGGAACTGGAAGAGACGCTGGAGCTGGGCTGCCTGCTGGATCTGGCCTGGGCGACGGCGACCGCGGCGCTGGCGCGCACCGAATCACGCGGCGCCCACTGCCGGGAGGATTTTCCGAAGCGTGACGATGCCAACTGGCTGAAGCACTCGCTGGCCTACATTGACGGTGGCCGGCTCACACTCAAGTACAAGCCGGTGAAGATCACCAAGTTTCAGCCGCAGGAGCGCAAATACTGACGATGCGCGTCACCCTGCGTGTCAAGCGATCCGACGCGGCCGGGTCCGCCCCGGCCCGCTGGGATCAGTTCGAAGTCGAGGCGGAGCCGACCGATCGGGTGCTCGACTGCCTGCATGCCGTGCAGTGGTACCAGGACGGCACTCTGGGGTTCCGCCGCTCCTGCGGCCACGGCGTCTGCGGCTCCGACGCGATGCTCATCAACGGGAGAAACCGCCTGGCCTGCAAGGTCCTCATCCAGGATGTGCCGCAACCGATTGTCATCGAGCCCATGCGCGGCTTCCGCGTCCTCAAGGACCTCGTCGTGGACATGGACGAGTTCTTCGCGAAGTACCGCGCGGTCAAGCCCTACCTGATCGCCGACGAGCCCGCCCCGGAGCGCGAGCGCCTGCAACGGCCCCAGGAGCGCGAGCGCTTCGACGACACGACCAAGTGCATCCTCTGCGGCGCCTGCACGACGTCGTGTCCCTCGTTCTGGGCGAACAAAGAGTATCTGGGCCCGGCGGCGATCGTCCAGGCGCACCGCTTCATCTTCGACAGCCGCGACCAGGGGAAGGCGCAGCGGACGGCGATTCTCAACGACAAGTCGGGCGTGTGGCGCTGCCGCACGATCTTCAACTGCACCGAGGCCTGCCCTCGCGGCATCAACGTCACCAAGGCCATCGGCGAAGTGAAGAAGCTGCTCTTGAAAATGGGGAGGCGAGGATGAGTACAACGGCGACCTTACAGCTTGGCGATGTTGCGCCGGACTTTGCGCTGCCCGGTGTTGATGGGAAGACCTGGCGGTTGTCGGATGTGCGCGACAAACCGGTGGCGTGCGTCATCTTCATGTGCAACCACTGCCCCTACGTCAAGGCGACGATTGACCGTCTGATCGCGATCCAGCGGGATTACGCCGGCAAGGGCGTCCAGCTCATCGGCATCAACTCGAACGAGACCAAGAATTACCCGGAGGACGACCTGCCGCACATGATCCGCTGGGCCACGGAGAAAGCGTTCAACTTCCCGTATCTGCGCGATGAGGCGCAGGCGGTGGCCCGCGCCTACGGGGCCGAGCGCACCCCGCACATTTTCCTGTTTGACCGCGAGCGCAAGCTGCGCTACACCGGCGCGATAGACGACAACACGCAGGACGCCTCGAAGGTGACGCGCCGCTACCTGCGCGAAGCGATTGACGCCCTCCTGGCGAGTCAGCCGGTCAAAGACACGCAGACGCCGGCGATGGGCTGCAGCATCAAGTGGGCGTGATGCGGGTGGGATTCATCGGGCTGGGAACGATGGGCTCGGCCATGGCGGCCAACCTCGCCAAGGCCGGGTTCTCGCTGGTCGTCTGGAATCGCACGGCGGCGAAGATGGAGCCGTTGGTGCGATTGGGCGCGAAGGCGAGCAAGGGGCCCGCGCACGTGGCGGCGGAGACGGACGTCATCATCACGATGGTCTCACGCCCTCAAGACGTCGAAGCGGTCGTATCTGGACCCGACGGGGTGGTGGAGGGCATCAAGGCCGGCTCGGTGCTCATTGACATGAGCACCGTGTCCCCGGCGACCTCCCGCAAGCTTGCCGGGGCCGTCACCACCAAGCAGGCGGAGTTTCTCGACGCGCCCGTCGTGGGCTCGAAAGGCCCCGCCACGCAAGGCGCGCTGGTCATTCTCGTCGGGGGGCTGCCACAGACCGTGGAGCGCTGCCGCCCGATCCTGCTGGCGATGGGCAAGACCATCGTCCATGCGGGCAACGTGGGATCCGGGTCAGCGCTAAAGCTCGTGACCAACCTGATGCTGGCGCATCTGATGGCGGGCTTCGCTGAAGCGGTGCTGCTCGCCAAGGCGTGCGGCTTGGATCCAAAGCGATTCCTTGAAGTGTTGGAGGCGAGCACCTTCCCTTCGCCCTGGTACCACACCAAGGGCGCCGGGATGCTCAAAGGGGACTTCAGCCCGCATTTCGCCCTCAAGCACATGCGCAAGGACCTGGAGCTGATGACCGCCTTGGGACACGACCTCTCCACCCGGTTGCCGATCACCGGGGCGATCCGCCGGCTCTTCGCCCAGACGGAAGATGCGGGGCATGGGGAGCTGGACTATTCGGCGATCTTCCCGCATCTGGCCGGTGAGCGCCCCTCACCACTCAGCCGATGAGCGCCGCGCAGCAACAGAAACTCCTCCCGCTTCGTCGGGACGTCCATTTTCTTGGCGAGCTGCTGGGGCGCGCCCTCATCCATCAAGAGGGACCGGCGCTGTTTGAGACCGTCGAGCGCATCCGCAAGCTCGCCATCGCGATCCGGCGGCGAGGCCGCCGGTCGGATGAGGCGCGTTTCGCGCGGCTCCTCCGGCAGTTGGACGTGCCCGACGCGATCAACGTCATCCGCGCCTTCTCGGTCTATTTCCAGCTCGTCAACATCGCCGAGGAGAACCATCGGCTGCGCCGCAAGCGCCACTACGAAAGCCTCCCGGGCTTCCATCCCCAGCGCGGCTCCATCGAAGATCTCGTGCACCGGCTGCGGCAGGCGAGGGTGCCGCTTCCCGCGCTGGTCAAGCAGTTGGCGCGCGTCACCGTCAGTCCCGTCCTCACCGCCCATCCCACGCAGGCGTTGCCGCCTTCGATCCTCGCCAAGCATCGTCGGATCTGGGACGGGCTTCTCCGGCGCGAACTGCTGCATCCGACCCCCAAGGAAGACCGGCGCATCACGCAGGAATTGGCGGAGGAGATCTTGAGCTTGTGGCAAACCGACGAGCTGCGCCCCACCCGGCCGACCGTGGAAGATGAGGTGGAGCACGGGCTCTACTATCTCGCGTCGGTCCTCTACGATGCCGTGCCCGACACGCTGCTGGCGCTCTCCGATGAGCTCAAGCGGGTGTACGGGCGGCGCGTCGAGCCGCTGCCCCTGCTGCGGTTCGGCAGTTGGATCGGGGGGGACAAGGACGGCAACCCGAACGTGACCCATCAGACGCTGCGCTGGGCGCTCGGACGCTACCGCCAGGCCATCATCGCCAAGTACCTGGATTCTCTCGAGCGCCTCAAGGAGCGCCTGACGCAGTCGGACCAGCTCTGCCGGATGTCGCCGTCGTTGCTGCGCTCCGTGGCCGGCGACCGGCGGAGTTTCCCGGCGCTGGTCGAGACGTTGGACGCGCGCTATCCCCATCAACCCTATCGGCAGAAGCTCACGATCATGGCGCACCGCCTGCGCCAGATGCTGCGGTCCCCTACCCAACAAGAGGGCGGCTACACCGGCGTCGAGGACTTCACGCGGGACCTGCGCGTGATGCAGCAGAGCCTCCTCCGGCACCGGGCGGAGGCGATTGCGCGCCAGGAGCTGGCCAAGTGCCTGCTGCAGGCGCGGCTCTTCGGATTTTCCTTCGCCAAGCTCGACGTGCGGGATCACAGCCGGCGGCATCTCCAGGCGTTCGCCGAGCTGGTGACCAGCCAGGGCCTCTCCGACCTGGACCCGCGGACGTTGTCGGAGCCGCAGCGCCTGGAGCTGCTGGAGCGCTTGTTGAGCCAGCCCCGCTACGTGGAGCTCTCGCGCGGCCTCTCGCCGGAAACCCAGGAGGTCCTGCGGACCTTCCAGGTCATGGCGGAGCACCTGGAGCGCGTGGATCCCGACGCGATCGACGGCTACATCATCAGCATGACGCACCACGTCAGCGACGTGCTGATCGTGCTGTGGTTCTTCCGGCAGGCGAACCTGTTCCATCGCACGACGCGAGGCTGGAGGAGCCTGGCGCACATCATCCCGCTGTTCGAGGGGATTGACGACCTGCGCCGCGCGCATGACGTCATGGACGCCCTCTACCGCCAGGACGCCTACCGCCAGCACCTGCGCTCGCGCGGCAACCTCCCGCAGATCATGCTGGGCTATTCGGATTCCAACAAAGACGGCGGCTTCTTCACCGCCAACTGGGAGCTGTACGAAGCGCAGCGCCGGCTCCACGCGGGCGCCAACGCGCAGCGGGTGCATCTGCAGCTGTTCCACGGCCGCGGCGGCACCATCGGCCGCGGCGGGGGGCCGTTGCATCAAGCCATCCTCGCGCAGCCGCGCGGGACGCTCGAAGGGCGGATCAAGATCACCGAGCAGGGCGAGGTCGTCGCCGCCAAGTACGCCAATCCGTCCATGGCGGCCCGCAACGTGGAGTTGCTCCTCTCGGCGGTGTTGGAAGCCACGCTGCTCGTGCCCCCGAGCCGCCCTCGACAGGCCGAGTGGGATGCGGCGATGGGCGAGCTCTCGCAGGCGGCCTACGTCCGCTATCGCCGGGTGGTGTATGAGGACGCGGCGTTTCGCGACTATTTTGAGCAAGCCACGCCGATTGACGCGATCACCGAATTCCGGATCGGCTCGCGGCCGGCGCGCCGCAGCGCCTCACGGACCATCGAGGATCTGCGGGCCATTCCCTGGGTCTTCAGTTGGGTGCAGAGCCGGCACCTGATCCCGAGCTGGTTTCCCTTCGGCAGCGCGGTGGAGGCCCTCACCCGACGGCATCCCGACGGGCTCAAGAGGCTGCAACGGCTGTATCAGGACTTCCCCTGGTTCCACCTCATGGTTGATTTCATCCAGATCAGCCTGGGGATGGCCGACCTGCGCATCGCCCGCCACTACGCGGACCTGGTCCGCCCGTCATCGCTGGGGGGACGGGTGTTCCGGGCCATTGCGCAGGAGCACGCGCGCTCACGCCAGGCGGTCCTGGCCATCACCAAGCAGCGGGAGCTGCTGGAGTCCAACTACGTCCTGCACAACGCCCTCCGCCTGCGCAACCCGTATGTGGACCCCATCAGCCTGCTCCAGGCGCGATTCCTCCGGCAGCGACGGCAGGCCCCGACTCCGTCGGGGCGCCGCCGGCAACTGGAGCGGGCGCTGGCGCTCACCATCAACGGCATCGCCGCCGGCATGCGGCACACGGGATGAGTGGTGCGAATGGGGATGGTGGAGGAACGGGACTAGCGCAGTTGGATACGGAAGCGCTCGGTGAGGGCGTGGATGATGCGTTGGTGCAGGCGGTCGACTTCCTCGGCGGTGAGGGTGCGCGAGGGATCGCGGTATTCGACGGCGAAGGTGAGGCTGTGCTTCGTCGGCTGGACCGTCGGACCGGTGTAGCGATCGATGAGTGACACGCCGACGGCGAGCGGTGAACCGACCGAGCGGATGAGCGTTGCCACTTCGGCATACGCCACCGACCGGTCCACGAGGAACGACACATCCCGCTTCACCGGTGGGAAGGCGCTCGGCACCGTGGCTTGCCCATCCTCTCGCTGCGCCCCCAAGAGCACCCCTGCTTCAAGCTCTGCAATCCACACCGGCGCGGCGCAGTCGTAGGCGTCGCAGACCCGGCGCGCCACCTGCCCGATGTCGCCAAGCCGTTGCGGCCCGGCCCACACGCGCATGCTCCGGCCCGGCTGGGCCCAACGCACGCCGACCGGCTCTGCGCGCAGCCCCGACGGAGTCGGGGCCAACCGGCCTGCCAACTGCTCCACAATCCCTTTGAGCCGGAACAGGTCATTGGCCTGCGTGCCCTGCCAGCTGTGTTCCCACGAGCCGGCAAGGAGGAGCCCGAGGCGCAACTCCTCGCGCACGCCGCCTCGATCCTCTCTCGAAGGCTCGAACACCTTCCCCAGCTCAAAACACCGCACCCCTGAGGCGCCTTGCGCGAGGTTGCGGGCCGCGACCTGCAACAAGCCACCCACCAGCGTCGGCCGCAAGACCGCGTGGTCGCGGCTGAGTGGATTCGCCAGCGAGACAGCTCTCTCGGACACGCCGAGCTTCGCCAGCTCAGATTCGGAAACGAGCGCCCAGGTGATCACTTCCGACAACCCAAGCCCGGCGCAAGTCGTCCTGAGCGTGTGGGCGCGCGCATAGGGGCTGGCCGCAGACGGCTCGGCCAGCAGCGAGGCTGCCGGGATGGAGCTCGGCAGGCGCTCATACCTCCAAACCCTGGCTACTTCTTCGATGAGGTCCACGTCCTGCCGAATGTCGCGCCGGAACGAGGGCGCCTGCACGCGCCAGCCGCCTGCGCTGCGGCGGACCGCGCAGCCGAGTGACCGTAGCGAGTTCGCGACAACCTGCGGCGGAATTTCGACGCCGAGCCGGCTATTCAGCCGGCCCTGGCCCAGGACGATGGACGCCGAGGCCTGCCGCGATTTTCCGGCGCTCTCGACCGCGCGCTCGACGCCGCCGGCCAACTCCTGGATCAGTTGCGAGGCGTGTTGCGAGGCGCGCTCGACGCCCGCAGGGTCCACGCCGCGCTCAAACCGGTACGACGACTCGCTGGCCAATCCCAGCCGACGGGCGGTTCGACGGATCGTGAGCGGTTCAAAGTAGGCGCTCTCCAAGATCACCCGCTTGGTCAAATTGGTCACCTGCGTATCCAAGCCGCCCATCACGCCAGCGATTGCTACAGGACGATTGGCATCCGCAATAATCAACATCTCGGGCTCAAGTATGCGCGGGACGACATCCAACGTCACGAGCGTCTCGCCGGGCCTAGCTCGGCGAATGACCACCGTCCCCTTCTGGAGCGCATTCGCATCGAACGCGTGCAGCGGCTGGCCCCATTCCAGCAGCACATAGTTGGTGATGTCCACGACGTTGTTGATCGGCCGAAACCCGCACGCTCGCAACCGGCGCTGCATCCACTCCGGCGACGGGCCGATTTTCACGCCCTCGAGCAGGCGCCCGATGTACCGCCGGCATCCGGTCCGATCCTCAATCTGAATGCGGAGTGCGGAGTGCGGAGTGCGGAATTGCGGGGGGCGTTTTCGCACTCCGAATGTTGGCAGCTTCAAGCGTTGGTGGGTGATGGCAGCCACCTCTCGCGCCACGCCGATGACCGACAGGCAGTCCGGGCGGTTGGGCGTGATCTCCAGGTCCAGCACCTCCCCTCCAGCGGTCTGTTCGATGCCGACGACCTCTGAGCCGGCCATCGTCAGCCTCTGCGCCAAATCCACCGAAGGGAGATCGCCAGGCAGACGGACATACTGTCTGAGCCATTCCAGCGGCACTTTCATCGAAACTGCTCCAGGAACTGTAAATCGTTCTCGAAAAAGGCTCGGATGTCCTTAATGCCGTACTTGAGCATCGCGATGCGCTCCACCCCCATGCCGAAGGCAAAGCCCTGCACGCGCTTCGGGTCGTAGCCCACCGCCTTGAAGACGTTCGGATGCACCATCCCGCAGCCGAGGATCTCAAGCCAGCCTTTGCGAGCGCAGGTCGCGCAGCCGCCGCCCCGGCAGGCTGCGCAGGCGATGTCCACCTCGGCCGAGGGTTCGGTAAACGGAAAGTAGTGCGGGCGAAACCGCGTCTTCGCAGCGGGGCCAAATAACCGGGCAAGACACGCGTGCACCACGCCTTTCAAATCCGCAAAACTGGTC
>JACQRB010000056.1 GCA_016206685.1 Candidatus Omnitrophota bacterium | reverse complement strand
TCTTGGCGAATCCCCTGCGATAGCGCATGCGCAAGCGAAACTCAACGAACCGCAGGGTCCGCATCCCCATCAACAAGCCCAGGGCGAGCAACACCAACAGCACGATTGCGTAGCGCTCATCAATGAGCACAAACATGAAGGCCACGCAGCTTAAATATCCCGAGACCAGATAGAGGAACAACACCACCTGGCGATGCGACAGCCCCATTTTGAGCAGGCGATGATGGAGGTGGTACTTGTCGGCTCGAAAAACGGACCGCCGTCCCAGCAAACGCCTGAGGAGGGCCAACCACGTGTCGTAGATGGGAAGGGCCAACGAGGTCAGCGGAATGAGCAGCGCGACCGCCGTCGCCGACTTATACGGAAAATCCACCAGCGGCGCGGCGGCCAGGACCACCCCGAGAAATTGGCTGCCGGCGTCCCCGAGAAAGATCCTGGCCGGGAAAAAATTATAGACCAAAAACCCGGCGCAGGCTCCCGCCAACGCGGCAAACACGACGATCGAGAAGAAATTCTGCGCATGGAAACCGGCCGCCACCAACCCCACGGACGCGATCGCGACCACCCCCGCCGCCAACCCATCAAGCCCATCAATGAGATTGACCGCGTTCATCATCCCCGCGACCCACAGCAACGTCACGCTCATGCTGAGCCACTCGGGAAACACGATCTCTCCCCCGAACGGATTGGAGATCCGATCGATCTGCACGCCGCCCAAGACCAGGAGCAAGCCGATCAGAAGCTGGCCGAAGAGCTTCCATCTCCCCGACAGGTCTCGCGCATCGTCCCACAGCCCGAGCAGGACGCCGCACGCCCCCGCCGCGATGACGGGAGCGATCCTGGCCATGAAGGCCGTGTCGCGCATGAGGGTCCACGCGCCGGCAAATCCCACCGCGATCAGCCATGCCAGGAAGACCGCGACCCCTCCCAGCTTGGGAACCGGATCTTTGTGGATCTTGCGCCGATTCGGGCGGTCCAGCAACCGCACGGCCAGGGCCACTCGGCGCAGCCACGGCGTCAAGACGAGCGAGCCGATCAGGGCCACCGCCATCGCGAGCCCCACCGCGAGGATGATCTTCATGAGCCGGCTCCGTCACCCATGCACGACGGCCAGGTAATCCCGGCCCAAGGTCTGCAGGCCCGCCCGCGAGCCGGGCCACCGGAGGAGACGCTCAACCTGCGCGCGGGTATAGAAGCGGACCGGGCAGCCCGCCAGGAACAACCGCAGCTTCCGAACCAAGGCGAGCGGATGCGCCCGCACGGGAAAGCTGGCAATCAGCGTCCCGCAGGTCAGCTCGCGCATCTTCTGGAGCAGGGGGTGAGGATCGTCGGTGTAGTCGAACACGCCGATTGCCAGGCTGATGTCGAAGCGCTGCGCAAACGCCAGTTGGAGGATCTCGCCGTGGAGAAATCGGCAGCGCCCGGCCACGCCGGCCGCCTCGGCCGCGCGCGCCGCCAGATCGAGCATGGGTTGGGAAAAATCCACGCCGACCACCTCGGCTCCTCGCCGGGCGAGCTCCACGCTGTACCGGCCGGACCCGCAGCCGATGTCCAGGACCCGCTTGCCGCGGACGTCCCCGCAGACCTCCACCGTGACGCGGAACCGCTCAAACATGCTCCGGCGACGCCAGCGATTGATCATCCCCTTGAGCGATGAGCGATCGGAGTCGTAGATGCGGTCGAACCCAACGGTCACGCGCTCAAAATACCGCTTCACGCGGGAGGCGTCAGTCGCCATGGATGCCCAGGACCTCACGGACCGGACCGAACGCAAACTCATCCAGCAGCGCGTCCAGCCGCCGCGCCGTCAGATGGAGGTTGGCGTAGTGGGTGAATGCGCGATGCCACGCGACCGGCAGCCGCGGGATGGTCGCGTCCAACTCCCATGGATGCAGGTACAGCTGGATGGGGATGCCGGCGCGGTTGAGCCGTCGGTAGGCCTGCCGGATCAAGGAAAACGGCAGGAGCCTGAAATAGGCCCCGCCGGCGACCGGGAGGTTCACGCCTCCGATGCGCACGACCGACAAGGGGAATTCCGTCAGGCCATGCCAGGTCTGAGGCACCCGAGGCGCATCGGGAATCCCGTAGCGGGGATGGCGAATCGGAAACACGCTGCAGTCGTAGCGGAATCCCAGGCGCGCCAGGATCTCAAGCGCCCACAACGACTGCGCGGTGATCGAAAAGCTGGGGGCCCGGTATCCCAGGATCGGCCGGTGGATCAAGGATTGCAACCGCTGCTGCGCCCGCTGCACGTCGGCTTCAAACTCCTGGGGGGTCTGCCGATACACCAGCTCATGCTGATCGCCGTGCGTCGCGATCTCATGCCCCTCCTGCGCGATCCGCCTGACCAGGTCGGGATGCCGCAGAGCCACTGCGCCCAAGATAAAAAACGTCGCGCTGATCCGCCGGCGTCTCAGGAGATCGAGGAGCCGTTCGGTTTGCGGCACCACTAGGCTCGCCGAGCGCTCCAACTCGCGCATGGGCAGGGCCTGCTTCAGCCCGCAGAAATTGTAGTGCTCTTCGACGTCAACCGTCAAGGCGTTGAGCATCGCGTGCCCTCGCGCACCAGCCGCTCGTACAGCGCCTGGATGCGCTCGCACATCCGCTGCTGCGAGAAGCGCGAGCCGACCCACTCGACGGCGGCCTGTCCCATGCGAGCGCGCAAGGCGTCATCGGCCATCAACCGCTCAAGCGCCTGGGCCAAAGCCCGCGCATCCCCGACGGGGACGAGATATCCCGTGTGGCCGTCTTTGACGATTTCCGGCATGCCGCCGGCGCGCGTGGCCACGACCGGTTTTCCGGCTGCTTGGGCTTCGAGCAACACCCGCCCCATTCCCTCATAGTGAGAGGCCAGGACCGCGATGTCAAACACCTGCGTCACCCGTGGGACATCGTCGCGCTGACCCAGGAGCCGCACGCGATCCGTCAAGCCAAGCCGCTGGATCCGCGTTTCCAGATGCCGCCGCAGCGGGCCGTCGCCCACGCACAGCAGTTTCGCGTGCGGGAAGCGGGATGTCAACTGCGCGAAGGCTTCGAGGAGCTCCTCGTGGCCCTTGCCGACATCCAGGCGCGCGACGGACCCGATCACCACATCCTGCGCCAAGAGCCCCAACTGCTGCCGCGCCCCATCCTGCCCTGCTCGCCCCGGCTGAAATTCCTCCAGATCGATCCCGCTGTAGATGGTCTCGATCCGATCAGGCCTGGCCAGCCCCGCCGCAAGGAATTCCTGGCGCAAGGCGTCAGAAATCACGATGAAAGAGGTGGTCAAGGGAGCCGCCAACCGCTCGACCCATAGAAAGAGTCGTTGTTGCCACGGCCGCAGATGGCGGTATCGAAAGACGCAACTGTGATACGTATGCACGATCACCGGCACGCCCGCCAGCCATGCCGCCAGGCGGCCCACGATCCCCGCCTTGGAGTTGTGGGTGTGCACGATCGTGTAGCCCTCCCGCCGGCACACGCGCCATAACTCCAGGATCGCCAGGAAGTCGTGCCACGGGCTGATCGCGCGTCGCAGATGATGGATGGCGCGCACCCGCATCCCGGCCCGCTCCACCAGTGCCGCCAGATCGCCGGCGGCATCCTCCTCGGCCGGGGCACATGCCAATGCCACCGTGAAGCCGGCGTCGCGCTGCCCCTGCATGGACAAGAACGTATTCAATCCCGAGCCGCTCACGAGCGGCAACGTATGGACGTGCAGCACCCGGACGCGGGACCGAATCCGGACCAACCCGCTCGGACGCCGCCCTCGAAGGATGGCCTCTGCGGCTTCGAGCACGACGCGAGGAGGGAGCTGTTCGAAGGAGTCATGGCCCTGGCAGGAGGTGCGATAGCATGGCGCGCATCCCTCGGCATACAGAAGTTGTTGATTGACCCGATCGAGGGGATAGGGACCGTAGCGGTGGGGATCCGTGGGTCCCATGAGCGCCACAAGCGGAACATCAAGCGTGGCCGCCAGGTGCATGGGCCCTGAATCGTTGGCAATGAGCAGGCGCAGCCGGCGCATCAGACAGGCAAGCTGACCCAGGGACAGCTCCCCCGCCGCCACCAGCGGCCGATCCAGTTGCCGGGCGATCCGCTCTGCGAGCCGCCGTTCGTCGCGGCTGCCGATCAGGACGACGCGAACCGCCTCGGCCTCCGTGAGCGCGTTCGCGACAGAGGCAAATGATTCCGCCGGCCAGCGATGGCACCGCCGCAGGGCGCCGGGATGCAGACCGATCAGGGCGTCGTCCGGGGCGACCCCATGGGCGGCCAGCCATGCCCCGACCATCTGCTGATCCGTGTCATCCAGACGCAAGGGAATCGCCGAGCCCGCCGGCGGGCACCCCAGTTGCTCGACGACCCGCCCTTGACGCGCGACTTCATGCAGGATTTCCGAGGAGCGCTCCGGCACCTTCACGTCGAAGATAGCGCCCTTACGGTTCGTATCCCGTCCGGCCGTTCGGGCCGGGCGAACGAAGCGCAAGAGACCCGCGAGCTTCGCCACACCCACCCACCGGTAGAGCTGATAGAGATTGATGGCCAGAGCGACGCGGCGCTGCCGAAGCCGCCAGAGAGTTGACAGGTTGTGCCTGAGCGCGCGCCAGGAGAGGCCTTCTTCGAGTCCATAGCACTCATCCACCGTGGTGAGAAGGCGGGCCACGTCCCGGCTTTTCCTCCACGTCAGCAGGAGGATCGTGCCGTCGGGAAACCCCGCCCGCAGCGAGGCCAGAGCCGGCACGCCCATCAGCAGATCCCCGATACCGGCCAGATGAATCACCAGGATCTTCTGTGGCATTTCCTCGTCACTCGTCACTGATCACTGGTCACTTCCTTAATCCAGATACCGTCGGCACCACAGCTCGAGGACCACTAGGGCGTAGACCTGATGCGTCCATGACGTCGAGCCGCGCGCCTGCGCGTCCAACAGCCGGGTGATCGGTTCCGGACGAAAGAAGCCCCGCCGACGGATCTGCTCCGGCGCCAACAGCTCCCGGCACAGCGGCTGCAGCTCTTCCTGCAGCCATCGCGCCAACGGCAGCATGAACCCCTGCTTGGGCTTGCGCAGGAGCCCGGCCGGCAGCAGTCCGCCGACCGCCTGTTTCAGCAACCCCTTGAGGCGAAACCCCGCAAGCCGCTGCCGCATGGGGATCGAGGCGGCCCACTCCACCAGCTCATGATCGCAGAACGGCACCCGCACTTCCAACCCATGCGCCATGCTCATCTTATCGCCCATGACGAGCAGATCATCCGGAAGATACGTCTGCAGGTCGAGGGCGTTCACCCGGTCAAGATAGTCCCCGCTCGCTCCATCGAGCGCGGCTTGGCAGGCCCCATAAGGATCGGCGCCATCCATCGAGGCCCACAGGTCCGGCGTATACAACTCCTGCTTCAGCGCCGCGGTCGCGTAGGAGCGCCAATGCAGATAGCGCAAGGCTCCGGGCTCGGCCCCTTCGCGGAGGAAGCGCTTGACCCATCCGGCCACATCGCGGCTGTTCGCGGAGGCGGGCAGCGCGTTGGCCGCGTTCGCGAAGGCCCTGCGCATCAGCCGCGGCAGGCGCTCGTAGTAGAGGGAGGCCCACGCCCCCAGATAGCGCGGGTAGCCGCCGAAGACCTCATCCCCGCCGATGCCGGTCAGCGCCACGGTCACGGCGCGCTTGGCCTCGCGCGCGATCAGATACGTCAGGAGGGTCGAGGAGTCGGCGAACGGCTCATCCATATGCCACACGACCTGGGGCAGCAGGCCGGCGATCTCGGGCTTCACCACGAATTCGTGATGATCCGTGTGGAACGCGTTCGCCGCCATGCGGGCGGCGGGCAGCTCGTTATACGACTCATACGGCTTCTCAAATCCGATCGAGAACGTCTGCACCGGTTTGTCGAGGCATCGGCTCATCAGCGCCACGACACAACTGGAATCGATCCCGCCGCTCAGGAACGCGCCAAGCGGCACGTCGCTCATGAGGCGCATGCGGACGGCGCGCTCCAGACGCTCCCGCGCCGCCTCAACCAGATTCGGACGCCTCGAGCCGTCCTGACGAGGCCCGGGCAAGCGCCAGTACCGCTCCACACGGAGCAGACCCTTGGAGAAACTCAACCAGCAGGCCGCAGGGAGTTTGCGGACATCCCGGAAGATGGTGCGTGGAGCGGGGATATAGAGGAAGGTCAGGTAACGATCGAGCGCGTCATGATCGAGCCGCCTGGAGACCTGCGGCAGGCAGAGCAGGGCTTTCAGCTCGGAGGCGAAGGCCAACTGCCCGTCCTGGTGCCAGTAGTACAACGGTTTCACGCCCAGGCGATCGCGGGCGAGGAACAACCGCTGCTCCAGGGTATCCCACACGGCGAACGCGAAGTCCCCATTCAGGAACTCGACGCAGCGCTCTTGATGATCCTCATAGAGATGGACGATCACTTCCGTGTCGCTGCGAGTGGCGAAGCGATGCCCCCTGGCCTCCAGTTGCTTGCGCAAGTCGAGATAGTTGTAGATTTCCCCGTTAAAGATGAGCTGATACCGCTTCCGCTCATCCGCGATTGGCTGACGCCCGGAGGCCAGATCGATGATGCTCAAGCGCACCATCCCTAACGCCGCGGTCTGATCAACGTACTCGCCCCGGTCATCCGGCCCGCGATGGCGCATGGCTTCGCACATGAGGCGGAGCGCGCCCTGATCGAGCCCGCCAACCACCCCAGCGATACCGCACATCTCACGAGGGCCGATAGAGCACTAAGGAAGTGCCGGCGACACGAACCAAGGGGTGCTCACGGCTCAGCCTGTTCAGATACCGCGTGACATCCGGCCAGACCAGATAGTCCTGCCAAATAATCATGCCCTGAGGCGAACGCATGCGAAAAGCTTCTTGAGAATCGTGAGCGACGTAGTCATATTGATGCGAGCCGTCAATGAAGACGAGATCAATGCGGCCGTAGTAGGGACTGAAGTCAAGCTGGGTCGAATCGCCATAGAGCTGTGTCACGCGGCTGCGCAGCTCCTCAGGCAAGTTCGCAATCTTCTCACCGATCTTCGCTTTCTGGACGTACAGGGCCTCACCGAGAGCCAGTGGCCGCCGCAGGCGCCCCAGATCTTCCTGACGCAGATCGACCGTGAGCAACCGCGTGTCCGGCTCGGTATTGCGAGCCAACGACGCCATCACTAGTCCTCGAAAGGTCCCGATCTCCAAGGCCGAGCGGATCCGCTGGTGCCGAGCAATGGCGCACAAGAGATACAGCTCGACCATGGAGACGTTGCCATCTTCCCATGACGCATCAGCTAACGTGACCTCGACACGCTCAATCCCCGGAAACATGCCCTCAATCGGTTGCGCTGGAATCCTCGCCTGGGTGTGGGTGTGCTCATAGGCCAACACGTGATGCCCGAGCGACCAGAAAAACCGGTGGGCCTTCCGTGGCGAAACCACCAGACACACCGTGAGATACTTGGGCAAGACGATGGCCCCCGTGAGAATCCGCTCCAGCAGATGCCAACGTGCCCATCCCCATGACCGACCCATCGGCAATCTTCGCATGCCTCGAGAGAGCCTCACCCGAACATCAGCGATGTCCGATCGCCCGGCTGCGCAAGGCCGTGCGGTAGGCCTCGACCACGCGCGGAATGAGGCGGGTGACGTCGTAGTGCGCCACGACACGCTCGCGGGCGAGGGCTCCAAGGCGCGCGAGCCGGTCCGGCTGTTGGCACAGCTCTCGCAGCGCGGTCGCCAGCGCCTGGACATCGCCGGGTGGGAACAAGACGGCGCACGAGCCGTTATCAAGCACCTCGCGACAGGCTGGCAGGTCCGAGGCGACGATCGGCTTGCCGAACATCATGGCCTCCAGCAGCACCCGAGGAAACGCCTCTCCCCATAACGAGGGAAACACGACCAGATCCAGCGCGCGATAGAACGCCGTCGGATCGTCCTGGAAGGAGAGGAGGCGGACACGAGTCTCGACCTGAAGCTCCTTGATCAGGCCCTTCAGCTCGCGCTCGAGGGGGCCGGCCCCGGCCAAGAGGAACCCAACCTGAGGCAGGTCCCGAAGGGTCGCCGCGGCCTCGATAAGGGTCCGGTGCCCTTTGAGGGCGATCAGCCGCCCGAGGCTGCCGACCCAGAATGTCTGCGGATCCAGACCCAACCGTTGACACGCCTCCTCTTTCGAGGGCACAGGCCGCGAGTGCCGGCTTGTGTCAACGGCTTCCGGAATCCAGACCACGCGCTCGCGCGGAAGGCCGGCCTGAAGGAACGCCTGTTCCACCGTATGCGACATGGTGATTTGGAGGTCCAGATGACGCTCGATCCAGCCTTCCACGACGCGATAGAGGGCCTTGCGCAGCCAACTGACATCGAAGGAGGACGTCCGCACGGCGACGCTCGACACGATCGGCACGTGGCAGCGTCGAGCCGCCGGGAGGGCGTCGAAATCTGCTCGCCGGCTCTGGCTGTGGACGAGGCGAATGCGCTCCTGGCGAATGATCCTGGCCAACTGACCTGCTCGCTGCGGGCTCCACGTCCGCCGGAAGCTGACCGCATGCCGACACACTCCCAGCGCTCCCATGCGCTTCCAAAATGGATCCGCCGCATCGCAGGCCACATGGAGCGAGAACTCGGCACGAGGCAGATGCTCTGCCAACACCTCAAACGTCCGCTGGCCCCCGCCGTATTCCGTGTTCGCGATCACGAACAACAACTCAAGGCGCATAGCCGGCATAGCGCAGCCACTGACACGTGCGGGCCATGGCCTCGTGAAACGGCACCCGCGGCCGCCATCCCAAGAGGCGCTTGGCTTTGGCGTTGGCATACCGTCCCTGCGAGGCGTACAGCTCCCACGTGGGGCGTGGGAGGACGTCACACGGCAGAAAATCCGAGGAGCTTTGCGATGAGGCCGACGCGGCGCCGGCCACCAACTCGCGATCGGTCACATACTGCTTGAGCCGCCCCTTGATCCCGTCAGGGACCACCGCAAGCAGGCCCTTGGCAAGCGGGATCTGGGTATACAGCTCCCGCACCAGTTGAATCCCCGCGCGAGTCCGTCCCTGCATCGCGTGTCGGAGGATGACGCCGGCGTTGTGGCACGACACGCGCCACATCTGAGCCATCCCCGGCGGCGCTGACACAAAACGCAGCGGGACCCCAAGCTGGCGGGCATACCCCCCATACAATTCGCCCCAGGTGCCGGGCTCATCATCGTTGATCAACAACGCTTCGCCGACGGCCTCGGGCGCGGTCAAGGCGAGCCACACGGCGTCCACCAGATTGTCAATGTAGACGGCATTCGCCACCCCCCTGCCTTCCAGAGGAAGAAACGCCCTCTCTCGCCTGATAAGCTCGACCGCCGCCACCGTCCAATTCGGGGAAAACGGCCCCCAGACACAGGTCGGCCGCAGGACCACGACCGGCACGCGGTGCCGGGCGGCGTACTCGGCCACCACCGCCTCAGCCTGGATCTTCATCTTGGCGTAGGGAAAATCGCCGGTGAACGGATGGTCGTCTTGAATGAGTGACGAGCGCGCAGGGCCATGGACCGAAGCGCTCGAAAAATACACGACCCGCTCAGCCTTGGCGCGTCGCGCCGCCTCCAGGACGTGCCGGGTACCCTCGACGGTAATCGCCTCCTGGACGTGCCGGCTCCCTGAGGTCCCGGTCGCGCAGTGGATGAAATAGGCGCAGCCCTCCGCGGCCTGCTGAATCGCGTGGGGATCGCGAAGATCGCCGTAGAACATCCGCACGCCGGCCAGCCGCGCCACCCGGGCCGCGCCGGCCGTCCCGAACCGATGGATGAGGGCGTGAACCTGGGCGCCGCCGGTGACCGCCAGGCACTCGGCGATCCTCGCCCCGATAAAGCCTGAAGCCCCTGTCAGAAACACCCGCATCAGATGGAGGGCTTCAACGCCCTAAAGAGCGTCACCCCGAAGAACGTCTCCTTCGAAAGAGCGACCTCATACCCCTGATTGAGAAACGGCTGGCAGAATGCCTGCTCGTCCCGAGGAGCCAGATGCAGCTCCCCGATGAAGCACCCGATCGGAAGAGGGGCACGGAAGTTGCTGAACACCTCCGTCTCCGCTCCCTCGATATCAAATTTGAGAATGTCGATCGCCTTCCCTCCAAGCCGCTGGAGGAAGCCCTCCAACGTCACACACTCGACCTCGACGCTGCGCTTGTGATACTCGGCCTGGTAGAGCGAATGCCCGCAGGTCTGTTTCGAGGACAGGTACAACTCCCGCCGCCCTGAGCCGCCGGCGATCGCGTAAGGAAACCGTTCGAGGTTCGGAAGGTGCGCGGTATTACGGCACAACCGGGCATAGTTGTCAGGATCCGGTTCAACGCAATAGAGACGGGCCTGAGGGTAGCGGAGCCGGAAGTACAAGGCGGAGAGCCCAATGTACGAGCCTAAATCAACAATGACCATCGGGTCATGAAGCAGCGTGAGATCGTAAACACCCCGGCCGAAAATCTCGTACAAGACCGACAGGTCACTGTTCCCCGGCGCCGTTGACAAGAAGACCTGACACGACCGCCCACAGGCTCGAAGGGTCAGGGGGGTCTCCTCAGCAAGACGGCAGGTGAAGAACGGAATCCGCTCCTCATAACGCCACCCTACCAAGGAAGACGCCAGCACCCATTTGGTTCGCCAGCCCACCCCGATCCGCATCGCAAACGTGCACAGGTGCCAGATGGTGTTCAGCACCCTGCCAATCCGTCGAAGGATACGGCCCATGACGCCTATGCCCACGGGACGTAGGCCTGCCACGGGAAGGTGAGCGGCTGACGTGCACGATAACAGGTTTCAATCAACTCCAAGACAGGCCGTTGGCTTTCTCCACTCGCGCAGGCGGCCTCATGGCCTCGCACGGCTTGGGCAAAGGCGTTCAATTGCTCGGCAACACACTGGGGTCCGGTTCGGGGAACCACCGGCGGCTCCACGGCAGGCGTCATACGGCCCTCGCGACGCAGCTCGGGCATCCCAAGGCTGGAGAGGGGCATGCACAACGATGCCCGCTCCCCGACGACCTCCATGCGATTCGCCAGCCGTCTCAACCGGCTGACCTCAAGCCGGCAGGGCACTTCGCCACGCCCGTCAGGAAGCCGCAGCGTCAGATGCGCGCTGGCCTCCGCTTCCACCCCGCTGTCGCCATCATCACGGTAGGTCATCACCGTCGCGGCTTCCACAGACAACACCCACAGCAACGCATCAATCGCATGGACCCCCTGATCGAGGAGCGCGCCCCCGCCGGCTTTCTCTCGGTCGAACAGGTACGGGCTGCAGAGGGGCCAGTCCAAGGGATTGCCATAGCCGGCTCGGACCTCCTGGATCGCTCCCAACGCCTCCCACGGGAATGCCCGGTGAATGGCTTGAAGTCCCGGGTACTGCCGGAAGGTCATCCCTGCCACCAAGGGCACCCTGGCCTGCTTGGCGGCCGTGGCCATGGTGTGGACTTCACTCGCCGACCGGCCCAACGGTTTCTCACACAAGACGGCCTTGCCACGCGCCAGGGCGTCAAGCGTCATCGGGCTGTGCAGGTGATTCGGCACCGCCAGGATCACCGCCTCAACACGATCCAGGACGGCACGGTAGTCATCCGACACCGCCGGGATGCGCCACCGACGCGCCAGCTCCTCCGCCACGCGCTTCTGCACGTCAACGAGCCACAGGCAGCGCACCGCCGAGGTCAACGCGAGCGCCGGCAGATACCCTTTCTGGGCGATCCCACCGCAGCCGATCAGCGCGATGTCAAGCGGGTTCATGAGGGTGCCTTGCGTGCCAGGATGAAGAGCGTAAAGCCAAGTCCGCGAATCCCCGGAACCGTCGTATAGGAACGCCAGATGAGTGGAGGAAGGGGGTGCGCGCGGACGCTGTGAATCCCGAAGTAATACCCGCCACATTCAACCACCTTGAGCCGCTTGGCCACCTCCTGCATCAGTTCCCTGTAGGAAAAGATCTTGGTATGGGTCTCATCCCACGCCTTCCATGTGGTGCCAGCCAGTTTGGCAAACAGCCTGCCTTTCAATCCTTCGAGGGAGTTGCGATTCTGGGTCGAAATGAGGGCATAGCCGCCTGGTTTCAGAACCCGTTGGATCTCATCGAGCAGCCGCAATGGCTGATGGAGGTGTTCCAGGATGTCCAAGGCATTCACCATCTCAAGTGAGCGATTATCCAACGGAAGAGCGCCGTGGTCACAGGTACAGACGACCGGCCAACACGGTTGACCCTTGAGCGTCGCTAGGATCCCGTGATCCAGATCGGCTGCCACGACCTGTGCTCCCTGCTGTTGCAACAGGTGGGCATAGAATCCACTTCCTGCGCCAAGGTCGAGCGCCAGCCACCCTGATTGAAAGGGAATCCGGGCATAGATGGCTTGGATGATCTGCGCCCGCCGGCGCTCATAGGGCCGCTCGTACTTGCCTTCCCAGTAGCTGCGCTCGTAGTACTGGCTAGCCGTCTTCAACCTCCGATTGACTGCGAGTGCTCAGGCTTGGAGAGATAGGGTTTGAGCAAGACCGGATGCTCCCCGAATCGCTCCACGGCGTAAGGAATCAGCATCTTGCGGACTCGATCCATATAGGCGTTGGCCGCTTCCTCAAGCGTGTGGACTCCCCACGCCTCTCGGGCCCGATGCAGGGCGTACGCTTCAATCCGTCCAAATCGGCGCTGCAACTGGGTATTCTCTGCCCAATCCGACCAGCAGTCTCGTACATACATCCGCAGAGGGCTCTTCACTTGGAGATGAAAGAAGTAGGGCTCGCGCCAGGCGCAGATCTGATAGTAGAGCGGCAGCCGGAGGGCTTCAAAACAAAATGTCACGGGTTGCTGAATGTCGCGCAAGACCGAGGGCCATGTCACCAATTCGTGTCTGGGCAGGGTCTTCACGACCCGGACGAATCGCAGGGCTGGCGAATACGTCGTCACAAAGGGATCGGTCCGGGTTTCCCACCCAGGACACTGATGCCACAGGTCCCCCATCAGCTCGACGCAGGTCAGATGGATATGCACGTGGCGCGTCTGGGGAAGCGCGAGGAGCCGCGTGCGCAGCGTGGCAATCGCGAGGGGCCCGGTGGTGTGTGCCACAAAATCTCCATCCCACTTCAGGACCCATCGAAAGCTCGTTTGCGCAAGGGCAAAATTCGACAGCGCCACGTGGTCGAGCTCCGGCTTCCAAAATAGCCGCATCTTCGGGGCCAATTCCTGCGCCAGGCGCGTGAGCAGCTGGGGGGTGCGGTCTGTCGAGCCGTTGTCCACGACGACCAGCTCGTCCACCGCCTCATGGACTGACCGCAGGCATGGCTCGACCCACGCTTCTTCGTTTTTGACCCGCACCATCGCGCTGATCCCCACCGGGCGTGCCAGAGGACTTGGAGCCAGCCCAATGGTCGGCGCCACACTGAGGACGGATCGAAGCCAACGGCCGCGCCGACTCATTCACGACGCCTCGCAGACTGCCAGAGGGACCGCAGGAGCCCCGGGTCGTTGCACCAGATGAGCGCCAGCAAGAGCAGGAATCCCACCCACTGCGACAGACTGACTGCGATCGCGACGCCTGTGACGTGCCAACGCGGTCCCAACCACCATGCCGCGCCAAGCAATGCCGTTAGACTACCAAGTTGCGAAAGGATCAAGAAGACGGGCCGTCCCAACCCCACCAGGATCGCGGACACGATGTTCGACAAACCGAACGCCACGAATCCCACGAAGAGCCATCGCGCCACTCCCACGGAAGCGGCGAATGTCTCTGAGTACAACTGACGGACCAGCCACGGCGAGAGGAGACTCAGGACGAGCGCAGCGCTGACAAGCAGCACGGCCGCTTGTCGCAGCGTCCGTCCCAGTGGTGGAATCCGTGACGGGTGCGGGGTCACGGAGGCTTCCGACATGACGGGACGGATAAAGACTTCGGGAATCGCCAGGGCGAAATCTCGCAAGCCAGCCGCGACCGCGTAGATGCCCACTCCAGTCGCCCCACCCACCGCATTCACCAAGAGCAGGTCGAATCGTTGTGCCAGGGCGCCAACCCAGACAACAAGGGTATTCTGAGCGCCAAGTCGGAAGTGCTGCCGTTGGACGGAGGAGGTCCAACGCAGTCGCAATGGCACGTGTCGACTCAGCCAATAGCCCAGCCAGGCGAGCTCGACCCCTGCCCCGACCAGATAGGCGATCAGGGCAAGATATCCACTCTGGCGAAGCAACGGCCAACAAGCCAGTAACATGAGCAGTAACGCCGCCTGGTTGAGCGCCCTGCCCCAGTTCACTCGCATCACATGGCCAAATCCCAAATGCGCCGCGGCCCAGCACGCCCAGAGGAGCGTCATTGGAAACAACCAGAACGCCAGCGCATACAGCTCACCTGGGAGCTGTCCTTTCAGCGCCCGGAGGATCCCTGAGGAAAGCCCACTATACAACACCAACCCAAGGCCAATCACCACCAGAGCGAAGCTATTCAGGTTCGCCACCACGAGCGCTTTGGCATACCCTGCACGATTCATCAAGGCCAGGGCCGCCTCCCCGAGGCTAAAGTAGAACACCGCGTTAAACATGGCCGGAACCCATAAGGCCAGAGCCAATTCACCCCGAGCGTGTGGTCCAAGCGCCCTGGCGATCAGGACGCTCACGGCCAGTCGCAGGAGCATCCCGATCCCTTGGCTGACGAAGCTGCGCCGGATGTTTGCGGTCAACTCGGTCAACGCACCGCCTCCTGGTAGATCCGATCAAGCTCTTGCCCGATCGTTTCCCACTCATAGCGGTCTTTGATGAGCTGCTGCGCGTGCATCCCAAGTTGTTGCCGAAGTGCGGGCTTCGTCAGGACCTCAAGCACCTTGTCGGCAAATTCTTTAGCGGAACGCGCCACCAGGAGGTGCCGACCATCTGTCACTGGCATCCCTTCGATGCTCATGGGACTGGCCACAATCGGCATGCCGCAGGCCATCGCCTCCAGGATCTTCAACTTAATACCGGTGCCAATCCGCAACGGGGATACATACAGTGTGCGTCGGATGACTTCCGCTCTCAGATCAGGCACAAAGCCAAGCACCGCCACCTGTTTGCTCCTGCCACAGAACCGACGGAGTCGCACGGAGGGGTGATTGCCGATCACATCCAGCCAGACGTCGGGACACTTCCGGTGGATCAACGGGAGGATCTGTCGGCAAAAGTAATACACGGCATCTTCGTTCGGGGGATAGGCCATATTCCCAGTAAAGACCAGCCGCGGGGGTCTATCAGGTTCCTGATGAATGATCCGTGGCGCGATCTCGGCCCCGTTTGAGAGCACGCGAATCTTGACCCCCGGGTGGTGCCGGTATCTCAAGAGAGTCTCGACGTCAACCCGACTTGCCAAGGTCACGGTCAGCGGGTTGGCAAGGACTTGCTCCTCTGCCTGTCTGAATTTCCCATATTGCAACCGGTACCAAAAGCGACGTACCGGATGACGAGTCTGTCGAGTCCGTCGCAACATGTGCAAGGAATTGCAGTCCACCATGTCGAAGAAGACTGGTACGCGACCCACAAGCCGCTGGAGACAGCCCGCCAATTCCATGCCCTGCACATGGACCACATCAGGACGTGCGGTGTCACAACATGCAAGCAGGCGACGTCCCACCTCGCCCTCTGGCTGCGCGCTCCCAAATGGCAGGGGATCCCACAGCGAACGGCATTTGGATACCAGGGAGTAGTCAATGGAGGACGACACCCACTCAGTCCGTTGACAGCATGATTGAAGTACCTCACACCCACCACGGTCCTCCCCAGGGTTTTTGACACAGAACAGACTCACCTGATGCCGCCGAGCCGCTTCTCGAATCAATGCATAGGAGCGGATCCGACCTCCGTCAGTGGGAGGGTAGGGAATCCAGGGCACGGCAATGAGCACTTTCATGGATGGGATGAATCCGATGGCATGTCTCCTTCCTCGCCCACGATGGTGCTGGGCAGCGGTGACGAGAGATTGCCCAGGTAGTGCAAATCAGCCTTCACCATCGTGTCGATCAACTCGCCAAAAGATGTCCGAGGATGCCATCCCAAGACACGCCTCGCTTTGGAGGCGTCCCCAATGAGGTTTTCGACTTCCGCAGGACGAAACAGTGCCTGATCCACCACGACGTAAGCCTTCGGATCTAGCTCCGCGGCAGTAAATGCCTTATTGACAACGTCCTGAACGCTATGGCTCTCTCCTGTCGCGATGACATAGTCGTCCGGACGGTCCTGCTGGAGCATCAGCCACATCGCTTCGACGTAGTCGCCAGCAAAGCCCCAGTCGCGCCGGGCGGAGAGGTTACCCAATCGGAGCTCCTTAGCCAACCCCAGCTTGATCTTCGCCACGCCGTACGTGATCTTGCGTGTGACAAACTCAAGGCCTCGACGTGGTGACTCGTGGTTGAACAGAATCCCTGAACAGGCAAACAGCCTGTAACTTTCTCGGTAGTTGACCGTAATCATGTGGCCATGGACCTTCGCAACCCCGTAAGGGCTTCGGGGGTAGAAGGATGTCTGCTCGTTCTGGGGACTCTGGTGGACCTTGCCGAACATTTCACTCGACGAGGCCTGATAGAATTTGGCGTCCCGTTTGTATCTCCGGACAGCCTCCAGCATTCGCGTCACCCCTAGCCCAGTGACCTCGCCCGTCAGGACCGGCTGATTCCAAGAGGTGGGAACGAAGGATTGGGCGGCGAGGTTGTACACCTCGTCTGGTTGGGTCCGCTTGACCGCCTCATCGAGCGATGACTGATCTGTCAGGTCTCCCTGAACCAAGTGGATGCGGTCCAGGAGATGCTTGATTCGATCAAACCGTTCCAGGCTCGATCGGCGAACCATGCCATAGACCTTGTAGCCTTTGTCCAACAAGAGCTCAGCCAGATACGAACCGTCTTGCCCAGTCAGCCCCGTAATCAACGCTCGTTTCTGCTTCATTGCCTTTTCCTCCTGCTGCACTGTTTCCGCCTCGAGCCCCACCTTAGGAAGATGCCACAGGCCGCGGTATGCGCACGGCGCGCTGAGCAGCCGACGGAGCCGGGTCGGCTGGGGCGGAAACGCCCGGCAGCACGGTGATGAGAGCGGCCACCAACCAGAATGGTTCCATGATGCGCACGATGATAAAGATGTTGCCGGCAAACGAATGGACGAGCAGCCCAATGAACCCAGCCAGAAATCCAAGACCCAGACCCTTGCCGAGAGGGTCATCCACCGTCCGATAGACCTGCAGGCTCACGTGGAAAATCCGCCACCGGCTCCAGAGGTAAATCGCCATCCCCACCAAGCCGAGCTCACCAAGGATCAAGGCGTTCTGGTTATCCACCAGCCCCACCCCCGTCACGCCGAAGCCTAAGAATGGGTGTTTCTTCCACTGCTCAATAATCAACTTCCAGATCAAGATCCGCTGCCCCGCCGAGGGCTCCAGATGAACGCGGCCGATTTGGACGGCGCCCGTTGACGTAAACGTGCTGGCAATCCGACGAAACACGCTTTCAGGGAGCACCAAAGGGGCTGCCAGCACTCCCACCAGCAACAACGTCAGGAGCAACGGCTTGTGGCGCTTGGACAGCAGACAGAGGGTGAGGTACGTGGCCACGAACGCCACATACCCCCCTCGCGAGTACGTATACACGAAGGGGACGAGCATGAAGGCCGCCAATCCCACGAACAGCAGTCGCTTAGGAACCGAAGCGGCATGCAGCGCTAAGCCAGCGCACACCGCCATCATGAGGACCAGGTAGCCGGCCAAGGTGTTCGGCTCCCCGTGTTTTCCTTCAAACGGCGCCGTGACCCGAAATCCCGGTCCCTGGCTCACGACCTGCCAGTACCCATAGAGGCTCACCACGACCGCGACCGCCAGCAGCGACGAGAGAAACAGCCCGACCTGCCGGCGATCGCGGGTCACATTGGCCACCATAAAAAAGAGCAAGAAATACTCAAAGTACTTGAGGAGGTAGAAGGCACTGGCTAAGGGCTTGGCCACCGAGCCGTTCAACAGGCCCCATCCGGTTGACACCAGGCAACTGACCAGGAACAGCCCGATGGGGAGGTTGAGGGGGGTGTTGCGGATGAGCCCCAGTTCCTTGTTCATCGCCAATTTCGCCAACCACGTGAAAAAGACCACCCCCAGCAAGAGGTCGTCAAACCGAATCACCACGGCGCGGTCCGGTTGCACGGCCCCCAGGCCGATCTCCGGCGATAAGAGCATGGAGACGATCAGCAACACGATCCCGGCGTTGGTGTTAATCAGCGTCAGCAAGAGCACGCTGCTCGCCAACACCAGGCAGGCCAACACCGTCAGACCAGGATCATGCATCGGGCCGACACCGCCAGCGGGGCGTCAACTGGTTGGAGGGGTGGGCGAGGAAACAGGGTGAGCGTCCTTCGGTTTCTCGCCGTAGGCATAGCGCTGCCGATAGTAGTAATAGTCGCGCGGCTGGGTTTGGACCTCCGGACGCACGTGATTCAACACGACCCCGAACACCTTCGCCCCGACGCTTTCCAGTTGGGTCTTGGCCCGCAGCAGCATCGCGCGGGAGATGCGGCCCACCTCATAGACGAGCACGACGCCATCCACATAGGGGGCGAGCAAGAGGCTGTCGGCGACGGGCAGGAGCGGCGGGGCATCCACCAGGATGACGTCGAATTGCGACCGGAGGGTGTGCAACAAGTCCTGCATCCCCTTGGACCCGATCAGCTCGACGGGATTCTCGGGGAGTCGGCCCGTGCTGAGAATAAACAAGTTCGACAGATACGGGTTCTTGACGGCTTCCTCATAGCCGAATTTCCCAAGAATGAAATCCGACAGGCCCCGGATCGTCCGCTCCAGCGGAACCGCGCCCTGGAGCAGATCGGACAGCCCGTGCTCTTCCCGCGAGAGCCCGAACGCCCGATCGAGTTCCGGCCGTCGGAGGTCGCTGGCGAGCAGCATGGTCTTGGCGCCTCCCTGGGCGATCACGATCCCCAGGTTGCTCAGGACGGTGGTTTTGCCTTCCCCCGGTCCTGAACTGGTCACCAGGATCACCTTGCGCTCAGCCGAGAGCTTCAGGTTGGTCCGCAAAATCCGATAGGCCTCGGAGGTGATGGAATTCGGCGCGTAGTGGACATGGAGCGCCAGACGATCATCGCGTCCGACCCCCTTGCGCGGCTTGAAGAGGAGCCTGGGCTTGGCGCGCAACAACCGCAACTGGCGTTTGAGCTGGATGATGGTCCGCCTCTCGCGCTTCTCCTCTTTGGGGACGTGCGGAATGACCGCCAGCACGGGCAGATTCAGGAGCGTTTCCACGTCCTCGATGGTCCCAATGGAGGTGTCCATCGTCTCCGTCACAAACGCCAGCACGCATCCCAGGAGCAGACCCAGCAACAGCCCGATCGCCAGGCTGAGTGGCTTGCGTGGGCTGATGGGGGCTTGAGGCGGCATGGCCCGCTCGATGATCGAGGCATCGGGAACCTTCTCCGCTTCGGCGATCCGCGCTTCTTCCAGCCGCTCCCGAAGCGTGCCGTACATCTTTTGATTAATTTCGAGTTCGCGGGTCAACCGCGCAAACTCCAGCTCCGCCCCGGGAAGGGCGCGGAGCTGCGACCCGATCTGCGCGATCTGCGCCTTCAGACGGATGATGTCCGGATGGGCCTCGGTCAGCCGGGGGGTCAGATTCGTCAGTTGGGCCTGGAGGTCGGTGAGGCGACTCTGGAGCACGGCTCCCACCCCGGTGGCCGTGCCCTGCTCGCGCATCCGCCTGACGGCTTCTTCGGCCGTTCTGAGCTTGATCTCGGTTTGGGTGAGTTGGACTTCGACAAACTCGCGCACTTTCCGGGCTTGCTTGTTGCGCTCTTGCAGGTTGGTCTCAATGTAGGCTTCCGCCGTGAAGTTCGCGATGTCGGCCGCACGTTTGGGATCAGACCCTGTCACCACGATCTCGATGATGTTCGTTTCTTCGATCGGTTGCGCCTTCGCGCCGCCGTGCAGCTGATCCACCAGGTGCTGAAATTTGAGGGGGTCCTGTGACGCCACGTCCGGGTAGAGCCGGCGCACCATGCCCTCGGTCACCAAGCGACTTTCCACCACGCGGGATTCCGTCGCCATCGGATTTTCATAGTAGGACTGAAAGCCCTGAAAGAAATTTCCGCTGACCATCTGGGATTTTTCCAGCTTGATCTTGGCCGACGTCTGATAGACCGGCTCCTGCCGCTGGAGGTAGATGACCGTCATGAGGAGGAGGAGGAAGACCGATCCCGCGACAATCTGGTAGCGCTTGCGCAAGATGCGCCAATAGTCAGTGAGACTCAGTTCGTATTGGGCCATCTCACTGCCTCATGCGACGCGAGGCGCGTTGACGCTCGCGACCCCGCATGGTATGCTTCTTTAGAGAGGCCGATGATGAGAATGCTGCTGGCAGGAATCCTGATGTGCGTGCTCTTCATGCCCATGGGCATGGCAGACGATCTGATTGACGCGATCATTGATGTCGATCCGCGCAGTCGCCTGGAGTCTGGGAGTGGTGTGACGTATGGAGGCATTTACTCACCCGACCCGGCATCCGCCGCGCCCGAGGAGGCGCTCAACCCCGACGAGACCCCCGGATTCTCCTATGGATTCGGAGAGGCCTACAAATCCTTGCGAAGCCCGCTCTACCAGGACGAAGAGGACGAGGCCGCGCTGCAGCAGCTCGATGACCCCCGCTCCACCGCCGTCCCCACGATTCCCCTGGGCAAGCCGTACGAACGGGAAGGGGTCTCGTATGGGAACCGGGCTCCGCATCGTTAGCGCGTAATCCCGCCGCTGGTTTCTCGCGTCCCGAAGTTCGTCGCGATGCTCTGGCCCACCAAGAGCTCCGACAGCGTCGGGTAGAACTCTTCCATGAAGTCCAGCGTGCTGACGATCCCCCCTTTGGGGACGAAGAGGATGTCATCGGGCTGCAAGGCCACGTTCTCTTCGAGCGCGCCGCGATCCAGCGCCTTCGCCAGATTCAGCTTCGCCACCTGCGGTTCCGCCAGGCCTCCGCGGATCAGCATGACGTTCTCTTTTTTGGCGTCCTTCGTAAACCCCCCCGCCATCGCGACCACCTCGAGCACCCGTCCCTCACCGGCCGGCACATAGACCCCGGGGCTCGCCACTTCCCCGAGGACGATCGTCTTGGTTCCCCCGAAGCGCTTGATCGCCAGGGAGACATCCGGAAACCGCACGTAGGCTTTCAGGCGTTGGGTGATGATCTGATCGAGCTGGGTCAGATTCAGCCCCGCGGCATCCACATCGCCGACGAGCGGGAACGACAGCCGCCCATCGGGCCTGACGATGACATCGCGGGTGAGATCGGGTTGCTGCCAGACAAACACTTCCAAGACATCGCCGGGGCTCACGCTATACTCCTCCACCAAGGGCCTGCGCGGAAGGAGCGTGAACTCCGCCGCGCGCTGAATGCGGGGCTTGCGACTCGTCAGGCGCGTGTGGAGCTTCGCGATCGCCTGCCGGACCTGGGCGTCGTCAGGATCCGCCGTCTGGGCGCTCTTCAAGCGCGTCAAGGCGCGCCGGAGATCCCCGTCGCGCTCGCTCGCCGCGGCCTGCGCCATGAGCTGGGTTTTCTTGGCGAGGCGTTGCCGGTTCTCTTCAGCCAGGCGCCTGGCCTTGGCGAGGAGCGACGTGGCGAGGCGGTTGCGGGGATCGAACTCGGTGGCGCGTTCGGCGTGGGCCAGGGCTTGGAGCGGCTGACGGGCGGCCAGGGCCGCCTGGGCCTGTTTGGCGTGCCATTGGCTCAGGCGTGTGGCGTCTTCGCTCTCAACCCTCTCTTGTTGAGAGAGGATCGCCGCCTGCCTGAAGACTTCGGCGGCTTCTTGATAGCGACCTTCCCCAGCCAGCTGTTCGCCGAGCTGGCGGTATCGCTGAGGGTCTACGGCGGAGGCTGGCGGAGGCTCAGCGGCGCGCCCCGCAGACATCCCGACGACGCAGATGGCGAGGAAGCCGTGGGCGAACGCCGCACGCCGTAATGTTTTTGGCATCACGAAGACAGCAAGAGCCGATGCAGAAGTCGCGGGAGCAGGAGCGCGCCCGCCACCACCACCGCACTCGCGCAACAGGCGAGCACCGCGCCGGCCGCCACGTCCTTGATGATCCTCGCCTCCTCGCGATGCTCTGGAGAGACCATGTCCACGAAGGCCTCCACCGCGGTGTTGAGGAGCTCGGCCACCAGGACGAGCGTCGCCGTCAGACACACGACCAGCCACTCGGCCACGCTCACCTCCAGCCAGCTCGCCAGGGCCAGGGCCGACAGCCCGGCGCCCAGATGAAGACGGACGTTGCGCTGGGTCGTCACCGCATACGACAGACCCCGAACCGCGTACCCCACGCTCATCCACAACGTTCTTGGTCGCTGCATGCCTCCCGCTCATCGGCTATGATATACTCTTGGCCACACCGCATACAAGTTTCTCCCGATGCGAACACACAGAGGAAGTCCGGCCATCCCGCGGCGATGGGCTGTGGCCGCGTGCCTGGCAACCGCGTGCAGCCTTCCCTCAACGGCGAGCCTGGCGAAAGACGTCAAAGTCGTCATCGGATCCGGCCAGTCAATCTCGCTCGACCAGCTCACCAAGGAAGTCCTGATCGCCCGCGACCGGTATGCCAACGCCAGCGGCGCCGAGCGAGCGACGCTCGCCAAGAGCCTGCGACAGCTCGTGAGCCGACGCCAGGCCATCCTCAAGGCGACCATCGCGATGGACCCGGCCATCGTGCTGCGAGCCGCCCTCCCGGAAGGCGCCTACGACACGATGCCCCCCGACGTCCAACCAGTCCTGGAGCGTTCGGTCAGCCTGGAGGGCGTCATTGAGCCTCTGCGCGCGAGTGCGCCGGACGCCCCCAAGCGTTTTCCCTATCAGCTGCGCGATCGCCGGGGGCGCATCTGGCGCCTCGCGCCGGCGGGACAGACGCCGGGTTTTGCGCCCGGTTCCACCGTCAAGATTACCGGGATCCAGCTTGGCGAGATGGTGGTCTTCCGGGGTGAGAACCTGACAGGCGCGTCCCGCTCCGGCTTCGATACCCAACCCCCCCGCGTCGTCCTCGACGCGCCCAGGCAGGGAGAAACGCTCAGGGGCACGGTCACCATCCGCGTCAGCGCAACGGATCATGAAGGCGTGACCCAGGTGAGGGTCACCAAAGACGGGACCCTCATCGGCACTGATGAGACGGCTCCGTATGAAGTCAGTTGGGACACGCGCCGGGACGCCGATGGCCCGCACGCGCTCATCGCCAGCGCCTCCGATCCGGATCTCAATCTTGGCACGACGCCGCCCGTGACCGTCACCGTGGATAACACCCCGCCGCGAGCGCATCTCATCGCTCCCCTGCCCGGAACGCCCGTGGCCGGCACCGTCACACTCCAGGCCGAGGCCGGCGATGCCATCGGGATCGAAACGGTGAAGTTCCTGGTGGATGGGCTGGCGGTTGGCGTGGCCGTCAGCGACCCCTATGTGGTCAGTTGGGACACCACGACGGTGTCGAATGGGACTCATGCCATTGAAGCCCTGGCGATCGATCGCGCCCACAACACCACCACGGCCGAGCGGGTCGAGGTCAAAGTCCTCAATGCCAACCATGCCCCGGAGCTGATTCCGATCGGGTCCAAAACCGTCCCGGAGGGCGTGACCCTCGCCTTCACGGTCAGCGCGGTAGACCGGGACGGCCCCAAAGATCCCCTCGCCTTCCAGGCGACGAACCTGCCCCCCTGGGCTCACTTTGATCCGACCACGAGACAAGTCTACGGCACGCCGGATTTTACCGAAGCCTCTCAGAAACGGTCTACCACGGTCTATGAAGGCGTCCGCTTCGACGTCTGCGACACCCAGCCCCTGTGCGACCGGGAGGAAATCGCGATCAGCGTCATCAATGTCAACCGGCCTCCGGTCATGAATCCACTCGGCACCCACGTCGTCCCTGAGGGCAAGACCCTGACGATCACCCCCATCGTCACGGATCCGGATGGGGATCCGCTGACGTGTCAAGCCTTCCTGCTCCCGCCCTGGATGCGCTTCGATGCCGCCGCCTGTTCAGCCGGCGGCACCCCGGACTTTGACCTGACCTCCCAGGATTCCCCCGCCACGCTCCATCAGGATGTGCGCTTCGAAGTCTGTGACCCGGAGCAACAGTGCGCCGGGCAGCGCACGACGATCAAGGTCGTCAATACCAACCGCAGGCCCCTCCTCGATCGGATCGGGGACCGCTCGGTGGACGAGCGCAAGCTCCTGACGTTCGAGGTGCGCGCCCGCGATCCCGATCACGAAACGGTGGGGATCGCCGCCTCACCCCTGCCGGATGGCGCGACGTTCACAGCCCGCGGCGCCGGAACCGGGGTGTTGAGCTGGACCCCGCGAGCAGATCAGGCCGGCTCGTACGCCGTCACCGTGGTCGCCACTGACGGGTCGCTGGAGGATGCCGAGACGATTCGGGTGCGCGTGCGCGAAACGAGCCTGACCATCGCGGGCCAGATCCTCACGGACACCGGGGGGCGGCTTGCAGGGGCGACGATCGAGCTCGCACGAGCGGGTGAACGATCGCGCTACGTGACGACGGACGCCAAAGGCCTCTATCGGGCCAGTGACCTCCCGCCAGGCACGTACATCCTCCGGCCCAGCATCCGCTCCGGCAACCTGCCGACCAGCCAGATCCTCCATTTCAGTCCCTTGAGCCGGCAGGTGGAGCTCATTGACCACGACCAACGCGACGTTGACTTCACCGCGTTGTTGAAGACCCGCTAGTTTTTCAGTTACTCTTCCTGGGGCTTGGTAAAATGCCGCGCCAGGACCAAGTCGCCCTTGCGAATCGTCGCGTGGGGATCCAGCTTACGTTTGATATACGCCACCGCCATGCGGTCGTCGTCAATGTCCCCCAACTGCACTTCCGCGGCCGGCCGGTTGCCGACGTACAACAGCACGGTATCGCCGGGTTGAGGATTGGCCATCCCCTCGACCGAGATGACCACGAACCCGTGCTCCTCGTTCGCTCGATAGACTCTCACCTGGGTTCCCTCAGCAGCCGCATCCACCGCTTGTGCGGATCCCGCGCCGGGCGTCGCCGTCCCGGCTCCAGGCCCCGCTCCCATCCTCGGCCATGCGGAGGCGGACGTCGGCAGCGACGGCGAGAGCTGAAGCAGCTCCTGGGCCTTGCCCAGGGCTTGTTGGCTGGCTTTGGCATCGCGTTCCCGCTGGGCCAGATCGCTGCGAAGCTGCGCAATGACGCGGTCCCGCTCCGTCAACTCCGCGTTGAGCCGGGCCAGCTGAGTCCGGCCGTCGGCTAAGGCTTCTTGAGCCCGGTCGTAATCTTCCTTGCCGACCGTGCGCTGGGCGATGGCATTGAGCTGCTGCTCCCGCTCCTGGGTCAGTTGCCGGTAAGCGGCCTGCGAGCGCTCCAGCTCGCGCTGCAGGCGATCAACCTGCCACTTGTAGCCTTCGCGATCCACGACGAGCTGCTGCTCCCGCTCCTGGGCACCGAGCTCGACCTGCTTGGATTCGGCTTGCGCGCCGGCCAGTTCCCGTCGGACGCCGCTCAACTCGGCCTGCAGTTGCCCCAGCTGCGTCTCCCGCTGATCGATCCCGCTGCGGAACCGGTCCCGGTCGGACTGCGCGGCCACCAGTTGATCCTGCAGGCGTGCGGCTTGCTGGCGCGTGGACTTCAACTCCTCTTCCGATCCCCCCTGGGTTTCTTTGGCGATCCGAACCTGCTCTTCCAGATGCTTGCGCTGGAACTGCGCCTCGGTAGCTTCTTGGGTCGCCTGCCGAAGCGCTTGCTGGTCCTGCGTCATGGTGAGACTGAGCCGCCGCAGCTCTTCTTCTTTCGAAGCCAGCGTGGTGCGCATCTGCTCCCCTTCGGTCTTGGAGGTCGCGTAGGCGCGTTCCAGGTCGCGCAGCTGCGCCTGCGACTGGGCGAGCTCTTCCCCCTGGCCTGTGAGTTGCTGCGTGCGCTCATTGACTCGTTCCTGCAACGCCGCCACCTGCTGCTGATTGGCGGTGAGGTCGCTTTGGGTTTGTTGCAGCTGCTGGGTCAGCGCGGCCATCTTGCGCTCCAGCTCCTGTGTCTCCGTCGAGCGCTCCTGCAGGCGGTGCTCGAGGACGGCTTGCTGTTGTTTCAGGGTGCTGGTGTCGGCCTGCGCCTGTTCGAGCTGTTTCGTGGCCGTCGCCAGGTCCGCCTCGCGCTTGGCGAGCGTGCGATTCACCTGCTCAAGCTCCCGACTCCACCGGCTTTGAGCCTGCGTGAACTCGTTTTGCGCAAGCCGCAGACGCTCCTCCAGCTCCCGGTTGGCGCGCTTGGCGCCCTCCGCTTGGGCGAGTGTCGTCTGTTGATCCTTGCGGCCGGCTTGGAGCTGCGCACCCAGTTCAGCGAGCTTGACGTCCCGCTGATCCCGCTCCTGTGAGACCTGCTGGAGCTGTTGATCGTGTTGGGCCAGGGTCTGGGTCAGTCGCCGCGCCTCCTCCTCTTTCGACGTCAGGCGCCCCTCGAGGACCGCCCGCTGCCGGTCAAGGGTAGTCACGGCCGTCTGCGCCTGGGCGGCCTGCTCTTTCGCCGAGGCGAGCTCTTCTTCGCGGCTGCCGAGCAGTTGTCTGGCCTGGTCCAGCTCCTTGCGAAAGCCCTCCCGGGTCTGCGTGGCCTCGTCCTGGGCGGTTTTCAGATGCTTTTCGAGCTGTTGGTTGGCGCGTTTGGCCTGGTCCAGTTCCTTCGCCAGCGCCTGGTGGTCTCTATCCGCCGCCTGCAGACGAGCGGCCGATTCCATGGATTTGGCCGCCTGCTGTTCGCCGGTCTTCGCCAGTTGCGCGTTCAGATCCCGCACGTACTGCAGTTGGTCGGTGGCCTTGCGCTCCCGCTCCTTCGCCGCCGCCGTCTCCTGGGCCAGGCCAGCCAGTTGATTCCGCGTCTGGGCCTGCTCCTGTTGCAGGGCGCTGAGTTGTTGCTGCGATTGCTCGCGCTCGACACTCACCTTCGAGAGACGTTCCTGCGCTTGGGTCAAGGCCTGGCGGGCCTGCTGGGTCTGCTCTT
Source organism: Candidatus Omnitrophota bacterium (assembly GCA_016206685.1). Taxonomy (GTDB): domain Bacteria; phylum Omnitrophota; class Gorgyraeia; order Aquiviventales; family Aquiviventaceae; genus JACQRB01. Next base: position 21,388 of record JACQRB010000056.1, on the reverse strand, counting down.
CTTGGACCTTCAGCTTCGTCCGGCTCTCGAGGACTTCATCCGTGGTCTGGCGGAGTTGCGCCTGCAATGACGCATTGGACTCCCGGAGCGTTTTAAGCTCTTGGGTCGCCTGCGTGAAGCGCCCTTCCGATTTCGTCATCGTGTCCTGGGTGCGCATCATGTCTTGCTGACGGCCCGCCAGCTCGTTTTTCAGCTTCGCGAGTTGCCCCTCAAGCTGGCTCGCCGTGGAGCGCGCCCCCACCAGGTCATCGGTGAGCTGCGCATTCGCCTGCTGCGCGACGCGCAGACTGTCCTTCAACTGGTTGCGCTCGGCCTGCAGTTGATCGTGGTCGTTGGTGAGCTGTTTCAACGCCTCCCGGTCGGACGCGTAGGCTTGCTTCATCCGCTCGAACTCGCCCGTGATGGGCGAGAGGTTCGTCCGAAGCGCGTCGGCCTCGCGCGTGGTCGCGGCGTACGTGTCCTGAAGGGTGCGCAGCTGCTCCTGCAGTTGCGCCAGTTGGAGGTCGCGGGTCCGGAGTTGGTCGGTTTGCGCTTGGAGTTTGACGTCCGCCTGTCTGGCCAGCGCCAGCTCAGCTTCGCGTTGCGCGAGCGTGCGTTTGGTCTGCTCCAGCTCCGTGCTCCATTGGCCCTTGAGCCCGGCCAGGTCCTCTTGCAGGCCCGACACGCGCTCTTCAAGCTCATGGCTGGTCTGCTTGAGGCTCTCCCGCTCTTTCAGCAGATTCTGGTTATCGCTTTGAATCGCTTGGACCTTGCCTGTCAGCTCAGAAACCCTCGCGGCCTGCCGGTCCCGCTCGCGGCCGGCTTGCTGCACCTGCTGGTCGCGTTCGGCGAGCGTCTGGGCGAATCGTCGCAGCTCGTCCTCTTTCACCTCGAGGGCCGTCTTGAACTGTTCAATCTGGGTCGCCAGGAAGGTCAGCTGGGAATGCCCAACGGCATCCGACGGGACTGGCACGGCGACAGCTTCCTTGAGGGCTTGCTGATAGTCCGAGGACTCCTCAGCCGTGGGGGGAGGAGCCGCTCCCCCCGCAGCGCCATGAGAGGAATCGCGATCCATAAGCTGCAGCGCCCGTTGGAACGCGGCGGTGGCTTCCTGGTACTTGCCCTGCTCGTAGAGCGCCTGGCCTTGTTTGTAGGCGCTCTCGAACGTGCCTTGGGCGTCCTGGGAATCGGCGAAGAGCCTCCCGGACAGGCCAAGCACCAGCATCAGGCCCACCCATCCCCGGACCCACACGCCGTTTCTGAACCCGCAAGATGCTGAGGAGGTGCCGCTGTTCATGTCGCTACTCCAGGCGTTCTTTCGCCTCATAGGCTTGCCAGGACGCGATGTACTGCTTGACCCAACTGGCATCTCGGGCCCGCGGATTGATCTTGAGATACCGGCGGAAATGCGCGATCGCCCGCTCCCGGTCCGGGAGATGCTCGGCATAGATCACCCCGAGGTTGTAGTAGGTATCCGCGTCATCGGGACGCAGCTCGATGACTTTGCCAAACTCCGCCGCCGCCTGGGCATACTGCTTTTGCTCGCTGAAGAGCACCCCCAGGTTGTAGTGCATGTCGGCCGTCTCCTTCAACAGACGCTGGTGCTCCCGCGCCAGTTGGTTGACGTCGCTGGGAATCATGGTGTTCTGCCGCCTGAGCCGATTGCGGTCGGCGGCCACCTTCGCGTAATCCTCTTGGAGCGACTTCAATTGTTTCTTCACGCGCGTTTCGCGCCCCTGGATTTCTCCCATCTCTCGCTGGGCCGAGCGCAACTGCCGCTCCAGCTCCTGGCGCTCCTTGCGCTGCGAGGCCAGGTCTTGTTTGAGCTGCTTCTCATGGGTTTTCTGGAGCGCCTTGGCCAGGTCGCCTTTGAGGGCATCCCGCTCCTGAAGAGCTTGGTCGTAGACGCGCTCGAGCTCTTGGAGCTGTTCCTGGAGCGGCCCCACCTGGCCGCTCAACGCCTGGTGCTCCTGGGCGGCCTTCTTGAGCAGGGACGCCAACAGATCCCGCTCAGCCGCGGTCTGCCGGGCCGCCGACTCGTGCCGAGCGGTTTCCTCGCGTTGGCGCTCCAAGGTTTCCTTCGTGCCCGCCACTTGGGCGATGAGGTTGTCACGATCCTGGCTCAGCGCCTGGTGGGTCTTGGTGAGCTCGTCGTACTGCGTCTGGATCGTCTGCCAGCGAGTTTGCAGCGTCGTCTGGGCCTCTTCAACCCCCTCCCGCTGATGGGTCAACTGGTGCAAGGTGGTGGTCAGTTGTTGGGCGCGCCAGCCAAAGTAGGTCGCCCCCCCGCTGGCGATGACCAGCAGGGCCACGAGCCACATGGTCCCACTTCCCAGCGGCCCGCCGGGTTTCTGGGATCCTGGCACGAGGGCTGGCTCAGGCATGGCTACGGTTTCAGCGGCTCCACGCGCGCGCGCTTTTCCAGCAGGGGTTGATACTCCCGGTACGGCTTGATGCCTCCACCCAACGCCTCCTCATCCCCCGTCACCAGGGTATCGCCGGCGACGATATGGGGGGTGATGAAGACCACCAGCTCCGAGGTCTCGTCATCCTGGTCGCGGTCCCGGAACAAGGCCGGCCCGATCAGCGGAATACGACCCAGATACGGGAGTTGCTTATCGGTGACTTTCTTCTCATCCTTGCGCAAGCCCCCGATGATCACCGTCGCCCCGTCTTGCACCATGACGTTCGTCTCCGCGGTGGAGGTATCCACGATGGGAATCGCGTTGCCGCTGGGCGTGGTGAGCGTGCGGATCACGCTGGAGATCTCCGGCTTGATCTTCATGGTGACGAACCCATCCTCGTTGATCTTCGGGGTCACCACGAGCTGGATTCCCACGTCGATGAACTGGACCTCTTCGGCGGTGGTCGTCGTGGTCTGGCCGGTCGTCGTGGTCGTCGTCACGTAGGCCTCGCGCGTGCCCACATGGATGCGGGCTTCCTGGTTCTCCGTGACCAGGATGCGCGGATTGGACATGATCTTCGTTTTGCCGAGAGTCTGGAGGTAGCGAAACAGCTCATAGCCGTCGCGCGCGACGGTCCCGAACGCCAACTGGCCCAACTTCAGTTCGTGGTCCGTGCCGGACTTGGTTTTCACTCCCGGCAGGTTGATGTCCGGAATCCGGATCTTGGTGACGCCGGGGACCTCGGACGGCGCCGTGCCCGTCGTCGTGGTGCGGAAGCTGTTCGTCGTGTCAATCCCGTGGAATTTCAGGTTCGTGAATATCTTGTCCCAGTCGATGCCGGTATCGGCGCCGTTGACCAGGCTGACCTTCACGATCCGGCCATCAATGAGCACCTCGCGGGTCTTGCGGTCCAGGGCCTTGACCAGCTGCTCGATGTCCTTCATCCGGTTGGGCAGGGTCTGCACGATCACCTGGTTGCTGCGCTCGTCGGCCTTGATGAAGCCCAGCTTCTTGGATTCGAGCTGGTCCTTCAATTGCTCCTCCACGTCCTTGGCCTTGGCGTAGCGCAGATCGAACACGCGCACGGTGTTGCCCTGCTCCAGGGTCCCGAGGGCCTCTTCCATCTGGCGCAACCGCTCCGGCGTATCCATGACGGAGACGGTCCCGGAGTCCTCGTCAACCAGCAAGCGGCCGATCTCGCTCTTGAGCGCATCCAAGAGGTTGAACGCCTGCTCTGGGATGGCGTACTTCAGGCGGAAGGTCTCCACGCGCCGCAGGTCCGCGAAGCGCTTGCCGTAGAGCGCGCGATACTCGGCCTCGGTCATGATGTTGTAGATGTTGCCCTGCTTGTCGTAGGCGAGCTCGTTGCTGCGCAGGACCAAGTCGAAGACGTCGCGGATCGGCACATCCGTCAGGAACAGGTTCACGCGGCCCGCGACGTTCTTGCTGATCGCGATGTTCAAGCCGCCTTTGGTCGCCAGGTATTTCAGCGCATCGGTCGCCTCGGTCGAGCGCAGATCCAGCGACACCCGCTCCTCCATGCCCCGCAGGTACGTGGTAGGGGGCTCGGCCGAGGCCGTCTCCAGGAGGGCATCCTCGAGCGCATCCTCCGAGCGGGCCGCCGCCGGCAGGCTCAACCAGACACCGCCGCCGACGAGCCAGACGGCCATCAGGAGGCAGCGGGTCCTGCCGCTGCGCGACCCCGCCGTCCGCGCCCCGACGCAGCCGGCGCGCGTCGTCGGCTGCGGTCGGCGGGGGCCCCCGCTCCGCGTCACCCGCTGCCCAGCGGGTGCGCGACACGACAGGCCCCACTTACTTGACGAGGAGCTCTTCCCCTTCATAGCTGACGATGACCCCCTTGACACTGATGTCCTTAACGGCCATCCCGTTGAGCTCATCACCCACCTTAATGAAATACGTGCGCTTTTGCGTCGTATCTTCGATGATCGCCTCTGGATTGGCGCTGCGGTCGATCCCGACCACCACCAGCCCCTGTGCCAGCTCCGCAAGCCGCTGTTTCGTGCTTTGCGCGGCGGGGGCGGCGATGATCGAGGCGGCCCCGCCGAACGGACTGGCCTGTTGCACGACGGCCAGATACTCGGCAAGCGGCTTGAGCGCACTCGCGGGACTGCCGGAGGCTCCCGGGGACTCCGTCGCCGGCTCCACAGTGGCGGTCGCGACCCTGCGCCCAAGCTTCGGCCTGGGCTGCACGACGACCAAATCGAACGCGACATACGCCCCCAACGCCAGCAGCACGCCCCAGAGGAGCCGCTGCGCCATCGTCAGGTTCCACAGGAACGCGTCGGTCTCCCGTCGGGCGGGTCGCAGCCGAGACAAGAGGCGTCCCGGCAGCTCCTGCAAGCCGGCCCACAGCTGCCTGAGCGATGGCGAGGCCGACGCGTGTGGTACGTTGGCGGCGCCGGCCGGACCTTCGATCATCCTCAGCAACTGCTCGGCTGGAGTTTCCTTGCCCTTCTTGGCGGATCCCATCCCGACTCCATCTCGTGTTGAATCAGCTCCTCCACCAAGCCCTCATTAACCGATCGCTCCCGGCGCATGACCAGCTGGCGCAACGCCTGGTGGCACACCATCGCGATCCGGCGGGGATAGCCTTCCGTATACGCGCAGATGGTCTCAACCGCCTCCGGGCTGAACAGAGGGATGTGCGAGCGGTAGCCCGCCTCCTCCAGGCGGAAGGCGATCAACTCGTGGGTTTCAAGCAAGGTGAGCGGTGTCAAGGTGCCCTTCAAGCTGATGCGATCGACGACGTTGGGCAGGCCCATGAGGAGGGGCAGCAGCTCCATTTGCCCCAAGAGCACCAGCTGCAGGAGCTTGGCGTCGTTGGTCTCATAGTTCAGGAGGAGGCGCAACACTTCCAGGGAAAGCTCGTTGAGCTTGTGGGCTTCGTCAATGATGAGCACGATCGTCTGCTCCTCCTGCAGGGCCTTGCGGAACAGGAACCGCTCCAGCGCATCCCGGTAGTCAACCAGCGTCGGGGTCTGCCAGGGCAGCTCGATCCCCAGCGTGCGGGTGAGGTCATGGAAGAAGAGCTCCTCAGACGGATAGGTGGGATCCAGGATCATGTGGAAGAGAAAGTTGGAGCGCTCCCGCAGCATCTGGATGAGCTTGCGCCCGAGCGTGGTCTTGCCGACGCCGATGTCGCCCAGGACCACGCTCAAGCCCCGCTTGAGCCGGAACTCGATGATGAGGTTGGCCAGCGTGTCGCGGTATTGCGGCGACTGGTAGAAAAACGCCGGGTCCGGATTGGTCGAAAAGGGCTCGCGGTCCAGTCCGAGCAACCGGTAGTAGCTCATCCCACGCTCACCTTCAACGCGGAGAGCCCTTGGGTCAGCATCCGCGAGATCAGCCGCAAGGGATAGCCTTCGTCCTTGAGCCGGGCAACCGCCTGGAGGTTGCGTTGGACATCGCGCCCGTCGTAGAGCCGCTGATGCCCGTCGCGTTTGGCCACCCGCAAGAGCCCCAGGTTGGTGTAGTAGTTGAGGGTCTGGTAGGACAGGCGGTAGCGCTCGATGATGTCGCCGGCGGTGAGCAAGATGGTCGTCGTCTTCATTTTTGATGGACCTTCGAAAAAAACCTGTTAGTATGGCAAATGTAGCAGTTATTGTCAAATGATATTTTTTATTCGGAATTATCACTATAAGTCAGCAATAACTTCGCGGACTGACTACTTGGAGGATTTCTTACGCTTGGCAGGAGGCAAGGAGAGCAACTTCTTGAGGACTTGTTCAGGCGAGAGCGGGTACAGCGAGAACCGTTCAGCCTTCTTAGTTGGCTTGCGCTTTGGCCGTTTCCCCATTGGTGAGATCACAATACATCAGTCTCTTCCCCTCTGCAAGCCGTAAAGCCGCCTCTACCCGTTCGGCGTCTGTGATCTTGCGTGTATCCCACCGAAACGCAAACTCATTGGAGTAACGCCCCAGGTGCTTACGCGAGACATGGTGGAAGCTCCCCATGAGGCCACGCTTGAGCAAGGCAAAGAAGGACTCGCAGTTGTTCACATGGACATTGCCCCGCGCGTATTCCTTCTTGCTGTGAACCACCGCTTCATGTTGATAGAACACTTCATCGACGTGGCGGTACGACATGAAATCATCTGTCATCAGGGTTGATTCCACGTCAACATTCTCTTTGAGGACACGCATCAGGTTGGCGGCAGACACCGAACGCACGACCTGAGTCCGTACCTTGCCGTTGCGCTGAATGACGGCGACGAGCGGCGTTTTCTTGCGGGTGCTGCGTCCTCGCTGCGCGTTCTTTTCCTTCCCACCAACGTAGGTTTCATCAACCTCGACTGTACCCGTCAGCAAGCCCCCAGGTGAGCGCATCGCCTCTCGAATCCGGTGGCACAGAAACCAGGCTGTCTTGTAGCTGACCTCAAGCATCCGCGACACCTGCAAGGCGCTCATGCCCTTCTTACTGGCGCATAGCAGGTGGACGGCCTGGAGCCACTTGGAGAGCGGGACGTGCGACCGCTCAAAGATCGAGCCTGTTCGCACAGTAAACTGCTTGCGGCAGCGATTGCATTGATAAAAGCCAGGCCGTTTGCCGTTGAGCTTTGTAACCTGGTGAAGCGTGCAAAACGGGCATTGTGCGCCGTTCGGCCAGCGGAGTTCTTCAAGGTAAGCTCGTGTCTGATCTTCACTCATTAGATTCATGAGACTATTATACTTAAGCGCTCAAGCATAAGTCAACAAAAAAATAGGCTACTCTCCAGATTGTTCATGAGTCGCTTGAAGTGCTACCGCCCACTTTACTAACTCTTGCACATGGTTATTCTGGTACACCACACTTCGATGTTTGACCGACAAAATCCACACTTCACGCGATCTCCTGTTCACTGTGTACAAAATTCGATAATCGGAAAACCGAAGCCGCCACACTAGTCTGCGTGTTCCCTTTAACGGTTCTCCAAGGGTGGGAGCTAATGAGAGGCGATGTTGAACGGCGTTGACAATCTTTTCTGAAAGACTTTCTGAAAGTTCTTCGAAATCCTGTCTGATCTCATGATGCCAGAGAACTGTGTATACTTCTGTTACTTTTTCTTGCCACGCGCTGCTTTCCATCTAAGCAGTTCCTTGGAAGAAAGAGCATCGTCACGACGGAAGCCTTCAAGCCTCTCCTCAGCGATCTGACTAAGCGACAAGTCCTCAGCAAGATCAAGAGCGCTCTCAACGAGCCGAGCTACCAATCCAGAGAGACTGAGTTTCTGGGCATCGGCAATGTGCTGCAACGCCTCGTAGGTAGGGCGCTCAAACGTAACATTCAACCGTGGAAGTGTCGTAGCCATCTAAGTCTCGCCTCCCAGGTATCTGCCCCACTAGAGGCACACCAAGTGTGCCATAAGTGGCTCAGTCTGTCAAGACTTCTTTTCCCATCTGATTCGCGCTGCCTTTCTAGCTATAGCGCGGCGCTTGGAGGGGCTGAGTCGCTTTGCCCTCGCCTTTCCACCCTTCAACCCTCCAAGCCGTCCCAGTACTACGGCAGCGGGATTCTTACCTTTTGGCTTAGGCGGGTTCTGCCCCGTCGCAGCCACTACAATCCACGTGGCGGCTTGGTTGGGATCGGCGGGAGGCTTCTTGCTTGAGCGCTTTGGCATACGGTTAGTATGCCACAATTCACTGAAAAATCAAGCAAATAACTATCGGTTTAAAATCTCTTGTTGGATGCGGAATTGCTGTGGCACGCCTCGGTCTATTTTCACTAACCGATCATTCACAAAGTAGTAAAACAATCCGCTTTGGTCATAGTACACGATGTCTTGGGGCGTGATTCGATCTACCCACACCACAATCCCCGTCGTGGTCAGAAAGTCCTGACGGCTCATCCCCAGAAATGGCGTGGCGCATCCAACTACCATGAAGGCTATTCCAGTAACGAGTAATAGTTTAAGTCGCATGAGGGCTATTATATCAAGAATCGGCAATAGCAGTTATTCAAATTGACCCACCACCTCCAATTCCTTTAATGGCATTATTTCCTCCAACGCTCCTCAGTAGCACGTCTCGCACATATGCTAAGTTAATCCCTTTTAAGTAACGGCCTCATCCTAACCATAGCTCTTATCCTCTTATCTGCCACTGGACTGTCTTGGACTCCATTAAGTAGCTTTTCGAGAAGTCCATTTCCAACGGTTCCGTATTCCCATTTTTTTCCTTGCTCATCAAAAGGACGGATACATTCGAGGAGTTGAACTTCATGGATTAGTTCTGGACTGTTGCAGTCGAAAATAGTGGGCTTCGTTACCCATTCAAAATCCCTGATATTGATTTCAACGAGGGTATGGGTAGGAATGTTCGGAAGATCACGCGCTTTCTTTCTCTCTTCGACTTTGCTGGAGGCAACTACAAAAATTAGACGTTCTTCGTCTGTAGGCAGGAGGAGCAAAACATGGTAGTGCGGTTGACCTGATCCACGGAAAGGAAACCGAAGGATGGCACCTGGCTGAAGGCAAGCTCGAACCCTTTCAACAAGGGGACGGTCCGACATTTACTCCTTCCGTGCATTTTCCTCATCAAAAATGGCTTCCGCATGGGGATTCGTATGTTCTCGAAAAATTTCAACGTATTGGTGGTATTTAGCCCAATCTTGTTGATCTACACCCGAATCGCTTGGGTCAGGGTCCCCAAAAAATTCCCGAATTTCTATGTGGTCGCGTGATTTTTCTGCAATTTTTCTATGCGTGTACCATTCAGGAAATAGATGGGTGACTTTTTCTGCTAGTTCAAATTGCCACTTGTTTGCTCCTATGGGAAATGGAGAATGACCAAAATTTTTATAGGCGAAATCGAGGGCTTCTAAATCCGTATCGGAAAAAACATTGAGGTCAACTTTCCCTTTAGGCTCAAGACGTTGCGATTCAAAGTGTAAATGCTTAACCGAATAAGCAAGTTGCTTTTCATCACTAATCCAATCTTTATCCTGTTTGAACAAATTCATAGTGTCTGAACCAACAGGCCCCCATCTAAGAGCCCAATAACTGTCCCGCGTTATGAGCCGCCCATATTTCCGCAAATGGTAACGATCAGCAAGGAACATGAGCTTTACGGCTAAAAGGTGCGGAATCCTACTGGAAGGAGGATTTGAGGCGAGGTACTTGCCGCCCTGGACGATTTTCTCGTAGTCAGGCGTCAGCATAGGGGTCAAGCAGCACATTTTACCCCCTTTGCTGACTCATGTATACAATTCCCTTTTTATTGGCTCATCCGCGTTTCTCCTTGCCGCCCGCTCATCCCGTATGCTAGACTATTTCGGTTATGAGTGGCCTGGTCGTCTTAGACTCCGACCTCGACGCTGACGAGCTCGTGCAGGTGCAAGACGAGCCTGCGCTGGAGATCGCCCTTCCCCAAGTCTTTATCCAACCGACGCTCACCACCCTCCAGCGCGGCAAGCTCCCGCACGTCGAGTGGCTGGTCGCGCGCCTGTATCAGCGCGCCGGCGACCGAGCCGGCACCGTCCTCGCTGGCGAGGAAGTGCCGCGCGCTGCCGAGCGCGCGGCGCTGGGGCCCGACTACCAGGCGCTCATCAACGAGTTCCAACCGCTCTTTACTTGGGGGATGGCCTGTTGGGATTTCCTGCTCTCAACAGAAGGCTGCCGTTTTCTGCCGCGCCACCCCGGCGACAAGGTCTGTTATCGCGGCGATTACCGCGTGGTGACGGACGTGGATTACTCGCGGCTCCTCCACCGGGTGTTCCGGCAGTGCGTCCTGGCGTGCGCCCGGACGTCCATCGAGCAGTCCCTCACCGGGTACGTGCGCGTGCACTTCTGGAACGCCGTCCTGAGCGCCTATCGCGAGCTTGAGAATCCCCCGGACCCCTGCCAACGCACGCTGACCGCCTACAGCTATCTGCGCTGCACGCCTTATCAGTTCCTCAACGCCTATCACCATGAGCTGGTCCACCGGACTCTCCACGCGCTCCCCCCACAGGAGCGGCGGATCCTTGACGCCTACTTCCTGCATTTCCTGAAGCTGGAGGCCGCCGCCCAAGCGGCGAGTCTGCCTGTCGAGCAGACCGGCGCCGCCCTCCGGCGAGGCTTGGTGACCTTGCTTCTTGAGCACCGCCTCGTCTACTGCCTGCTGCGGCAGATCGAGCGTTATTAATGGTCGACGGTGTTTTTCCTTTGACAAGCTCCAGGAAACGACGTAAGCTAAGGGGTTTTTAAGCGGCCCGCCGTGAGGCATGAGGATGCACAGCAGGCACAAGGAGGTCACATGACGACCGCGGTGCAAGAAGCCGGGGTGCAAGAAGCCGGTTTCACCACGGGTGACGTGTCGATGCCCGATCTCAACACGATCACCCCGAGGTTCCCGAAGTTCAAGAAGTGGGACATCTTCCTGGGGATCGCGGCGATCCACGCCGGGCTCGTGTTCGCCCCGTCCACGTTCACCTGGCCCGCGTTCCGGGTCTGTCTCGCGCTTCAGGCCATCACCGCCTTAGGGATCACCCTGGGCTTCCACCGTCTCCTCACGCACCGCAGCTTCAAGGTGCCCAAGTGGCTGGAGTATGTCGTCACCCTGTGCGGCTCACTCGCCCTGCAGGGGGGACCCATCAAGTGGGTCGCGACCCACCGGGTCCACCATGCGTTCTCCGACCGGCCCCAAGACCCGCACAGCCCCAAGCGCGGATTCTGGTGGGCGCATGTGTTTTGGCTGTTCGCCTACGATGAGGTCCTGGATCATCCGACCAAGCATTTGCGCTTCGTCCCCGAGTTGGCCAAAGACCCCGTCCACCAGTTCCTCACCAAGACCCACGCCCTCCAGACGTTTCTCCTGGGATTCCTCCTGTACGCCTGGGGCGGGTGGCCGTTCGTGGTCTGGGGGATTTTCGTGCGGACGGCCTTCGTCTACCACGGCACGTGGCTGGTGAACTCCGCCGCCCACATCTGGGGCTACCAGTCGTATCAAACCAACGAGGGCTCGCGCAACAACTGGTGGGTCGCGCTGATCAGCTATGGCGAGGGCTGGCACAACAACCACCACGCCTACCCCAGCTCCGCGGCGCATGGGCTGCGCTGGTGGGAACTGGACCTGACCTACTTTCTGATCCGGCTGCTCGCCATGTTGGGTTTGGCGACGGAGATTCGGCTGCCCAGAGGCAATCCGGCGCAATTGCCGGCCGTCAGCCCCTGGCCGTCGAGGCTGCGCCTGCCGATTCCCAACCCGGTGAGGAGTGCGGTGTACGGATAGGCAACCTCACCCCCTGCTAGACCGACCCTCCCGTGGCCGCGCGCCTGCCGAGGCGCATCCATTCCGTGCCCAGATCAAACCCGATCAGCCCCACCGCCCCGCTCAGGAACAGGGCGTGCTTCCAATTTAAGGGTTCGTGCTCGAAAAACCATTCTCCACGCAGGTAGAGGGCCGTGAGCACGACGATGAGCCACACCACCGTCTTCGCCTCCTGGCTGGCGTAGATCCCCTGCCAGCTCCATCGCCCGACCCGATCGGGATGGGGACGAAGCCGCGGGAACCAGGCGCGCACGCGCTGCCGGTACGCGTCGAACTGCTCCCCCCATTCCCCCCTGATCACGCTCTCTTCCTCGGCAGCCTTCTTGGGATAGATGGCCAGGAAAAATACCAACGCTCCCAGGACGAACCACGGATTCCTGGCGATGAGACAAAACCCCAGGCCGATCAGGAACGTCCCCACGTACAGGGGATGGCGCACATAGGCGTAGGGGCCCGCGGTGATCAGGGTGCCGATCTTCGGAGCGCCCGGCTGGTCTCCGGTGCGATTCACTTTTCGATGCCCGACGTAGCCGGCGGCCCAGAGCCGCAACGCCTCTCCAGCCAGGACAAACCAGATGCCGAGGTGGATGGCACGGGCATCCTGATGCATACTCAGGAATAACCCGAGCGCCAGGGGATAGACGAACATGAAGCGGGTTTTACGCAGGGCCATGGATGTGACGCTCAATCCGCGCGTTACCGGGCCGCGAGGAGGCGCAGGACGCCGAGCAAGAGGAGGAGGGACGCCGCGTTCAGCGCCAGCCCCCACAATAGAAAGCGCTTGGTGCGATCCGGCGCGCCCTTGAGCTTGCGCCAGACGACCAGCAACCCGGTCCACGTCGCCAGGCGATTGCCGACCCACAGCGCAAGGCTCACGGGGGATCCCACCACCCAGGTCCAGAGGCCGGTGAGTGCCATGGCGGGACCGCGCGCCTCAAGGAGGGATGCCAACAGACTCATAGCGTCACCAGGCGGCTGGACAGCACCAGCAGGGTCGCGAGGGCGATCACGACCAGGGGAAAGACGGCCACCAGGGCCAGCACGCGCCGATCGGATTTCAGGTGCATGTAGTACAGGACGACCAGCGCGGCCTTCACCGTCGAGAGCGTCAAGATCGCCAGGGCGATGGTGGACTTCGACAACGGCAGCGCGGAGAACGCCACGCCAAGCAGCATCAGCCCGGCCAGCCAACACCAGATCCACAGGTAGGTCGAGGCAGGCGCGTGCGAGTCGCTCATCAGATCAGGTACAGCAACGGAAACAAAAAGATCCACACGATATCCACGAAGTGCCAGTACAAGCCCGCCAGCTCCACCACGTAGCCTTTCGCGGGGGTGAGGCGATGGCGCAAGGCCAGGCTCAAGACCCACAGATTGGTGATGATCCCGCCCAACACGTGCACGGCGTGAAAGCCGGTCAGCGTGTAGTAGCAGGACCAGAACACGTTCGTGCTGGGCAGAATGTGGTGGGTCAGCTTCACGCGGTATTCGCAGGCCTTGATCCCCAGGAACACGCACCCCAGGAGGATCGTCCACGTTAAAAATGCGCGAAGCGAGCGCTGCCGGTCCTGCTGGACCTGCGCAAAGGCCATCACCATCGTCATGCTGCTGCAGATGAGGACGAGGGTATTGGTCGTGCCCAAGGCCACGCTCAGGTGTCCCTCAGGGCCCGGCCAGGCGGGGTGGCTCAGGCGCAGCACCACATAGGCCGCGATCAGGCCGGTGAAGAACATCACCTCCGAGGCCAGGAACACCCACATGCCCAGCTTGTGGCTGGGCACGCCCGTCGCTGAAACCGGCGCGTGGCCTGTACCGAAGGCGGGATGCGCGTGCATCACGACGGCCGTCATGATGCGATAGCTTAGAGAAAGCGCTTCGCGAAGTCAAGCGTCCAACGACGTGGGCGCTGTCCGAATTTGGTGGGTGACGCGGAGCGGGCCCCGACTTTGTGTCGGGGCGTAGCCGACGATCCGCCAAAGAACTTTGGCGGAGCGAGGACGGCGGGGTCGCGCAGCGGCAGGCCCTGCCAAATTCGGACATGACTACGGTGGGATCACACGCGAGCCCGCGACACGCCGGCCCGGCGGGCCTGCCACCACTCGTGCACGATCGGAAGCAGGGACAGCCCGATCACGATCGCGATGACCCAATGCAGCTTCCGCTCGATATCGGGGATCAACCGCCCCAGGCCATACCCGGCCAGCGTCATGCCCGCCACCCACCCCACCCCGCCGGCGATGTTAAAGAGGAGGAACGTCCGGTAGCGCATCTTGCCGACCCCCGCCAGCGTCGGCGCAAACGTGCGCACGATGGGGACAAAGCGGGCCAGGACAATCGTCTTGGGCCCATACTTGTCGTAGAAGCGCTGGGTGCGTGCCACGTGATCCTTATGGAAGAGCCAGGAATTCTCCCGCCTGAACAGCCGGGGACCCAGGTGATACCCGATGGCATAGCCGGCGCTGTCGCCGGCGATCGCCGCAGCGGAGAGCATCACGATCAGCAGCCAGATATTCAGCGCCGGCGTCGTGGCCAGCAGACCGGCGGTCACCAACAACGAATCACCGGGCAGGAAAAACCCCGCCAGCAAGCCCGTCTCGGAAAAGACAATCACCACCAGCACCGCGTATCCGCCCCAGCGGATCAGCTCATCAAAGCGATACAGCGTCCCAAACACATCGAAGAGGCGTTCCATCCCACTCCTCAACCGCCCAGGTAGGCGGCTTTGACTCTGGGGTTGTCGGCCAGGGCCGGGGCGGTATCCGCCAGGGCGATGGCGCCGGCCTCGAGGATATAGCCCCGGTGCGCAATGGCCAAGGCCAGGCGGGCGTTTTGCTCCACCAACAGCACCGTCGTGCCGGCCTGGTGAATCCGCCGAATGACGTCAAAGACCACCTGCACCAGTTTCGGCGCCAGGCCCAGCGACGGCTCATCCAGCAACAGCAACGCGGGCCGCCCCATCAGGCCCCGGCCCATCGCCAGCATCTGCTGCTCGCCTCCGGAGAGCGTGCCCGCGAGCTGGCGCCGGCGGTCGCGCAGCAGGGGAAACAGCTCAAAGACCCACGCCAGATCGTGCGCCACCCCGGCCTGATCCCCGCGCAGGTACGCGCCCAACTGGAGATTCTCCAGCACCGTCAGGCGAGGAAAGACGCGCCGGCCTTCAGGCACATGCCCGACGCCGCGGCCCGCGATCGCCTCGGGCGGTAGCCCGTCAATGCGCGCGCCGTTGAGCGCGATCGCGCCCCGGCTGAGCCGCACCAGGCCGGAAATGGCCAGCAGCGTCGTGCTCTTCCCGGCCCCGTTGGCGCCCAGGAGCGTGACGATTTCCCCGGCCTGCACGAACAGGGTGACGCCTTTCAGGCATGCCGTCGTCCCGTAGCCCGCCGTCACATTGTCCAGCCGCAACATCACGATGTTCCGAGGTAGGCTTCAATGACCCGCGGATCGTTTTGCACGTCGGCGGGACGCCCCTCGGTGATCTTCCGGCCGTCGTCGAGCACGATCACCCGATCGGACACCGGCATGACGAACTGCATGTCATGGTCAATGAGCAGCAGCGTCAGGCCCTGCGCGCGCAGCCGCTGCAGCAGCGCCAACAGCTCCTGCTTTTCCGTCGGGTTCAAGCCCGCCGCCGGCTCATCGAGGAGGAGCAGCTCCGGCTCCGACACCAGCGCGCGGGCCAGCTCCAGGCGCCGCTGCAAGCCGAACGGCAACTCCGCAGCCGCCTGGTCGGCCTGCGGAGCCAGTCCCACCAGCTCCAGCAGCCCCATCGCGCGATCGAAGGCCCAGCGCTCCTCGCGGCGCGCCTCAGGGCTGTTGAGGATCGCGCCCACGAGTCCGGTGTGCGTACGCACGTAGCCGCCCACCAGCACGTGCTCCACGACCGTCATCGTCGCGAACAACCGGATGTTCTGGAAGGTCCTGGCCAGGCCGTACTGGATGACCTGGTGGGGGGCGCGCCCGATGAGCGATTCCTTGGTCCCGCGGCCAAACCAGATCTCGCCGGCCTCCGGCGGCAAGACGCCGGTGGCGCAGTTAAAGAGCGTGGTTTTGCCGGCCCCGTTGGGCCCGATGAGGCCGACAATCTCATGCGGGAAGACGGCCAGGCTCACGTCGTGCAGGGCCGTCACCCCGCCGAAACGTTTGGCCAGATGCCGAATCTCAAGCAGCGGCGCGGCCATGGCTCACGCCCGAAGACGACGGGGGATGGCCGAAGATGCCCTGGGGGCGCCAGCGCATCATGAGGATCATGATCGCCCCGAAGGCCAGCATCCGATATTGCTCAAACCCGCGCAACAGCTCCGGCAACGTCCCGAGCACCAGCGCCCCGACGACCACTCCACGGACGCTCCCCAGCCCCCCCAGCACCACCATCGCCAAGATCATGACTGACAGGATAAAATCGAAGCTGTCCGGGGTGATCGTGCCTTGCTTGGCGGCGAAGATGGCCCCGGCCAGACCCGCGATGGCCGCGCCGACGCCCTGCGCCAGCACCTTCAGTTGGAACGTGTCGATCCCGCAACACGACGCCGCCAGCTCGTCATCGCGGATCGCCGCCCAGGCCCGCCCCACCCGCGAGCGGCCCATGCGCACGCAGACCATCGTCACCGACACCGCCACGGCCAGCACCAGATAGTAATACGGCATGGACTCCACGCCGAACGCATACACCCCTGAGCCCGGAATCCACACCGCCGGATGCGCGATGCCCAGGAGGCCGTTGGGCCCGCCGGTCCAGGGCTCCAGATTCGTGACGGCGATCCGGACGATCTCTCCGAAGCCCAACGTGACGATCGCCAAGTAGTCGCCCCGGACCCGCAAGGCCGGAATCCCCAGCAGCACCCCGGACAACCCGGCCGCCATCGCGGCGGGCCCCAGGCCCACCCAGAACGGCCATCCGAGGCGCAGGTTCAGCAGCCCATAGGTATACGCCCCGATCGCAAAGAACGCCGCGTACCCAAGGTGGAGCAAGCCGGTGAATCCCACCACGACATTCAGGCCCAGGGCCAGGATGACGTACACCCCCGCGGTCGTCAGGACGTCCAGATGATACGGATGAGGATGGATGAGGGGAAACACAAGCGCCAGGGCACAACCTCCTGCCCACCCAGAAATGCGGAATGCGGAATGCGGAATGCGGAATTGAGATTGTGTCCTGCTTGTCGTTGTGTGTTCACTCCGCATGCCGCACTCTACACTCCGCACTGATCTTAGGCACGGTCTGCGACTCGCTCGCCCAGGAGCCCGGTCGGCTTGAACACCAGCAACCCGACCAGTACGACGAACGCGAAGACGTTTTTCCACTGGGAAGACAGATACCCGGCTCCCAGCCCCTCGAGGATGCCCAGCACCAGCCCCCCCACCATCGCGCCGGGGATGTTGCCGATCCCGCCCAGGACCGCCGCGGTGAACGCCTTCAAACCGGTCAAGTAGCCGTCGTGGAAATTGACGGTGTTATAGTACAGGCCGAAGAGCATCCCCCCCACGGCCGCGAAGCCGGATCCGAGCGCAAAGGTGAGCGCGATGATCCGGTCCACCGGAATCCCCAGCAGCCGGCAGGCGTTCGGATCCTGGGCGGTGGCCCGCATCGCTTTGCCGAGCTTGGTGGACGTCACCAGCATCTGCAGCGCCACCATCAGCACGCCGCTGGTGAGCCAGATGACCACCTGGAGCAAGGTCAGGCTCGTGCCTCCCCACTCCCATCGCCGGGCCGGAATGAAGGCGGGAAATCGCCGGTCCGTCGCCCCGTAGAGCAGCATCACCGCGTTCTGCAAGAAGAACGACACCCCGATCGCCGTGATCAGGGCGGTTAAGCGCGGGGCCCGACGCAGGGGCCGGTAGGCCAGGCGTTCGATGCCCCACCCAAGCATCCCGCAACCCCCCACGGCCAGGGCGACGCACGCCGTCAGCACGCCCGCCAGCGCGACCCCGGTGAGAGGCTGGGCGACGCCGAGGATGAGCAATGCCGTCAGCGCCAGGTAGGCGCCGACCATGAAGACTTCGCCGTGCGCGAAGTTGATGAGCTGGATGACCCCGTAGACCATCGTGTAGCCGAGGGCAATCAGCGCGTAGATGGCCCCGATCGTGAAGCCGTTGGCGAGTTGTTGGAGCAGAAGGTGGAAGGGGGACATCAGGATTGACGACGTCAATCCCATGAGGCGGTTTTGAGAAACACGAACTTCCCGTTTTTGACGGTAAACAACCCGATGTCGCGGATGAGCGAGTCGCCCCTCTCATCGAAATTCTGCAACCCGAACAGTCCCGGGTAATCGTGCAAGGTTTTCATGGCCGCCAAGACCGCCCGGCGGTCTTTGGTTCCGGCTCGCTGCATGGCCCATAAGGCGATGCTGGTCGCCTCGTAGGCGTAGGCCGAGTAGGCGCCAATCGAGCCGTAGCGCGCCTCATAGGCCTTGACGAACTCCTGGGCCGTCGGGATCCGATGCACGTCGGAGCCGATCGTCGTCAGGTAGATCCCGTCGGCGGCCTGGGGGGTGGCCAGCTCGATCAACACCGGATCAAACAGCCCATCGCCTCCCATGAAACGGCCGCCGAGCCCCACCTCAGCCCGCTGCTTGATGAGCAGCGCGCCTTCCGGAAACATCCCGGCAAAATAGACCAGGTCAGGCGCCAGCGCTTTGATCTTGGTGAGCAGCGGCGTGAAGTCCTTGTCGCCTTGCGTGATGCCCTCATGGCCCAGCACCTGAGCGCCCAGCGCGCGCAGTTTCTTTTTAAACTCGTTGGCGAGCCCCCGCCCATACGTCGTCATGTCATCCAGGAGAAACACGCGCCTGGCTCCCAGCTCCCGCGCGACGAACAGCGCCGCGGCCGGGCCCTGGAGATCGTCGGTCGCGCAGGTGCGGTAAAACGTGTCGAACCCCTGGCGGGAAATCTGCGGATTGGAGGACACCGGCGTGATCTGCAGCATCCGGGCCTGATAATAGATCGCCGAGGCGGGCATCGTGCAGGAGGAGTTCAGATTCCCGACGACCGCCACCACGTCCGGATCGGCGGCGAGTTTCTTGGCCGCGGCCACGGCCTGGGTGGGGCTGTGCTGATCATCCAGCTCCACGAGCTCCACCCGATAGCCCGGCAGGATGTCGCCGCGGGCCTTCGCCTGTTCCAGGGCGAGGACTGCCCCGTTGCGCATGCTCTGGCCCTGCGGCGCCTGGTCGCCGGTGAGGGGCGCCACAAATCCGAGTTTGACCACGGGGTCCTGTCGGCCGCAGCCGGCGAGCACAAGCAGCAGCGCCCACAGGAACCGCACGCTCATGCCGGTGTGGATCGTTCAGCGACCCTGAGGGGTGAGGCGACCACCCCGCCGGACACAATCAGGCGCACCGCTTCCTCCACGGACATCTCCAGCGGGATCACCTCCTCTTTCGGCACGAAGATGATCGGTCCGGTGAACGGCGAGGGCGGGTTGGGAATCAGGATGGTCAAGAGCGTCTTGGGGGAGCCGGTAGCGGTCGTCATCGCCTCGTTGGTGACGAAGGCGATAGAATACGCCCCTGCTCTGGGATATTGGACGAGGACGACGCGCCGAAACGCCGCCTCGCGTTCGCTTTTCTCGAAGAGGAACTTCGCCAGCTGCTTCACGGGCTGGTAGATGCGCCGGACGAACGGGAGGTTCCCGAACCACGCCTCCATCCCTCGAAAAAGGAATTGCCCGAAGAGATGGCTGGAGAGAATCCCGGTGGCGAGGATCAACAACACGGTCATGACCAGCCCGAGGCCGGGGATTTCATAGCCGTACGTCGCCAGCCAGTACCGGTTGATAAAACGGCCGAGCAAACCGTCGGCGAATCGAAAAACGACCAGGAGGAGATAGAGCGTGACGACGGCGGGAAACAGGGTCGCCAGGCCGGTGAGGAAATAGCGGCGCAGCCGCGTCGTCAGGCGGACACGCTGATGAGCTTGCGGCAGGTCGGTGGCAGGCATACGCGCTCCCCGCTTGCGCATGAGGGTATGCTCAGTATATGCGCAAGGCCTCTTTCTGGCAACTGCGCCGGCTCTCGCCAGAACGTGTGGGCGCTTACTTCGACACCGGTGAAGCGGCGGGCATCTTCGAGCTGAACGGACACCGCGAACCCGACGGGCAGTAGGCGCCCTTGCCGCTCGCCAACCCGTACACCTTACACGCCACGCCGAGGATGCTGACCAGAATCACAAACCACCCCACCGCCTGTCCGACGCGCTTGAGGTTCTTTTTCGGATGGGTCGCCGAGCGCTCCAGCACCCAGTAGCCCGCCACCGCTGAGAGTAAGAGCAGCCCTATTCCAGAGACCATCGCCCCCTCCTTGTTGTTCGCTTCGACCGCACGACTCTGCGCGTATCATAGCAGAAGACCCGACCGGAGGGAAGCGCTTGTGACCGGGGCTTGCGCGCCGACGGGGGATGCCGATATACTGGATGAACCATGGGCCAAACGCTGTTCGAGAAAATCTGGGAGCGGCACGTCGTCACGACCGTGTCGGACGGCACCGTGCTGCTCTACATTGACCGCCATCTGGTGCACGAGGTGACCAGCCCCCAGGCGTTCGAGGGGCTGCGCCTGGCCGGCCGCCGCGTGCGCCGGCCGGAGCTGACCGTCGCGACGATGGACCACAACGTGCCGACGGATGACCGCCTCACGATCCGGGATCCCATCTCCCGCGCCCAAGTGGACGCGCTGGTCCACAACTGCGCCCAGTTCGGCATCACGCTCTACGACCTGACGAGCGAGCGCCAGGGCATCGTCCACATCATCGGGCCTGAGTTGGGCCTGACCCTCCCCGGCACGACGGTCGTCTGCGGCGATTCGCATACGTCCACCCACGGCGCCTTCGGGACGCTGGCGTTCGGCATCGGCACCTCGGAAGTCGAGCATGTCCTGGCGACCCAGTGCCTGCCCCAGAAGCGGCCCAAGACGTTCAAGGTTGAATTCAGCGGGCGCCTCAAGGCCCCGGTGACCGCCAAGGACCTGATCCTGAAGCTGATCGGCACCATCGGGACGGCGGGCGGGACAGGCTACGTGCTGGAATACTGCGGCGAGGCGGTGCGCGCCCTTTCGATGGAGGGGCGGATGACGATCTGCAACATGAGCATCGAGGCAGGCGCGCGGGCGGGAATGATGGCGCCGGATGAGACGACATTCGAGTACCTCGCCTCTGGCAAGCGCCCCTTTGCGCCCACGGGCGAGGCCTTCGAGCGCGCGCTGAAATACTGGCGCACGCTGCCCTCTGATCCCGATGCGACCTATGACCGGGCAATCTCGATTGATGCCTCGCAGATCGCCCCGCAGGTCACCTGGGGCACCAACCCCGGCATGGTCATTGATGTCACGGGGCGCGTGCCGCAGCCTGACCAGGTGCCGGGCTACAGCCGCAAAGACGTCGAGCAGTCGCTGGCGTACATGGGCCTCAGAGCCGGGACCCTGATGACGGAGATTCCGATTGAGGTGGTGTTCATCGGCAGCTGCACCAACGCGCGCATCGAGGACCTGCGCTCGGCCGCGAAGATTTTCAAAGGTCGCAAGGCCGCCTCAGGCGTCCAGGTCCTCGTGGTGCCCGGCTCGCAGCAGGTGCGCGCGCAGGCCGAAGCGGAGGGGCTGCACGAGATCTTCCAAGCCGCCGGCTGCGAGTGGCGGCAATCCGGCTGCAGCATGTGCCTGGGGATGAACCCGGATCAGTTGAAGCCGGGCCAGCGCTGCGCCTCCACTTCGAACCGCAACTTCGAGGGCCGCCAGGGCAAGGGCGGACGCACGCACCTGGTCAGCCCCCAGATG